>NZ_FXAJ01000001.1:1066467-1421957 GCF_900177535.1 Priestia filamentosa
GCAAAGAGAAAAGGTTGAAACATTAAAAAGCCGGATGAATAGAGCTTATGAAGCAAAGTATACGTTTGAAGATATTATGGGTAAGAGTGATAAGGTGAAAAAAGCCATCTCGATTGCTGAAAAGGCTTCAGCCTCATCTTTTCCTGTTCTTATAACAGGGGAGAGTGGAACAGGAAAAGAGCTATTTGCTCAAAGTATTCATAATAAAAGTGAGCGAAGTGGACGGGCATTTGTTCCTGTAAATTGTGCAGCCATTCCATCTTCATTGCTAGAAAGCGAGCTTTTCGGATACGGAGAAGGAGCATTCACAAATGCGAAAAAAAATGGAAAGCCGGGACTTTTTGAGGTAGCGCATGAAGGCACACTATTTCTAGATGAAATAGGTGATATGCCCTCAAGTCTGCAGGCTAAACTTCTTCGTGTTTTACAAGAGAAAAAGCTGCGAAGAGTAGGAGAAACAAAAGAGCGAGAAATCGACGTGAGAATTATTGCTGCGACACATCATAATATCGAACAGCTTGTGCATAAAAACCATTTTAGAGAAGATTTATTTTATCGATTAAACGTTATTCGCATTGAAGTTCCTCCTTTACGAGAGAGAAAAGAAGATATTTCTATACTTATTGAATCTCAAACTTCTGAATTTACTTCGTACATTTTTGAGGAGGAAGCTGTGCGCGTTTTAAGAAGTTATGAGTGGCCAGGAAATATTAGAGAGTTAAAAAATACTGTAGATTATGCTATCTGTATGGCAGATAACGAACAAATTACAGTAGAAAACTTACCCTCATTTATTGTAAAGAAAGGAGAAAAAAACAAAGAAGAAAGTGAAACATTGCAAGAAATGATAAGAAGAAGAGAAAAAGAATATATTCAAAAAGCATTAAGTACATGTGGATATAATATTGAAGGAAAGAAAAAAGCAGCGGAGTTATTAGGTATCTCTCTTGCTACTTTGTACAACAAGTTAAAAAAGCTTAACATGTGAGATTTCTAAAAGGTTAGAAAGTGTTCTAACCTTTTAGAAATCTTTTCTTTTTCTCTTCGTATAAAGGAAATTCATTTTCGAGAGACGAGAGGAGTTCTAGAAATTTAGAAAACTATAAGAAAGCGTTTTCTAAATAAAATTACCGTTAGAGAATTTCTTTTCTTTAAAAACTGCTGTTTTTGAGAAAGAAACATTAGAAATGATCAGGTTGGCATGCATCTTGCACTATATAAAGTAAAGAAAGGATGTAGAGGAAAGGAGAGAAGGGATGAAAAGAACTCACTTTAAAAAGTTTTTTATAGCTAGTACAGCTGCTTGTTGTTTTTTTTGTATATCTGAAAGTACAAAAGCACAAAGAGTTATCGATGGAGCTCATAGTGTTACAGTAGAACAATTCAACGGAGAAAATGGGAACTGGCTTACAACAAAGAATCCTGAACAGCTTCAAAAAGCAGGAGGATTATCAGGCGCCACATTATGGGGAGAGAAAGAAGATAAGACAGGGTTTTATCGCTACTACAGTCCAAAAGAGGTGAAAGGAAAAGAAATTCGGGGAACGTTTGAAGACGCTCGTTTTGTTATTCGAGTTCCTAGAGACTGGAATGGAAAGCTTGTTGTTTCAGCTCCAGGAGGAAATGCGAGTGAAATGTCTAATGATCTTCTCTTCAGTGATTACGTATTAGAAAAAGGATATGCATATGCTTCAACAGATAAAGGAACATTTGGTGGAGACAATGCGCTTGTTTCAAAAGACGACTCTCTAGCAGAATGGCATATGAGATTTCGGCAATTAACGAAAGCCGCTCAGTCGTATTTATCAGTGCATTATAAAAGTAAACTTATCGCTCCTGAATCTGAAGGAGCAGGGAAACTTGTTTCATTAAAGCATCCTATTCCAACATATGCTGTTGGTTACTCTAATGGTGGATATGTTGTACGCTATGCTCTTGAGCATGATAATGAAAAAACTCCTCTCTTTGATGGTGGAGTTGATATGGCAGGAGTGCTATGGAGAGCAAATGAACCCAACTTAATTACCTCTTATACACAAATTGTTCAACATGCAGGAGTTGCTCTTTACGGGGAAGGCAAGAAGAAAGAAAAAGCCATTGAAGAGATGTATGAAGCAGGTCTTCCTAAAGGAACAGAAAACTACTGGTTTTATTCAGATCAGCATAAATGGTTCAATACGTTAAATAGATATCGAGATGAGCTAGATCCAACAGCCAAGAAAAAAATACCGTGGCAACAGTATACGAACTATGATCAGTTTGGGCTGCGCAACAGGTCCAATGACTATATTTTTAACAGTTATCATTTTGATAAAAGACCAGACGAGGTGAAAAGAACAGTGAGAGAAATTGAGAATACAGGCGAAATTAAAGCCCCGCTTATTACTGTCTTTGGAACATGGGACGCTGTTTTATTCCCTGATGTTCATGCCTATCCGTATGAAAAGCTTGTTAAAAACAAGGGAAACAATGATTATCGTCTTTATATGATTGAAAAAGGTGCGCATTCTGATGCTCTTGTACGTAGTGAATATGACATTCAAAAAGATAGACAGCCACTCGCCCCTTATGTTCATCAGAGCTTTGACCTTGTTGTTGAGTGGGTAGAGAACAGCGCAAAGCCACCAAGAAGCCAAAAAATTGCTACCCCACAAAATAGACTCAAAGTAGAAAGCATTCAAAGTGGAAAGGAAATAGAACCTTATTAGCCGAAAAAAGATAGGGGGAAAAACATGATCGCATTGTTAGGTTTATTAACAATCGGAACTTTTCTTTTTCTCATTATGACAAAACGGGTTTCTGTTTTAGTTTCTTTAGTACTTGTGCCAATTTTGTTTGGCTTAATTGGAGGATTTGGCCGTGACTTAGGAAATATGATGTTAGACGGACTTATCCAAGTCGCCCCAACGGGAATTATGATTGTTTTCGCTATTTTATACTTCGGCTTAATGCTTGATGCAGGGCTGTTTGATCCAATGATTGCAAAAATAGTGGCTGTCGTAAAAGGTGATCCCTTAAAGATTGTAGTAGGCACAGCTTTACTGACACTAGTTGTCCATCTAGACGGAGACGGAGCAGCAACATTCATGATTACAATTTCAGCGCTTTTACCAATCTATAAAAAATTGAACATGAATCCTCTTATTCTTTCAGGAGTTGTAGGCTTAGCTGCAGGAGTTATGAACATGACGCCATGGGGAGGGCCAACGGCAAGGGCAATGGCAACACTTGATGCCCAGTCTTCAGATATCTTTAATCCTATTATTCCGGCAATGCTTGGGGGAATTGTCTGGGTTCTATTTATCGCATATATATTAGGGAGAAAGGAACAGAGAAGGCTTGGGATTTTAAAAATCGATGAAGATTACAAAATGCTGTCAGAACAAGCAGCAGCTGTTGATGAAAGTGCAAAACGTCCTAATCTGTTTTGGTTCAACGTTTTATTAACTTTAACTTTGCTAGTTTCTCTTATTTGTGAACTGCTTCCAATGCCTGTTTTATTTCTTGTAGCCTTTGTTATAGCTTTGTTTATTAATTATCCTCATCCAAAAGACCAGCAAGAAAGGCTTACGAATCATGCAAGCAATATTATTGTTGTTTGTACAATGATTTTTGCTGCAGGTATTTTCACAGGAGTTTTGACAGGAACGAAAATGATTGAAGAGATGTCTATATCACTTGTCTCTATTATTCCAGATTCACTTGGGGGATATCTTCCTGTGCTTGTTGCTATAACAAGTATGCCTCTCAGTCTAGTTTTTACTCCTGATGCGTATTATTTCGGAGTTTTACCCATTTTGAGTGAAACTGCTGCAAGCTTTGGAGTAAACCCACATGAAATTGGAAGAGCAGCTATTTTAGGACAAATGACAACAGGATTTCCGCTTAGTCCTCTAACGGCATCTACTTTCATTCTTATTGGACTAACAGGAGTAAGTCTAGTTGATCATCAGAAATTTATTTTTAAATGGGCTTTTGGTACAACGCTTGTTATGACTGTTCTCGCTCTTTTAACAGGAGCTATTTCTATTTGAGGTGATAAATATGTTAAGAATCGGATCTGGAGCGGGGTTTTCAGGAGATCGGTTAGAACCTGCGCTTTTATTAGCACAAAGTGGGAAGTTAGACTATCTTGTTTTAGAATGTTTAGCAGAACGCACAATTGCTCTTGCTCAAAAGCGGAAGCAAAAAAATGAAAAAGAAGGGTATGATCTTCTTTTAGAAAAAAGAATAGAGCTTCTTTTACCTTCACTTCATAAACATAATGTTCGTCTTATTACAAATATGGGCGCTGCAAATCCCATTGAAGCTGCAAAGAAAGTAGTCGAGATTGCCAAAAGACTTAATATTCCTGTGAAAGTAGCAGCTGTAACTGGTGATGATGTTTTTCACAGCATTGATTTGACAACACCTTCTTTAGAAACAAATGAGCCGTTGTACTCGTATCAAAAAATTGTATCTGCTAATGCATACATTGGTATAGAGGGAATTATCTCTGCTTTAGAGAAGGAGGCGGACATTATTGTCACAGGTAGAGCTGCTGATCCTTCCCTTTTTTTAGCTCCTATTGTGCATCACTATGGTTGGTCATTGACAGATTACAATAAGCTTGGGCAAGGAACAGTTATTGGTCACTTGCTTGAGTGTGGGGGGCAAGTTTCAGGAGGATATTTTGCAGATCCTGTTAAAAAGCCAGTACAGGACCTTGATACATTAGGATTTCCGTATGCGGAAATTGAAAAAGATGGAAGAGCAATTATTAGAAAGTTAGAGGGAACGGGAGGGGAAATAAATTTAGCAACAGTGAAGGAACAGCTTCTCTATGAAGTACTAAATCCATATGAATATATAACTCCTGATGTACGTGCTGATTTTACTTCTGTCCATTTAGAACAAGTAGAAAAAGATGCTGTTCTTGTCTACGGAGGGAGGGGAAGCGAGAAGCCTGAAAATTTAAAAGTAAGTGTTGGCTATCATGCCGGTTTCATTGGGGAAGGAGAAATTTCTTATGGCGGAGAGCATGCACTTAAACGAGCGGAACTTGCAGGAGAAGTTATAGGAAGACGTCTAAATGATTGTTTTTCAGATTTTCAAATCGATTATATCGGCTGTTCTTCGCTGCACCACTCATCATTTAATCATAGAAACCAACCATATGAAGTTAGGATGCGAGTTGCAGGAAGGACAGATACGTTAGAGAGGGCAAGGTTAATAGGAGAAGAAGTTGAAGCTCTTTATACGAACGGACCTGCTGGAGGTGGAGGAGCTAGAAAATATGCTTATGATGTTATTGGGATTGTGTCATCTTTTATACCTCGAGATAAAGTAAAGCTAAGTATAACAGTAGAGGAGCATATAACACATGAAAAAACTATATGATATCGCTCATAGTCGAGCAGGTGATAAAGGGAATACGCTTATGCTTTCCCTTATCCCTTACAATGAACAAGATTATCAGTTGCTTTGTGAAAAGATAACAGCAGAAAAAGTGAAAAAACATTTAGAAGGAATTGTAGAAGGTAAGGTTATCAGATATGAACTCCCTAATATTTCGGCTTTACAATTTGTGTGCTATAACGCTATGGGCGGAGGGGTAACAACATCATTAAGCATTGATACACATGGAAAGAGCCTTAGCTATGCTCTATTGGAAATGAAAGTTGATATGTAAGAAAGTCCTGCCTTGTAGGCAGGATTCTCTTACATAATATTAAAATCTGTCACAAGAGAAACAACATTTCCTTTTTCATTAATTCCCCAATATGAGGCATAAAATCCATCTCCATATCCGGAAGAGAAGATTAGGGCATTAAGGTTATATTCTTCATCAAGGATTAAATTTCCCCACATATCATCGTGTTCTTCAAGTTTTTCTTCTAGAATGTCATCATAGAAGCTAATAAAGTCATCTCCAAGCTCGTTGATTTTCTGTCTTTCGAGCTCTTCCATCTTTAGTACAGCACTTCCATCAGCAAAACAGCTTAAACCTGTATCAACAGGATGGCCAAAAATCATATTTTTCTTAAGATTTTTAATATGTTGACCAGGTTTTGTTGCCATTTCAAAGCGAACTGGCTTTTGAGTTGAAAACGTAATAAGAGCTCCGGCGACAGAGTTTTCTTTATCTAATAGTAAAGAAACAGGATATGAGCCAGGTTGAACGTTTTTTTGGAAAGCGGTACCTTCCTCAAAAAAGTTAGGATCACATGCAACGATATTTCCAGATATAATGGTAATGTTCTCGATAGATTGATAGTATAGGTTTTCTTTCTCATGAAGAAGAAAAGAAAGTAGCTCTTGCATATGTTTTCATCCTTTCTAAGCCAATAGTCTTTCCTAGTATAACAGCAAACAAGAAAAGAAATTTCAATTCTATACGTTTTTAGTGAAAATAGTACTAAAAAAGTGTTTGCAAGCGCAATCATTCTGTTGTATACTAAGTTCATAGATAAGGATTGTTACTGTTCGGCAGGCAAAACCTGAATTCATTAGAGTGTTATAGGCTTCTATAATGCTGTCATGAGTTCGGGTTTTTTTGTTAGCGAACAAAATTTCAGTGACAAGGTGAATCATTATGCGCATAAAGAAAATTTTTAACAATAACGTTATTCTTTCAGAAAGTGAACATAATCAAGAAATAGTTGTAATGGGAAGAGGACTCGCTTTTCAAAAGAAAGCAGGAGACGAAGTTGAGGAAGAGAAGATTGAAAAAACATTCGTTATTCACTCAGAATCTACTGCTAACAAATTATCTGAACTTCTCAAAGATATTCCGTTTCTCCACTTAGAAGTATCAAATGACATTATTGAATTAGCTCAAGAAAAACTATCATGTCAGCTTAATGAGACGGTATACCTTTCATTAACAGATCATATTCATTTCGCACTAACCCGCTTTAAAGAAGGACTTATCATTAAGAACCCGCTTTTATGGGAAGTTAAGAAATTTTATAAAGATGAACACGCTGTTGCCCTTCTTGCACTAGATTTGATTGAAGAACGTACAGGCATTCGTTTACCAGAAGATGAAAGCGCATCAATTGCTCTTCACCTTTTCAATGCCCGCCAAGATTCATCAGGTATGGAAGAGACAATGGAAATGACAAATATCGTGAATAGTGTTGTAAATATTGTGAACTATCACTACGGTATTTCCTTTGATGAAGAGTCTATTAATTACAATCGTTTTATTACACACTTACGCTATTTTGCTTATCGAATGCTACGCGGGGAGCTTGAGCATGATGAAGAAGAAAATTCTCTCTATGAGCAAGTGAAAAATCAGTATCCTGCAGCAGATGAATGTACAAAAAAAGTACAGAAATATTTACAAAAAGAGTATAATGTTAAAATGACGAAAGATGAGTTATCATACTTTATTATCCACATTCATAGAGTTTCTAATCGAGAAAAAAATAAATAACGACACTCATTTAGGATTGTTACTGGTTAGCAGGCAAAACCTGAAGAGAACAAAGAAAAGACGATGCTCTTTTCGTGTTCCCTTCAGGTTTTTTACGTTAAAAAGGAGGAAAGAGCTATGGATAACAAGCAGCTTGGTAATGAAATTGTAGAACTAGTTGGTGGAGAAGGCAACATTATATCCCTTGTCCATTGTGCAACACGCCTTCGCTTTAAGCTTCGAAAGCATAGCGAAGCAAATAAAGATGCCCTAACGAATCACCCAGAAGTGATTACAGTTGTTGAAAAGGGAGGGCAGTTTCAAGTTGTAGTTGGAAACCGCGTTGGAAAAGTATACAGCGAGATTATGAAAAACCATGCGATCAAAGGTGGGGATGAAGGAGCAGAAGGCGGCGGAGAAAAGGTTAGCGTTGTCTCTCGCGTCTTTGAATATATTTCAGGCACGTTCTCGCCGCTTATTCCCGCTTTAGCAGGAGCAGGGATGATTAAAGCCCTCCTTGCCGTGTTAACTCTTTTAAACGTGTTGGATGCTAAAAGTACAACATATGCCGTTTTAAATGCCGCATCTGGAGGAGTATTTTACTTTCTCCCAGTCTTTGTCGGTATTACAGCAGCACGGAAATTAAATGCAAATCCATTTGTAGGGGGAGCCATTGCAGCAGGACTTTTGGAACCTAATTTTACGGCTCTTATTGAACAGAGTGGAAATATAAACTTTTTAAATATTCCACTTCTTGCAATTGATTACTCTTCAACGGTTTTCCCGATGCTGATTGCGATTGCGATTTATGCGATGCTTGAGAAAGTATTAAAAAAGTACACGCCAGATACAATTCAATTATTCTTTGTACCAATGATCAGCTTGCTTATTATGGTTCCTTTGACAGCGCTTGCATTCGGTCCTTTTGCTGAATATGTAAGTGCCGGCATTGGATCAGGCATTGTCTTTATGCTAGATAAATCAGCAATTCTTACAGGGATTTTAATTGCTGCTGCTTGGCCAATCCTCGTTATTTTAGGGGTTCACTGGGGAATTACGCCAATTTCGATTGCAAACTTTTCACGTGGCGGAGATATGATTAACCCAATTACAGCAGCTGCCACATTTGCTCAAATGGGAATTGCACTTGGTGTTTACCTTCGCGCTCGCAAAAACAAAAATTTGCAGTCCCTTTCAATTGCTGCCCTTTTATCAGGACTATTCGCAGGGGTAACAGAGCCCATTCTTTACGGAATTATCCTACGCTATAAAAAGCTTATACCAATCTTACTTGCATCAGGTGGACTTGGAGGGGCCTTTATTGCAGTGTTCGATGTAAGAGTCTTTACATTTGTATTTAACAGCATGTTTACAATTCCTGCTTATTCTCCAATGGTAGGATATGTGATTGGAATTAGTATTTCATTTGCAGCAGCAACTATTTTAACCTTTATTATCGGTGCTGAAGGTAAAAAGAAAGAAGGAAAAAAAGAAGAAGGAAAAGCAGAGGTAGCAGCAACTGCAGAACCTGCTGTGACTAATATGAAAAACAGTCAGAAGACTGAACTTTCTTCTCCATTAGTGGGAGAAATGGTTCCATTAGAAAATGTAGAAGACCCTGTTTTTTCAAGCGGCGCAATGGGAAAAGGTGTAGCTGTTGAACCAACAGAAGGGATTGTATATGCACCGTTTGATGGAGAAGTATCTATTTTGTTTCCAACAAAGCATGCAATTGGCTTAAAAAGTGATGATGGGATCGAACTACTGATCCACGTTGGACTTGATACAGTACAGCTTGATGGCAAACATTTTTCAGCATACGTTTCTCAAGGAGAGAAAGTGAAAAAGGGAACTAAGCTTGTCACATTTGATATTGAAGGTATTCAAAAAGAAGGATACCAAACAACAACGCCTGTTATTGTAACAAATACAGATCAATATTTAGATGTTGTGCCATCAACATTTAAGCATGTGAATAGTAAAGAGCCTGTGTTTACCGTTATAAAATAATAAACCGAGAGGAAGATGAAATATGGCTACATTTAAACCAACATTTCCAAAAAACTTTTACTGGGGTGGAGCAACTGCTGCTAACCAAATTGAAGGAGCATTTGATAAAGATGGAAAGGGATTATCAGCTGCAGACTTTGTAGAATATATTCCAAAAGAAGAGCGCACAAAAGATAATGCAATGGAAATCACCTCAGAACAAATTCGTAAAACACTTAGCGGCGAGAGTACAGGACGTTTTCCAAAACGTGAAGGAGTAGACTTCTATCATCGCTATAAAGAAGATATCGCTCTTCTTGCTGAAATGGGTTTTACAGCTTTTCGACTTTCTATTCACTGGTCAAGAATTTTTCCAAACGGCTATGATAAAGAGCCAAATGAAGCTGGTCTAGCTTTTTATGATCGCGTGTTTGATGAACTCGCAAAATATAACATTGAGCCAATTGTAACGTTATCTCATTATGAGACACCATACGGACTAACAGAGAAATATAATGGATGGGCAGGACGTGAAGTGATTGATCATTTTGTACGCTACGCGGAAACGGTCTTTACTCGCTACAAAGACAAAGTAAAGTTTTGGATTTCATTTAATGAAATTAACGTGATTACATTAAGTCCATTTACAGGAGGAGGGATTGTGTCAGACCGTGAGGAAAATCCCGTACAAACGAAATACCAAGCTCTTCACCATCAGTTTGTAGCAAGTGCTCTTGTGACGAAAAGATTGCATGAAATTAATCCAGAAGGAAAAATGGGTTGCATGCTAGCAAGAATGAGTCACTATGCAAATACACCAAACCCTGAAGATGTCTTAAAAGCTCAAAAAGACAATCAAGATAACTTGTTCTTTACAGATGTCCATGCAAGAGGAGAATATCCAAAATATATGGAGCGTTTCTTCATTGAAAATGATATTAAAATTATCAAAGAAACAGGAGACGATGAAATTATTAAACAGTATCCTGTTGACTATATTACAATTAGTTACTATATGTCTATGCTGTCATCCTCTGCTCCTGAGGGAGAGCGCACAGATGGAAACTTGATGAATTCTCTTAAAAATCCTTATTTAGAAGCATCTGATTGGGGTTGGCAAATTGACCCTGTTGGTTTGCGAATCGTGTTGAATGATATGTATGACCGCTATAGACTTCCAATCTTTATTGTTGAAAATGGCTTAGGTGCATATGACAAAGTAGAAGAAGACGGATCAATTCATGATACGTACCGTATTGATTATTTACGCAAGCACATTGAGCAAATGAAAGAAGCGATAGGAGATGGAGTGGAACTGCTTGGTTATACATCTTGGGGACCAATTGATTTAGTTTCGATGTCAACGAGCGAAATGTCTAAACGATATGGCTACGTTTACGTTGATAAAGATGATGATGGAAATGGTACATTAGACAGAAAGAGAAAAGATTCGTTTTATTGGTATAAGAAAGTCATCGCAAGCAATGGAGAAGAACTATAAGAAACGAAAAAACCGGTATGAACTTACATGCCGGTTTTTTAATCTGTAAATAAAGATTGTTTATTTTATATGTAATGGAGAAGGAGGGATTTTGGATGCTAAATCTATAGGGTGAAAAAAGAGAGTATTTTTGTGTAAAACGGGAACAGTGATAAAAGATGAAGTTTTTTCTACGCGATTTTCAGAAAGTATGAAAAGTTTGACTGCTGAACGAGAAAGAAGGTAAAATGAAAATAGAATGAATATTCATTCTTACTTAAGAGATGCTTGTTGAGAGGATGGACATCATGCAAAATAAGCGCGATAAAATTATGGATGCTGCACTCGAGCTTTTTGCAGAGCGAGGTTTTAACGCTACAACAGTTCCGACAATCGCTTTAAATGCTGAAGTAGGAGCAGGGACCATTTATCGTTATTTTGAGCATAAAGAAGCTCTTGTTAATGCTGTTTTTCAGCGGTGCGTAGAAAGCTTTTCACACCATTTACAAGAGAACTATCCGAGTGATTCCGGTATTAGAGAACAGTTTCGACACCTGTTTTTTAAAGTAGTTGGTTTTGCCCGAGATCACGTTTATGCTTTTTCATTTTTAGAAAGCCAAAGCAATGCGCCCTATTTAGATTCAAAAAGTATTGACATTTTCCAAGAAATGATGGATTTTTTCTATCAGTTTTTAGAGGAAGGAAAGAAAGTAAATGTTATTCGCTCTGTACCAACAGAAGCACTGTTTGCGATTGTGTACGGTGCATATGTTGAGATAGCAAAACTTTTGCGTAAAAAAATTCTTTCAGAAAGTGATCAACTTATGAATAGTTTAGAAGCGTGTTGTTGGGATGCGGTGAGAGTGTAGAAATTCTACCGCTTTCTTATTAAGAAGAAAAGAATGAACATTCATTCCGCTACATTAATTTATGAAAATAGAATGATAGATACTTATATTTTTCGTCAGTCTATCTTATGAAACAATTGCACAAAAAAGAGGAGGCTTTTCTCATGGAAAAAGAACGTACTATTCCACAACCTAAAACTTATGGACCGTTAGGCAGCTTGCCGCTTATGGATAAAGATAAGCCAATGCAAACATTTATGAAAATTGGTCAGGAACTAGGCCCTATTTTTCAATTTCAATTTCCACATGCTTTAGGAACATTTGTCTCGGGACATGATTTAGTTGCTGAAGTATGTGATGAAGAGAAGTTTCAAAAGCAGCTAGGAGTGTCTCTTACAAGCGCTAGAGAGTTTGCAGGTGACGGACTTTTTACAAGTTATACAGAAGAGCCGAATTGGAAAAAAGCCCATAATATTTTATTACCAAGTTTTAGTCAACGCGCAATGAAAGGTTATCATCATATGATGCTTGATATTGCAACACAGCTTGTTGAAAAATGGGAACGTCTAAATAAAGAAGAAGAAATTGATGTACCAGAAGATATGACTCGTCTAACATTGGATACAATTGGTCTTTGCGGTTTTGGTTATCGTTTCAATAGCTTCTACCGAGAAGGAGCTCATCCATTTGTAGATAGTATGGTAAGAGCATTGGATGAATCAATGAATAAAATGAATCGTTTACCTATTCAAGATAAGCTCATGGTGCGTAAAAAACGTCAATTTCAAGAGGACAAAATGTTCATGTTTGAACTCGCTGATGAGATTATTAAAGAGCGTAAAAAACAAGGGGAGGTAGATGGGGACGATCTTCTTGCCCATATGCTAAATGGAAAAGATCCTGAAACAGGAGAGAAACTAGATGATGAAAATATTCGCTACCAAATGATTACGTTTTTAATTGCGGGTCATGAAACAACGAGCGGTCTTTTATCATTTGCGATTTACTATCTTTTGAAAAATCCGCGCGTGCTCAAGAAAGCATACAAGGAAGTTGATGAAGTATTAACAGGAATGCCGACTTATGAAGATGTAAGAAAGTTAAAATATATTCGAATGATTTTAAATGAAGCCCTACGACTTTGGCCAACTGCTCCAGCTTTTTCTCTTTATGCGAAAGAGGATATTATGCTCGGAGGAAAATATCCAATAGAAAAGAACCAAAGCGTAAGCGTTCTTTTAGGAAATCTTCACCGAGACAAAAGAGTGTGGGGAGAAAATGTGGAAGAATTCCGACCAGAACGGTTCCAAGATGAAGAGAAAATTCCACATCATGCGTACAAACCGTTTGGAAATGGTCAGCGCGCATGTATTGGTCAACAGTTTGCACTGCATGAAGCAACGCTTGTACTAGGAATGATCCTGCAAAGATTTAATATTGTAGATCATAGAAACTACGAACTAAAAGTAAAAGAAACGTTAACATTAAAACCTGACAATTTTACAATTAAAGTAAGCACTCGCGAGCGCGAATATGCAGCTCTAAACGAGCATAAAAGCGAAAACAAAGCAGCTGAAAAAGTAGAACAAGACGTTATCATTGAAGAGCATAACACACCGCTTCTTGTTCTTCATGGATCAAATTTAGGCACTGCTGAAGGAATTGCAAATGAACTTGCTGAGCTTGGCGAGAGATACGGTTTCTCCACAACTATTGCCTCTTTGAACAGTTATAGTGGCAAGCTACCAATATCAGGCGCAGTCTTAATTGTTTCAGCTTCCTATAATGGAAAAGCTCCAGATAATGCAACGGAGTTTGTGAACTGGTTAGAAACGTCAAAAAATGATTTATCAGGTGTTCACTATGCTGTGTTTGGATGTGGTGACAGAAACTGGGCAAGTACGTATCAACGGATACCGAGAGTAATTGATGAAAAAATGACTAAGCTTGGTGCAGAACGGATTGTAGATAGAGGAGAAGGAGATGCAAGCGGCGACTTTGAGCTTCATCTCGATGAGTGGAAAAATCAATTGACGAAAAAAGTGAAAGAAACATTTAACGTCGAAGAAACGAAAGAAGTAGCAGAGAAAAAAGGATTGAACGTGACATTTGTAAAAGAAAACGTTCAGCATCCACTTGTCAAAACGTATAAAGCACAAGAAGCAGAAATTCTGTTAAATAAGGAGCTTCAGAGAGAAGAAAGTGGCAGAAGTACACGTCATATTGAAATCTCTTTACCAAATGGAGTTTCTTATAAGGAAGGAGATCACCTCGGTATTCTTCCGCAAAATAGTGCTGAGCTTGTTAATCGAGTATTGAAGCGTTACGGATTAGACGGCAGTGAAAGCATTATATTAGAAGGCGATGTATATGGACTTCAACACTTACCGTTGAATAAACCTGTAAGAGTGCGAGATGTTTTGACTTTTAATGTTGAATTGCAAGAACCTGTTTCAAGAAAAGCACTACAAGAGTTAGCAGAAGCAACCGTTTGTCCGCCGCATAAATATGAACTTGAAGCCCTTCTAGGAGATCACTATAGTGAAAACGTGACGAACAAACGATTAACAATGCTGTCTCTTCTTGAAAAATATGAAGCGTGTGAATTGTCATTTGAGCGCTTTTTAACACTTTGTCCACCGTTAAAACCGCGCTATTATTCTATTTCAAGTTCACCGCTTAAGAGCAATCAAAAAGCAAGTATTACAGTAAGTGTAGTAGAAGGAAAAGCATGGAGTGGAGATGGAATGTATCATGGTGTTGCTTCATCTTACCTTGCTCAATGTCAAGCAGGTGAAAAAGTGATGATGTTTATTAATACACCTCAGTCTCGGTTTGAGCTTCCAGCTGACGAAAGTAGACCACTTATTATGGTTGGACCAGGAACAGGCGTTGCTCCGTTCAGAGGATTTTTACAAGCCAGATCCCTGTTAAAAGAGAAAGGAAAAACACTCGGAGAAGCCCATCTTTACTTTGGTTGCCGAAATGAAGCCCATGATTTTATTTACAAAGATGAACTTGAAAAAGCAGAAAGTGACGGTATTGTAACCCTGCATACGGCATTTTCAAGAATGGAAAGCTGTGACAAAACGTACGTTCAACACTTAATAGAACAGGATGCAGCAGAAGTGATTTCTATTCTTGTTGAAAAAGAAGGAGCTCTTTATATTTGCGGAGACGGCAAAAGTATGGCTCCTGCCGTAGAAAGTACGTTGAAAAAGGCATATCAAGACATAAAACATAAAAGTGAAGAGGAAGCAGAGCGTTTTCTTCTCGATTTAGAAGAACAAGGCCGCTTCGCAAAGGATGTTTGGGCAGGATAAATAGCAAAAGGAGCTAACTAAAGTTAGCTCCTTTTATTGTATATCTTGAATGCCTGATAAACGAATCGAAAAAATATTTTGCTTTTCATCTTTCAGAAATAAAGTTTGATCTAAGAGGTTAAGATTATGAACGCGCCCTTGACAAGTTTGCAGAAGCCCATCTTCATAATAATTAATTGTAAGCAACCGGTTTTTTCGTAGCGCTTTTAAAATCATGACATTCTCCTTTGTTATTTATATTAAAATTTTTAATCTTTTATAGAATTTCCTTACTTTTATTATATACAAAAAAGGTAAGCGTTTTCAATAAAGTTATGAACAATTTGTGAATCATTGTGCAAAAGAAAAAATCAGGAAATTGTATAGCGTGTAAACAGCTTAAAAACAAGCTCTTTTCGTGTAGATACACCTGTTTTAAGAAAGATAGATTTTAAATGATCTTGCACTGTATAAGGAGAAAGAAAGAGATCATTCGCTATTTCTTTAGTTGAAGAACCTTTAATTAAATAATCTAGGATATTACTTTCACGTTTTGATAAATTATAATCCTTTTTATTAATGGTTAGAATATCTGTTGGAGAGGCCTGAGAGATATTTATGGCTATGTTGAAATCCTTTTTATCTTTTATTAAGAGTAAAGAGGAAAGCGTTAGAAATCCGTACTTTTGAAGAGCAAGTAGCGTATGTGCTGACCCTTCCTCACTTCCTAGCGGCCAGTAGCAGAGGGCTTGAATTGACTTTGGCAATTTATTCCCCTCTAACGATTCAGAAGCTCTTAGGGCATCTAACATCTTTATACCTGTTTTTGTGTAAGATATCAGTTTAAGATCAGGAGAAAATAACAACATTTTAGGTTGTAAAGAAACGGGTTCTAACAATAAATGATAAAAGGTCTGAAGTCCACGACCAATCGAGGAAGAAAGGTTTTCAATAAGCTCTTTTTCTTCACTTTGAAAGTGTTCTTATGTTTTGAATAACGTTAAATACCCAAGACATTGATTTTTATATACCAAAACAGCACGAAGTTCGTCCTTGAATCCGGCGGGTTTTAAGATTGATGTGTATCTGTAACTTTTCTTAAGCTGTTCATCCTTTTGTTCACTTAGCACAGCTGCTCGTATTTCTTGATGAAAAAGTCTTGCATAGTGATTTACGTCTTATTGTAAATATTCATTTTTTAAAATCTGATGATGAATACTTTCAATGTTATGCTCTGTAACAGCTCCTATAGAAAGTAATGTGTGAGGGTCTACTGCAGACAGGCAATATGCTTCAAAAGAGAGTTCTTGCTGTAAAAGAGTGATAACACATTGCCGGTATGTCCAAGATGATGTGCATGTTTTTTCTAAGCGATGTAAAGCTGTGTCAATTTCACGCCACTTTTTCATATCATTGCTCCTGATATTTTTATTTCCCCATGTTTCTAGGATCGTCTTTTTTTCTTCTTCTTTATAATTGAGAATAGTTCTTAATTAATTTTATCGAAAAGAGTAGAGATTAGAAAGACTTTATAGGAGGAGAAAAGATGAAGGAAGTAAGCAATATGAATTGGTATAGTGATGAAGTATATAATTATCAAACAAAAATACCCTTGAAAATCCCAGGATATGATGAACTTTATAAGATGATGAATTATCTTATGTCAGTATATGTCTCCTCAGAAAACAAGCATATTCATATGCTTATCGTTGGGGCTGGAGGAGGACAAGAACTTATAACTCTCGGGAATAGAAATAAGGGATGGACATTTACAGGAGAGACCCTTCTATAAAAATGCTTCGTATCGCCCAACAGCGCACTAAGAAAGTAGGGGTAAACGCCAATTTTATACATGGAGAGGTAGAAGGTATAACAGGGAAATTTACAGGTGCAACTTGCATGCTTGTACTTCACTTTTTGAAGGAAGCAGAACAAGAGAAGTTGCTAAAAGAAATAAGTGAGCGATTAAAAAGTGGAGATCCTCTTTTTGTAGCTTCTATTGTTGGTGAAAAGGGAAGCGAGTTTCAATGGCAAATGAAAGCATGGAAAGAATACATGCTTTCAAACGGAATTCCTATTGAAGAGTGGCTTAACTTTGAAAAATCAATCGATAATACCATTCGTCTTATTTCAAGTGCGAAAATGAAGCATCTTTTAAACAGATCAGGATTTACAGAAGTAACAAAGTTTTATAAAGGTTTTTTAGTAGAAGGATGGGTGGGGGTAAATGGATAAAAAGTATTTTAGTGGTTCTTTTTTCCTGTCTTTCATAAAAAAAATTGATAAAAACTAAAAAGATTAAATTTTTTTTAGTAAAATCCATTGATATAAGAAATATTTTTCCTTATAATTGATTTATAGATTGAAAGTGCTTTCAGCAAACAGTACGTTTTGAAAGCGCTCGCCATATACTAAAAATTTGAAATTCAGACATGATATACAACAGGAAGGGGAATGAACCTTGGATTTCTATCTACTAATTATGACGCTAATATCTATTGCAATTGTAGTTGTTGGAGTTTCGGTGTTCAAATGGCATGCGTTCATTAGTTTGCTTGTAGCTAGTTTATTTCTGGCTATAACATCAGGACTCTCGTTAGATAAAATTGTAACTTCTTATGAAAGCGGTGTCGGCAGTGTACTCGGACACCTAGTTGGAATTTTAGCACTTGGAACAATTTTAGGAAAAATGATGGCTGAATCAGGAGCCGGTATGAGAGTTGCTGACTTCTTCATTCGATCTTTTGGACGTAAGAAGCTTCCATGGGCAATGCTTATTTCAGGATTCGTTATTGGTATTCCGGTCTTTTTTGAAGTAGGAATTATTATCTTAATTCCACTTGTTATTTCGATTTATAAAACAACAAAGCAAAATATCCTATTAATTGCACTTCCAGTTATCGCAGGTCTTTCAATTGTGCACGGAATTGTACCTCCGCATCCTGGGGCAATGACAGCCATTGGAATTTATAACGCAGACCTTGGCAAAGTTTTAATTTATGCTCTTATTATTGCCATTCCAGCTGCAATTGTGGCCGGACCTGTTTTTGCAAAATGGGTTCATAAACGAGTAATTCCAGAAAAAGAGCCTGAGCTTATTCGTATTAATACATCATCAAGCAGTTTACCAAGCACAGGCGTTTCGTTTTTCGTTATTTTACTTCCGATTCTTTTAATGGTTCTGTCTGTTGTAGCACCTACAGTTGAAGCGTTACCAAAGTTTGTTATTCAGGCATTAGAGTTCATTGGTAATCCACTTGTAGCTCTTTTACTTGCTTGTTTTGCTGCTTTCTATCTTTTAGGATTCCGTCAAGGCATGGATAAAAATATGGTGAAAAAGCTTACTGAAGATGCTGTACTGCCTGTTTGTTCTATCATTTTAATCGTTGGTGCTGGTGGAGGATTTAAACAAATTTTAATTGATAGCGGTGTTGGAGAGTCAATTGCTCAGATGGCTGAGCATCTATCCCTTTCACCGATTGTCCTTGCCTTTTTAGTAGCTGGCCTAATTCGTATTGCAACAGGTTCTGCAACTGTTGCCCTTACAACAGCCGCTGGTATTGTATCACCTGTTGTGGCAAACATGACAGGCGTAAACTTAGAGCTGCTTGTTATTGCAACAGGCGCAGGTTCACTTATGTTCTCACACGTCAATGATGCTGGTTTCTGGCTTGTTAAAGAGTATTTAGGTTTAACTGTAAAAGAAACGTTCAAAACATGGACTGTACTTGAAACACTTCTTTCCTTCATTGCTTTTGCAGGCGTGTTAATTTTCGATATCTTTGTATAAGCAATAAAAAAGGCGTTCTTCTCTTTGAGAAGAACGCCTTTTTTTATTTTTTTCCATTTATAATTGATTTTAAATTATTGTCTGTGTATATTGTATATATAGTATATATACAGTATTAACAAAGGAGCTCTCATGCGAATACTTATTTCAAATCATTCAAAAGAACCGATTTATGAACAAATTACAAAGCAAATTCGTGAGGCTATTATGACTCACGAAATTTCACAAGGAGAAAACTTGCCATCCATTCGTCAGCTTGCCAAAGATTTAAGAGTGAGTGTTATTACAACAAAACGTGCTTATGAAGAATTAGAGAAAGAGGGATTAATCTACTCTATCGTTGGAAAAGGGTCTTTTGTAGCAGAGCAAAATCCAGAGCTATTGCGAGAGAAAAAGCTGCGTGCGATTGAAGCACATTTACTAGAAGCAATTGAAAACAGCAAAGGAACAGATATTACGCTAGCACAGTTAAAAGAAATGCTTGAACTTCTTTATGAGGAGGAGAAATAGTGAAAAACGTCATTGAACTAAAAAATATAAACAAAACATACAAAGAGTTTAAAATCGAAAATTTGTCTCTTAATGTAAAAAGGGGATTTGTGACTGGATTTATTGGCGCAAATGGAGCGGGAAAATCAACGACGATTAAGCTAATTATGAACCTTATTAAAAGTGATTCTGGCTCTATCTCTGTATTTGGAAAAGATTATAAAAGTCATGAACGAGAAATTAAACAGAAGATTGGCTTTGTGTTTGATGAAAACGTATTTTATGAAAGATGGAACTTAAAACAAATCAAACGCTTTATCTCAAAAGCTTATAAAAACTGGCATGATAAAACGTTTTATGAATATGTGGAACTGTTTGAACTTCCTCTAAATCTAAAAATTAAAAACTTCTCCAAAGGAATGAAAATGAAGGCCTCATTAGCTCTCGCGCTTTCGCATAAAGCTGAACTCATTATTATGGACGAGCCAATGTCAGGATTAGATCCAGTTGTGCGAAGGGAAATTCTCGATATTTTATATGATTTAATGCAAGATGAGCAAAAAACGATTTTCTTTTCCTCACATATTACGACGGACTTAGATCGTATTGCCGATTACATAACGTTTATTCATAAAGGAAAGCTTATTTTTAGCGAGGACGTACATTCTATTGCTGAAAACTACGCTATTATCAAAGGTGAAACGAGTCTTCTAGATCAAGGTGTAGAAAAAGAGCTTGTTGGGATGAGAAGAACACATACAGGGTTCGAAGGTCTAACATCTAACAGTCAAAAAGCAAGACTTCTTTTTGGGGACTCGGTATTGTTTGAGCGTCCATCATTAGATGACATTATGTACTTTACCGGAAAGGGGACTATTCATGGGTAATTTATTGTTAAAAGATTTATTTCTTAATCGTTATAGCATTTTATTATCCTTCGTTGTCTTTGCATTGACACTTGCAAACGGAATCGATACATTCTACTGTTTTTTTCTTACTCTCTTATTTTTGATTGGAACATTTACTCAATATGATGGTCTCAATAAAGTTGATATGTTACTGAATGCTCTCCCTTACAGCCGAAAACAAATTGTTTCGTCCCAATATATTGGTGTTATCGTTTGTATTACTTCAATGCTGATTGTATTATCAGGTGCGCTATACATCATTAATTTTCTTTTTGATCAATCTTTTTCTTTACTAAGTTTAAAAAACATTGGATTATTATATGCTGTTGCATTATTAGATGCAGCCTTTTTCGTTCCAATCTCTTACATTGTGCCACCCAAATATCTTCTTATGTCTTTTGCGATTTTTGGATTGCTCACAGGTATAATAATTGTGCCTGCGATGCGCTTTTATGAAGACTATGTATTGAAGTTTATCGCAAATTACGGTCATAATCTCTACTATATTAGTGGAGGTATAGCGATCCTTCTTTTCCTCCTATCATGGTTCTTCACCATTCAAATTTATAAAAGAAAAGATGTTTAAAGCCTGCTTGCAACAGGCTTTTTTTTATATGACAAAAACACAAATTTAACCTTTGTACGAACCTCTTTAATATGCGTTGGATATGAATAAACAAACGTTAATATTCCGAAAATAGAGATTGACACAAAATGGCCCTATTGAATATAATGAAGTTAATACATGAACATATGCTCATATAAGGCGGTTAAGTCTTTTGATCTTTATTCATAGGAAAAATGTATTTTTATGAAGAAAGTAAGGTGAGGGCTAGTGGAAGATCGAAGAGAAAGAGTGAAGCGAGAACTTTTGTTAGAAGGTCTTGATTGTGCGAACTGTGCAATGAAAATCGAAAATGGAGTAAAGTCACTAGAAGGTATTGATCGGTGTACAGTGAACTTTGCGACTAAAATGTTGATATTTGATGTAGAAATGAACGAAGAAGAGAAAGCACTAGAAAGTGTTAAAAAGAAAGTACATTCACTTGATTCACATATTAAAATTAAAGAAAAAGGTGTAGAGACGCATACACTCTACTTGCATGGTCTTGATTGTGCGCATTGCGCAGGGAAAATCGAGTCAGAGATGGGCAAGATTCCTGCTGTTCAGAAAGCAAGCGTTGATTTTGTTTCAAAAATGCTTCATATCACGCTCGCTCCTGAAGATTCCTGGAATAGAGAAAAAGAAAAAGTTATTCAAAGAATTAATAAAATTGAATCTGGAATCACAGTTGAAGAGGAAGAAAGTGCTTCAAAGGAAAAGAATGAGCACGGGCGTTCGATATTATGGCGTTTAGGTGGAGGAGTTTTACTAACAGGAATAGCGATGTTTGCTTCTTTACCGTTTCCTTTTGAATTTGCACTGTTTCTTATCGCATATGCTATTGCTGGCGGAGACGTTGTGTATAGGGCGATAAGGAACATTATTAGAGGGCGCGTGTTTGATGAGCATTTCTTAATGACAATTGCAACGATTGGGGCGTTTCTGATTGGCGAATATGCAGAGGGCGTTGCTGTTATGCTTTTTTATCAAACTGGTGAATGGTTCCAGAGTCTAGCTGTTAATCGCTCTCGCAAATCAATTAGCGAAATGATGAACATTCGTCCTGATTATGCAAATCTTAAAGAAGGTGAAGGGAACAAGAAAGTCTCACCAGAAGAGGTGAAACAAGGCGATATTATTGTTGTGAAACCAGGTGAAAAAATTCCTTTAGATGGAATGGTCCTAAATGGAAGTTCATCAGTCGATACTTCCGCTCTTACAGGAGAATCGCTTCCACGTGAAGTTGAAAAAGGAAGCGAAGTGCTGAGCGGTTTCGTAAATAAACAAGGTTTATTAGAAGTAACGGTTACAAAAGAATACGGAGAATCAACAGTTTCGAAAATATTAGATCTTGTTCAAAATGCGAGCAGCCGAAAAGCTCCAACTGAAAATTTTATTACTAAATTTGCCCGTTATTATACGCCTATTGTTGTCATTATTGCTTTTCTTCTCGCTTTCTTGCCTCCACTCCTTTTCACAGGGGCAACATTAGCTGACTGGACATACAGAGCACTTGTCTTTCTTGTTATCTCATGTCCATGTGCGCTTGTTGTTTCTATTCCACTAACGTTTTTTGGAGGAATTGGAGCAGCATCTAGACGAGGTATTCTTGTAAAAGGTGGAAACTATTTAGAGGCACTAAATGATGTGAGGTATGTTGTGTTTGATAAAACAGGAACACTCACAGAAGGTGTATTTGAAGTTGTTCATGTACATGCTGAAAAAAGCTTTACGAAAGAACAAGTCCTATATTATGCGGCATATGCTGAGCAACATTCTAATCATCCAATTGCAGAATCAGTAAAGAAAGCATACAACGGTAAAGTGAATGAAGGGTTAATTACAAGCTATAGTGAAAAAGCCGGTCATGGGATTGAAGCAGTTGTAGATGAAGAACAAGTGTTAGCTGGAAATGAAAAACTTATGAATTTGTATTCTATTTCTTATAGCAGAGCAAGTGAGTATGGAACAATTATTTATGTTGCAGTAAATAATCGATATGCAGGCTATCTTGTTATTTCCGATAAAATAAAACAAGATGCTAAAGAAGCCCTAAAGTCTTTAAAAAGGCTTGGTATTAAAAAAACAATGATGCTTACAGGAGATCAAAAAAGCGTTGGAGAAAACGTTGGAAAACAATTAGGGATTGATGAAGTATATGCTGAGCTTTTACCCCAGCACAAAGTTGAAAAAGTAGAAGAGCTTGACAAGGCTAAAGAAAAAGCGGAAAAACTGATTTTTGTGGGTGATGGGCTCAATGATACGCCTGTTCTTGCTAGAGCTGACGTTGGGGTTGCAATGGGAGGACTTGGATCTGATGCAGCGATTGAAGCAGCAGATATTGTTATTATGACAGATGAGCCTTCTAAAATTGCTGAAGCAATCTCTCTTGCTAAACGAACAAGAAAAATTGTATGGCAAAACATTAGCTTTGCTCTTGGCGTTAAGGCAATTTTTCTTCTTCTTGGAGCGTTTGGAATTGCTACAATGTGGGAAGCTGTGTTCTCAGATGTAGGTGTTACGCTTTTAGCTGTCTTAAATGCGATGCGAATTTTAAAAAGATAGGGAGGAAAGCCGAATTTTCGGCTTTTTTTCTTGAAAAGAAAAAAGGAGAAAGAAAAGGGTTTCTGCTATACTAATGAAGAATACTAGTTTAGAAGAAACTGATAGGAACGAGGTGATGAATTGAAAAGTAACCAAAGCTTTCGTTTGAAAGTAGCTGCTCTTATTACAGGGGTGTTAGCAATTGGTATCGCTTTTTTTCTTTTATCAGCAAACAGTAATTCAACTAAAACAAGTACAACTTCTTCAGAGGATGAAATTGCTCATTCCTTTTCCTTGAACAACCAACCGTTGCTTGGTGAGGAAGATGCACCTGTTACAGTTGTTGAATTTGGAGATTTTAAATGTCCAGCATGTAAAGCATGGGGAGAAGAGATTTTTCCAAAGCTTCAAAAAGAATATCTTGAAAAAGATAGCGTGAATTTTTCATATGTAAATGTGCTTTTCCACGGAGAAGAGTCTGAGCTAAGCGCTCTAGGAGCTGAATCGATATTAAAGAGAGATCCGCAGTCTTACTGGAGTTTTCATAAAGCTTTATTCAATGCCCAACCAACGCAAAATCATAATGAAAAATGGGTAACTGTTTCAAAGCTTACAGAGATTGCAGGAAACACAACAAATGTGGATCTTGTGCAGTTTAAACAAGATATCGAGGCAAAAAGTATGCTTTCAGATGTTGAAAAAGATATGTCTCTTGTGGAGGATTATCATGTTGTTTCAACTCCAACTGTAATGATTAATAACAAAGTTGTAGAAGATCCGTTCAACTATAGCGAAATTCAAAAAGCAATTGAGGAAGAACTAGAGGAGAGTACATCATGACTGAAAAAAACAATCGTTCCATCATCTTTTTATACGTTGCTTGGCTTGCTTCTATTATTGCAACGTTAGGAAGTTTATATTTTAGTGAAGTACGCGGATATGTGCCATGCGAGATGTGCTGGTATCAGCGCATTGCTATGTATCCTTTAACAGTAACAATGGGGATTGCTGTTTTTAAAAGAGATCTGGCTGTTAAAAAATATGTTTTACCAGCCTCTATTATTGGCGGGCTGATTTCTGTTTTTCATTATTTAGAACAAAAGGTACCAGGGTTTGCGGCCATTAAACCATGTTCAATGGGTGTTCCTTGTAGCGGAGAGTATATTAACTGGTTAGGCTTTATTACAATCCCATTCTTAGCTTTCGTTGCTTTTCTTATTATCACAACTTGCTTATTGTTTGTAAAAAAGGAAGACTAAAATGAGCACAGTGGAAAAGGTGCAACCACTTTTGATTTTAAGCGCTATAATGATAGGATTCTTCCTTTCTAAAATAGCGCTTTTTGCTACATATGCATCCCTCTTTCTTTTGCTTTGATGCATGGTCTTTTTTTGATGTTTCATTTAAAGAAACAAAAACATCTTTATCACACCAATGCTTTCTAATATCAGCTCTTATTCTTAATTTCATCATAGGGCCTCTAGTGGCTTATGGAATTGGATGTATTTTCTTAGATGAGGAACCATTTATATTTCTCAGTTTTCTGATGCTTGTTGTTACACCGTGTACAAATTGGTATTTGCTTTCACAAAATTAGCAAAGGGCAATGTACCCCGTGCAGCTTCATTACTACCTGTAAATCTTCCTTTGCACTTATCCTTGGACCACTTTATTGAGCTCCCGCTGTTATCCTTTGTTGCTTATTTATTGTTGCAGAGAAAGGAATATCGGAATTAATATTTCTTTCTTTTTAATTGACAAATGCAGGAATTATTTCTATAATTTTATTGAACACTGGTCAATAAAGGGGAGAAATGATGTCACCTCGAAAAGCTGTAAAACATGAGCTAACAAGAGAAATGATATTAAACGTAGCGCGAAAGCTATTCGCTACAGAGGGATATAGTCATGTATCAATGAGGAAGATTGCTAAAGAGCTAGACTATAGCCATGGAGCGCTTTATTATCACTTTCAAAACAAGGCAGAGCTTTTTTCTGCGCTTGTTAAAGAAGATTTTTCACTTTTAGATGAAAAGTTTTATGAAGTGATGAAAAGAGAGATAAACGATGCCGAAAAACTTCAGTCTGTTCTTTTAACTTTTATTGAATTTGGCCTCACATATCCAAATCACTATGAGATTATGTTTCTTACAAAAGATAAAGAAGTAAAGTTTTATCAGCATAGTGGTCCAGAAGAAAGCTACAAAATGTTTGCAGAGGCCCTTAGTATACTTTCTAAAACAAAGCTATCGGTAAGTGAAGTATGGTCTATCTTCTTATCTCTTCACGGATTTGTAGCACACCACTCATACTGTGAGCAGTCGTTTGAAGAAGTAAAGGATATGGCAAAAGCACACGTTAGGTTTTTATTAAAAAAGATTTAAAAATAAAGGAGGAGTTTCCTCATTTATTTTTACCTTTAATTAACCAGTGGTCAAAAAATAAAAGGAAGTGATGGATATGAAGAAAGCTCTTGTTATAGGAGCAACAGGTGGAATGGGGAGTGCTCTTGTATATGAACTGATTGAAAGAGGAATTAAGGTTATTGCTTTTGCTCGAAACGAAAGAAAACTTCAGCGTTTTTTCGGAAAGGAAGAACTTGTTACAATACAAAAAGGCGATGTTTTTCATAATTTATCTTCCTCTGTTGCCGGAGCTGAAGTTATTTTCCATGCTGGAGCACTTCCGTATGACCAATGGCAAGAAAAACAGGAACCATTTATGGAGTGTATCATAAAAGCAGCAAAAGAAAACAAAGCGAAGCTTGTGGTTGTCGACAATATTTATGCTTATGGAAGAAGTAAAGGAGAGAAAGTGAGAGAAAATGATGAGAAAAGTCCTCATACAAAAAAGGGGAAGATTCGGCTTCGCTTAGAACACTTGTTAGAAGAATCAAAGGTTCCTTATCTGCTTGCTCATTTTCCCGATTTTTACGGTCCGCGAGCAGAGAATACCCAGATTGACTATTTGTTACAAAGTATTATTAAAAATAAAAAAGCAATGTTTGTTGGAAATCAAACAATAAAAAGAGAATATATTTATACTCCAGACGGAGCAAAAGCTCTTGTAGAACTTGCTCTTTGCGGAGAAGCTTATGGAGAAACGTGGAATATACCTGGCTATAGCGGGATTTCAGGAGACGAATTTCTTTCTTATATTAGAGAATATACAAATTATCAAAAACGAGTAGGAACAGCAACAAAGACAATGATTCGGCTTATTGGAATTTTTGATCGCAATATGAAGGAATTTATAGAAATGTTTTATTTAAATGAAGTCCCTTTGTTTCTAGACGGAACTAAATATGAGCATAAAATCGGAAAAATTCCAAGAACTCCTTATAAGGAAGGAATAAAACAAACAATTGATTATATGAAGAGGGAAAAGACGGGAAACGCTTCTTAAGCGTTTCCTGTCTTTTTTTTACAAAATTTGAGAAAAGAAAAGCTATTCTTCTTTTTCCTACACTAATTATGTGTAAGTCACATATATATAAAGGTATACCCATTAAAGCTATGAGGATTATTTAAGAACTTTTTCGTAACTTTCATATTTTTGCAATCGTTTTCATAAAAGGAGGAAAAAAGAGTGTTAAAAGCCTTGCAAGCATTTTTCTCTCTCGCACTTTGTCCACTGTTTGGTAGTCCTTCTGCATCAAGTGACTGTAATTTTGAAACAAGAGAAACGTTTAAGGAAGGGGAGTATGGAGGAAAAAGCTACAAGCTTTATGTTCCAAGTACGTATGACAAAGAAAAAGCATCTCCATTACTTGTTATGCTTCATGGCTGTACCCAGTGTGCAACGGACTTTGCGATTGGTACTGAGATGAATATGCTAGCGGAAGAACACAATTTTCTTGTCCTCTATCCAGAACAAGATGCTAAAAGTAATCCAAACAAGTGTTGGAATTGGTTTGAACCTCTTCATCAAGCGCGTGGTAGAGGAGAACCTGCAGCCATTGCCGGAATGATTGAAGAAATAAAAGAAGCATACACAATTGATAATCATAAAGTGTTTATTGCAGGAATGTCAGCTGGAGGAGCAATGAGTATTATTATGGCTGCAGCTTATCCGGAAGTTTTTTCAGGACTTGGAGTTGGAGCAGGATTAGAATATAAAGGAGCTACAAGTGTTTTTGATGCTTTAAATGTTATGAACAATGGAGGACCAAATCCGTTTGAACAAGGTTACTTAGCATATAAAGAAATGGGAGAAAGGGCAAGAGTTATTCCCACTATTGTTTTTCATGGAACCTCTGATACAACAGTTGCACCAATTAACGGAGAGCAAGTTGTTTCCCAATGGATCGTTACAAATGATCTAGTGGAAAGGCATAATGCAGGATGGATTTGTCATGGAGTAAATGAAACAATAAAAGGAAAAGTGAGAAATGGAAAAGAATATACGCATGACTTGTATCGAAACAAACGGGGGGAATCTATTGTTGAGAAATATACGGTATTAAACATGGGGCATGCATGGTCAGGAGGAAATGACAATGGAAGCTTTACAGATTCTGAAGGACCTCATGCAAGTAAAATCATGTGGGATTTTTTTATTAGAGAAAATCGAAAAAATGGATATTCAAATCAAAAAAGCTCTTGAAGAAATCTTCTCAAGAGCTTTTTTCATGTTAAGCTTTTTCTTCTTTATTGTTTGTAACCCCTAATACATCAAGTAAAAATACAAAGACAGGTATTCCGACAATTAATCCCCATACTCCGAAAAAGTGTTCTGAAAAAATGAGTACAATAAAGGTGAAAAAAACCGGAAGCTCTGTTTTGGCTGACATAAGTTTTGGATTTAGAAGGTAAGCTTCAATAGCATGAATAACCATAATCATAATCAGTAAGTATAGAATCATTGTAAATCCACCAATTGTATATCCAATGATGGAAAGTGGGATAAGCGAGAGGATAACCCCAGCAACCGGAATAAGACCGAGGAAGAAAATTAAAATCGCTAGCCCGAACAGCTGTGGAAAATCAAAAAACCAAAGGCCGATTGTTGTAAGAACACAGTTTACAAGAGCAATAATAAACTGAGCTTCAATGACTTTTCCAAATGTCCTAACGAATTTACGACCGAAGAAAGCAATCTCTGTATAAAAAGCAGACAGCTTACTTTGCTGAAACTTTTGGCTGAACATAATAAGTCTTTGTTTTTCCATAAGGAAGAACATGCTTAAAATTAAAGACAAAAAGATTTGGACACTTAGGATACTAAGGTCTGTTAAGTATTTGTATAAAAAATTAAATCCTTGTTCAATATAAGTATTTAAATTTACGCTATCAAACGTATTTGAGATAAAGGAGAAGAAAGGAATATCTTCTGGATTCAGATAAAATGACTTAATTTGTTTTACAAGCTCTTCAACTTGTGTTTTAATAACTGGATAAAATCTAAAACCACCTACAATAAGTCCAGTGACAAGTAAAACGTAAAGAATAAGCACGATGAGCTTTTGGCTGATGGGTACCCATTTATGCACCCATTTTGTGACAAACGTTTGCACTCTATCCATCAAAAAAGTGAAAATAAACGTTAACAAAATAAAATTGATCATGCTTTTTAGAGCGAAAAGAGCAAGCGCTAAAATGAGGAAAATCAAGAAGCGTCTAAAACCGCGGTTTTCCCAGAGTTTTGCTAATCCAGTCATTGTTTACATCTCCCATAAAAAATATAGTGTACTCTTGTTTAACCCGCTATTATGGGAAACTACAGAAAATATTAAAAGGAATATTTAAAAACTGCTGTGCATTTCCGAACGTGTATCGTGTTAAACCTATCTCTTAATATTATATGCTTTTCATGTTTAATTTTAAAGCTGTATTAGCGATTTTGAATATTTAATTGAAGATGAAAAGAAAAAAACTCCCTTTGAAAGCAAAAGGAGTTTTTAAATATAAATGAAGCGTACATTATTTGTGGCTGTCTTTTAAGACTTCTTCCATTTTACTAAACGTGTTTTGAACACTTTGAGAAGGAGTTGTCGTAAAGAAACTTACAACTACAACGGCAAGTAAGCTTGCAAAGAAGCCTGGAATCATTTCATACATAAAATCAGACATCCCTGTTTGCACCCAAGTAAGCACAACAACAGTACCTACAATAATGCCGGAAAGCGCACCCCACTTTGTCATACGTCTCCAGAATAGACTCAAAAGAATAGCAGGACCAAATGCTGAACCGAAACCAGCCCATGCATAACCAACAAGATCTAAGATAGTACTATTTGGTGTGTATGAGAGCATAACGGCAATCACGGCAACAACTAAAACAGCGAGTCGCCCAACTGTAACAAGTTCTTTATCAGAGGCATCTCTACGGAAGAATGTTTTATAAAAGTCCTCTGTTGCTGCACTTGATGTTACAAGAAGCTGAGATGAAATTGTGCTCATAATAGCGGCTAAAATAGCGGCTAGTAAAAATCCTGTAATATAAGAGTTGAATAAAATGTCAGATAACAGAATAAAAATCGTTTCAGGATCATTCAACGTTATGTTATTTTCTGTAACATAGGCTAATCCAAATAGTCCTGTTAAGCAGGCTCCAATAATCGCAATAATCATCCAGCCCATTCCAATACGTCGAGCTGGTTTTAATTCTTTTATAGAACTAATAGCCATAAAACGAACAATAATATGGGGTTGGCCGAAATAGCCTAATCCCCAGGCAAGAAGTGAGAGGAGGCCAATAACTGTTGTTCCTTTGAAAAGGTCCAAATGTGTTGCATCAATGCTTTTGATGGTATCAAATACATTCGTTGGTCCACCTAAGTCGAATAGCACAACAACTGGTACTAGAATAAGAGCAAGAAACATAATAATACCTTGCACAAAATCTGTTAAACTTACAGCTAGAAAGCCACCGAAGAGGGTATATGCAACAACAACAATAGCGATAAGAAACATTCCATATCTGTAGTCTAACCCAAAAGCAGATTCAAATAATCTTCCACCGGATACTAATCCAGATGAAGTATAAAGAGTAAAGAAAACTAAAATAACAAGTGCTGATACTAATCGTAGCATACGGCTTTTATCTTCAAATCGGTTTTCAAAATAGTCAGGAATCGTAATGGAGTCGTCAGCAACATATGTGTATGTTCGAAGCCGTGGAGCTACAAGTAAATAATTTAAATAGGCTCCAATGGATAATCCGACAGCAAGCCATACTCCAGATAGTCCTGTTGTATACAATGCACCAGGAAGCCCCATAAGCATCCATCCGCTCATGTCAGATGCTCCTGCTGAAAGAGCAGTAACTGCAGGACCAAGTCCGCGTCCTCCTAACATGTACCCCGATATATCATCTGTTGATTTTTTATATGCATACCAACCTATTGCGAGCATCCCTAAAAAGTAAATGCCCAGTGTAATATAAGAACCAATGTCCACCAAATCTCTCCCTTGTTTTTTTTACGCTATAAGCGCTGATGAAGTGAATTATTTCTCTTATTCTATGAGAAAATAATTTAACTATTCGGACTATTATTGTAAAGTAAAAATGACTAGGAGTAAAGTCTGTTTTGAGTAAATATGACTATTCTCACCGAAAAAGGCAAAAATATCAAAGTGACGATAAGGTGTCATGTTTAGGGGAATATAGCTTGTTTTAAAGAATTTGAAGGGGAGCAATATAGTCCCTTTTACCTAATTTGTTTTCCTTGTTGAATTTATACCCTTACAATAAAGAGAAGAGCAGTTTATTCTCTTTCTCTTCATATTGCAATTGGATACATTTGCTTTATAATATAGAAGAACTGCATTTGTAATTAGTAGAATGTCAGGCTTTAAAAAGTACAAAAAATAAAAATTTTATAAAGTTTGGAAATAGGTGTAAAGCATAGTTTGCTTGCTTAAAAGGGAAGTCGATGAAATTTCGACACGGACCCGCCACTGTGAATGGAGTATAGGAGCTTTAAATAGACCACTGAACAAAAGTTCGGGAAGGTAAAAGGCTCTTTTCCTAAGTCAGGAGACCTGCCTGTTTTAACATCGCTGTTCGACCTACGGGAGTTTAGGGAGGTGGTTAGAATGCCTGTTTTCTTAAACTTTATGAATATAAAAGCATGTCTAACCTTTGAAAGGGGAGACATGCTTATTTTTTTAGCCTAGATCAATAAAAGGAGAGAGAAGAAAATGAAAAAAGCACGCAGTTATTCGGTTATTTTAGCTCTATTATTTTTTATTTTTCTAGCTGTAGCAGGCTGTTCAGAAGGACAAGATAGGGCAGAGTCAGACTCAAAAAAATTATCTTTTGCATTTCCATGGAGCCCAAAGAGCCTTGATCCACACGGCAGCGATAGCTGGGAAGTAATGCGATCTGGTGCAGGTGAAACACTTGTAAAACTCAATGAAGATTTAAAACCAGAACCTTGGTTAGCAAGCAGCTGGGAAAGAAAAGATCGCAAAACGTGGACCTTCACATTAAAGAAAAATGTAAGCTTTCATAATGGAGAGAAAATGAGTGCTGAAAGTGTAAAAAAATCGCTTCTACGTTCAAATGAAAAAGATTCAAAGGTTAAAGATTTACTAAACTTGGAAACTATCCGTGTTATCGATGATCACAAAATTGAGATTGTTACAAAACAACCAAACGAAGCTTTAATTTCACATCTAGCTGATCCATCTACAATTATTGCAGAGGTCTCTACATTAGATGAAAAAGAGGAATATCCTGCCCTTACAGGAGCTTTTAAATTTGAGAAATTTAACAAAGACGAATCGCTGATTATGAAGAGAAATGAGGAATACTGGGGACAGAAAGCAAGGGTTAAAGAGATTGATATAAAATTCATATCAGATGGAAATACGAGACTTATGGCTTTACAATCAGGAGATGTTGACGGTGCTGTTGATATTTCAACAGATCAAATTAGCGTGCTGAAAAACAGCGACAATATCAATGTCTTAACTGCTCCTTCACTTCGAACGCATATGATGATGTTCAATATGAGCTCAGCTCGCGTAACAAATCTTTCCGTTCGACAAGCAATTGATAAAGTCTTACCGAGAGAAGAGATCTTAACGTCTATTATGAAAAATGAAGGAACGAAAGGAAACGGCCCATTTCCAGAAGTATTGTCTTTTGGAAAAGTAAAGCAGAGCCAAGAAAATCAGTCTTTTGATTCGTTAATGAAACAAGGAGGCTATACGAAAGAGGATGGAGTATGGACTAAGGGTGGAGAGCCTTTGCAACTAACAATGCTGACTTTCCCTCAACGACCAGAGTTGACGGTAATGGCTGAAACGATTCAAAGCTCACTATTAAAAGAAGGGATAAAAGTAAAGGTAAGAAGCGTGGAAAATATTGATGATGTTCTTGCGGAGGATAATTGGGACTTATCGATGTATAGCATGCTGACAGCACATACGGGAGATCCTCAATACTTCTTAAACTTGTTTTATAATTCTAAGAGCCCAGCAAATGTAAGTCATTATAATTCAGCTGAGGTGGACAAACTGTTAACAGAGTTAAATCAAACTTCTGGAGAAAAAGAGCGTGAAGAAATCGCAATAAAAATCGGTAATCAAATTAATAAAGATATTCCCCAATCATTTATCGTTTATCCAAATACCGTATTTGGAGTGAATGAAAAGGTGAAAAACTTTGAGCCAAGTCCAATCGAGTATTACTATATTACTCCAAATATTGATGTGAGCATGTCTTAAATGATTCGCTTTATCGCTGAACGCGTTGTACAGCTTGTTCTTGTTGTTTTTCTTATGTCAACCTTCACATTTTTATTGCTTAGGCTAGCCCCCGGAGATCCTGCACGCCTTATGTTAACAGCTCATAACGTGCCTGCATCACAAGAAGCGTTAGATAGCGTAAGAGAAGAGCTTGGCTTAACAAACACACTCCCCGTTCAATATGTGCATTGGATAACAGACGTATTTACAGGACAGTGGGGAGTGTCCTATATGTCAAAACAGCCTGTACTTGAAGAAATTGTGAGAAGAATTCCAGCCACATTTGTACTAGCCCTAGGCGGTTTAGGGGTTATGCTTTTTATGACTTTTCTTTTTGGAATGTCTACAGCCCTCCGTTCACAAGGAATAGTGAATCGTTTTGGGAAGGGCCTTGCGCTTGTTGGCTCATCTCTCCCATCATTTTGGCTAGGATTTTTACTCATATATATTTGTTCTGTAAAGTATCAGTTGCTTCCTTCAATGGGAAGGGGAAGCTTAGAAAATTTAGTACTGCCAGCTATTACACTCGGTTTTGGACTTGGAACAGTTTATGCCCGCGTATTCCGAGAGCATTTGCTTGATGTTTTACAAAAGCCTTTTGTGAAAGCAGCAAGAGCAAGAGGTCAGTCTGAGTTATCTCTTTTAACAGGTGAAGTATTGAAACATGCTATATTACCAATAATTACGATGACAGGGACGAGCTTTGCTTTTATGCTTGGCGGGAGTATCATTGTTGAAACAGTTTTTTCTTGGCCTGGACTAGGCCGTTACATCATTGATGCGATTAATATGAGAGACTATCCTATTATTCAAGGGTATGTTATTTTTACAACTTTTTTATTTGTGCTAATTCATATTTTAATAGATATATTGTGTAGTTTTGTTGACCCTCGGTTACGGGCCAACTAGGAGGAAAAAGAATGACACATCAGTTTTATAACAAATATAACCGAGGGATGAAAGGTTTAAGCTTTCTTATCGTTCTTTTACTTGTGGGCCTGTTAGCCCCTCTTTTAGCACCGCATAATCCTTTAGATACGAATTTGTCCCAGCGGTTACATCCGCCAAGTTCTACTTATCCATTTGGCACAGATCATGTTGGAAGATGCATACTGTCTCGTATTTTGTATGGCATGAGAATAAGTGTTGGAGGAGCTTTCCTCATTATGGTTAGTACGCTTCTTATTAGCCTTCCAATTGGTCTTTTAGCAGGATATAAAAGTAGAAAGGGTACCTTTTTTCTACGCATTATGGATGGTTTTCTAGCTGTGCCTGATATTGTTCTTACTATTGCTATTGTTGGTGTGCTAGGGCAAGGATTTATAAATATGATGATTGCGGTTGTAATTGTTCGGTGGGCAAACTATGTGCGCATTGTGCGTAGTTTTGTTTTAAATATTTGTGAGGAAGATTACATAAAAGGAGCAAGAATGGCTGGAAATACGCACTTTCAAGTGATGATAAGGTATATTATTCCACCTATTTTTACGCCACTTGCTGTTTTTATCTCTCTTGATATGGGCAAGATTGTGCTTTTAATGGCAGGGTTATCTTTTCTTGGATTGGGTGTACAACCACCGACGCCTGAGTGGGGAGTTATGCTTCATGATGGAGCTTCTTATTTTCAAAGTGCTCCACACGTTATGCTTTTTCCAGGGCTCTTTGTTTTACTTTTTGTATTGGCATGTCAGCTTATAAGCGAAGATTTAAAAAAGAATAGTGGTGAACGTTAAATTGAAAAATGACGCGTTGTTGCAGGTGGAAAATTTAGAAATCTCCACAATTACAAAGGAGAAGAAGGTCCCTCTCATAAAAGGAGCTTCATTTCATATTCACAAGGGAGAAATTGTTGCTTTAGTAGGAGAGAGCGGTTGTGGAAAAAGCCTAACAGCTCATGCCTTAGTTGGCCTGCTTGAAAAGAACTGTGAAGTGACAGGAGGAGCCATTTATTATAAAAATAAACGTTTGGATGACAGAAATAAAAAAGATTTTCAACGGATAAGGGGCCGTGAAGTCGGCTTGCTTATCCAGGAATCTTTGAATGGTTTAAACCCGCTTCACACTGTGAAAAAACATATAAAAAGAACGCTTAAAAAGCATAGAGATATACCAAAGGATAAAAAGCATATTTATGAGCTCTTACAAAGTGTTGGATTTAAAGATCCAGGCTATATTTTATCTTCCTATCCTTTTGAACTTAGCGGTGGTATGCGTCAGCGTGTTCTTCTCTCGTTGATGCTTAGTTTAAAACCATCTCTTCTTATTGCAGATGAACCAACAACAGCTCTTGACACCATCAATAAAGAAAAAGTAATGCAGTTGCTAAAAAAACTTCAAAAACAATATGGGTTAACTGTTTTGCTTATTTCTCATGATCAAGAGAGTGTGGCAAGAATTGCAGATCGAGTCATTAGAATGAAGAAAGGAGGGAAGATAAGCGTATGTTCTTAAAACTAGAGTCAGTTACAAAAGAATATCAAATACAAAGACGCTTTCGTTCCTCCTCTATAACCGCCGTGGATACGGTAAGTTTGAATATAGAAAAAGGAGAGCGGGTGGGATTAGTCGGTGAGAGTGGAAGTGGGAAAAGTACATTAGCAAAACTAATTACAAAATTTGAGAGCATTACAAAAGGTGAAATTTTTATAAATGGATGTTCTGTACATAATAGGAATTTGAGCGAGCTTGAGCTATATAAAAAAGTTCAGCTCGTTTTTCAAGACTCCTCTTTTTCCCTCTCTCCGCGGATGTCTGTTAAAGCTCTTATAGAAGAGCCGTTGCGAAATTTCTTTAAGTTGAATAAGGAAGAAAGAGAGAAGAAATGCTTTTCGTTGATTCAAAAAGTCGGTCTTGATGAAACATTCTTAGAAAGATATCCAGGAGAGCTAAGCGGAGGGCAGAAGCAGCGAGTATGTATTGCAAGGGCAATAGCTGTAGAGCCTGAGCTTATTATATTTGATGAAAGTCTCGCAAGCCTTGATCAACCGGCTCAAATGTCTATCATTAATATGCTTCTTAGTTTACAAAAAGAAAAAGGGTTAGCATACCTATTTATTACCCATGATTTAGCATCAGCAAAAAAGCTTTGTGAAGGGATTGCTGTAATGTACAAAGGGAAACTGGTTGAAGTAGTAAAAGACTGGAAAACCGAACCGTTTACACATCCTTATGCAAAACTCCTTTTTTCATAGAAATGAAGTAAAAACCATCTTAATTATAGATGGTTTTATTTTTTACCATAAAAAGTAATCGAAAAGAACTATAATTAACGCTATAATACAAAGAAAAATGAAAATCAGCTTGATTATTCTATATTTTTGAAACGCTTTAAGGTTTCAATCGTTATAATAGAGGAGAAAAAGTGAAAGGAAAGAGGGGAGACCTTGTTTATTGTAGAACTATTATTTGTTGCAATTATCTTGTTTTTTATTTACAGCATTTTGCCAACGCTTTTCATTCGTTTGTCTTCTCTTCGTATTGTGAAGAAAGGCGTAGGAGAAAAAAAGATTTCTCTCACTTTTGACGATGGTCCACATCCTCAATATACGAAGAACCTTCTTGATTTATTGAAAAGGCACAATGTAAAAGCAACTTTTTTTGTTGTAGGAGAGCATGCTTTAAAGCACCCGCACTTATTGAGAAGAATGGTTATTGAAGGCCATGAAATAGGGATTCATCACTACAAGCACAAAAGTGGATGGTTTTTAACACCCGGAAAATTGAAAAAGGAACTCAAAATGTGCCAAGAGGCGATCGAGCATATTACAGGAAAAGAAGTGAGATATTATAGACCGCCATGGGGCCATTTTAATATATGTACACTAGCATTAGCAAAAACATATCAAATTATTATGTGGTCTGTAATCTTACAAGATTGGAAAACCGAAAAGGGAGAAAGTACTCTCTCAAAACGCTTAATCGAAGGGCTTTGTGATGGTCATATTTATCTTTTACACGATAATGGTTCCACATTTGGAGCTGAAGAACAGGCTCCTCGTGTTATGATTGAGCAGCTTTCTTTGTTTTTAGATGAAATGCACAAAAGAAATTTCACCTGTGTAAGCTTACAAGACCTTATAGTGGGGAAGAAACACTATAGAATAGGACATTAACAAATGAATGTAGATCAAATTACTGAGTATTTACTAACATATGGATATTGGATTATTTTACTTGTGTTATTTTGTGGAATTGTTGGAATACCAGCTCCAGAAGAGACGTTTCTTGTTTTTATAGGGATGCTTATTGCCAAACATCAGCTTTCATTTTATGGAAGCATTGGAAGTGCTTTTGCAGGAACATTAGTTGGAATGCTCTGTGCCTATTTTATAGGAAGAAAAGTTGGGAATCCATTTGTAAAGAAGTTTGGTAAATACATTAAGATCACAGAGGAGAACAGGGAAGAAACGTATAGTAACTTTAAACGTCATGGGAAGCTATCAACGTTGTTATGCTTGTTCATTCCGGGTTTTCGTCAAATAACGCCGTACGTAGCTGGAATCACAGGCTTTCCAGTTCTTTCATACCTGTTTTTTGCAACGCTTGGAAGCGGCTTATGGGTTGTATTGTATATTATAGGCGGTTATTTTATTGGAAATCGTATCCCTGTTGAATATGTCTCGTTTTTAGGACTAGCAGCATTGATTGGGTTTATTGTTGTAATCATTGTGAAAAAACGAAAGAAAACAAGCTAAATGAGGAGGTGCATTCCTTGAAGAAAGTTCTTTTTTTACCTTTATTTCAAATGCCATCTGGTCATCACCAAGTGGCAGATGCACTTATGTATGAAATTGAAAAAACAACAGAAAATGTAACATGCAAAAAAGTAGATTTCTTAAGCTATTGGAATAAACATATCGAGAAAGTGGTGGAATCTAGTTATTTAAAAATGATCCATGCTTTTCCTAATATGTATGACTGGGTTTATCGCAATTTTATGTACAACCAATTTACAAACAAGCAAGTTTCTTTACTAAATCGCATTTATAGTTTGCGTTTTGAGGAAAAGATGCTTCAGCTAATTCAAGAAGAGCAGCCTGATTCTATTGTTTGCACACACTGTTTTCCTTCCGCTATTCTAAGTCGCTTAAAGCAGCGCAAGGCCATCAATATTCCCGTTGTGAATGTATATACAGATTTCTTTATCAACAGTATTTGGGGCGGGGCTGAAATTGACTACCATTTAGTGAATGATATGCAAATGAAGCAAGAACTTATCCAACGTTTCTCTATTCCTGCTTCACATATTTTTATAACGGGAATTCCTGTAAACGGGAAGATTGGAAGAGAGTGCAGCTCTTCTAAAAAAATGAAAAAGCAGATTTTAGTTGCAGGGGGAAGTATTGGATTAGGGAAAATGAATGATTACCTCCAGCAAATTAAACATTCAAGCAATTATCACTATACCGTTTTATGTGGGAAAAATGAAAAACTGTATGAAGAATTGAAGAGATGGAACATACCGCATATTGAACCAAAGGCCTTTATTTCTTCTCGTGAGGAAATGAACGAATTATATGCAAGAGCAGATGCACTTGTAACAAAGCCAGGAGGAATTACAATTAGTGAAGCATTAAAGCTAGGGTTGCCTATTTTTATTCATTCTTCACTTCCAGGTCAAGAGCGGATCAATTTAAAACGAATCATTGATAAAGGGCTGGCTGTACTGCTTCATGAAGACCAAGGATTTGAAGAACAGCTTTCAATTGTTCTAGAAGATAAATGGAAAAGAAGAAGTCTTATTAAACGAATGGAAGATATGGTAAACAAACGCGAAAAAATTGCATATGAAATTATTGTAGATATTGCTGTTAAAACCTCGTTTCTTCATGTACGTCATATTTAATAAGGAAAGTTTGTAAGTAACTTTTTCAATTGAGGTGTTAAATGAATGTAAGGTGATAATATGAAAAGCTATTATTTCTTTCTCTTTTTTGAGCTATCCACCTTCATCTTTTAAGTACTTCATTGAAGAAAAAGCGTGCTTTCTAACCCTTTTTGATCTTCTGTTTTAGGTGAAATTAGGGTGAAAAGTCTCCTTTAAAAAGGATAATATGGTCTTTTAGGGCAAGATTTAAGAAAAATGAATGAGACGAAGAAGGAAAATTCTCAGAAAGTGTTTTTCTGTAATTTGTAATTATTATGGAGAAAAATAGTAAAAACCCTCTTTTGAAAGAGGGTTTTTTTTATTTACAAATTTATTGAGAAAGAAATAAAAGCCTGATGCTTTGAAGGATAAAGAAATCTAACTCTTTAAAGATGGAAAAATACGAAAATAAAAGACACATTAAAATAATTTATGTTATTTAAAAAAGAGATTGATTTTTCATAATTTAATTTACTTACTTAATATGTAGATGCTTGTTTTCCAAAAAACAGGGGTATATAATATCCTACTGTAGGACATAAGTCAATGGACGATTGATTAAAAAATGTGTACAAATTAGAAACAAATAGCTTTATGGTAAAGATAAAATACCAATACACAATTAGGGGTACTATAATGTGTGAGTATTTGTCTTACACCTTGTGCACGAGAACATTAAAGGAGCGGATTTTATGCGTCACTTACACGTATCTTCTGATGCGATTGAAACAACTTTAAGAGGAAAAGACGTACTAGCAATGCCAATGCTTAATAAAGGTGTGGCATTCACTGAAGAGGAAAGAAAAGAACTTGGACTTGAAGGTCTTCTTCCTCCAACTATTTTAACACTTGATGAGCAAGTAAAACGCGCTTACGAGCAGTTCAAAGCTCAGCCGGATAACTTACGTAAAAATGTTTCTTTAAATGATTTGCATAATCGTAATGAAGTGCTATTTTATAGACTTTTAACAGATCATCTTAGTGAAATGCTTCCAGTTGTCTACACGCCAACTGTTGGACAAGCCATTCAAGAATATAGCCATGAATACCGCCGTCCTGGTGGGGTATATCTTTCAATTGATAATCCAGAAGGTATTGAGCAAGCGTTCAAGAACACTGGAAAATCACCTGAAGATATTGATTTAATGGTTATTACGGATTCTGAAAGTATTCTTGGAATTGGTGACTGGGGTGTTGGTGGAATTAACATCGCGATTGGTAAATTAGCTGTTTATACAGCAGCTGCGGGTATTGATCCAAGCCGTGTGTTACCAGTGGTTCTTGATGTTGGTACAAACAACAAAGAACTTTTAGAAGATCCACTTTATATTGGAAATCGTCATGAACGTATTCGCGGGGACCGCTATAACGAATTTGTCGATACATTTATTGAAAAAGCATTAGAACAGTTTCCAAATGCACTTCTTCATTGGGAAGACTTTGGTAATGTAAATGCTCGCCACATTATCGAAAAATATGGAAAGAAAATTTTAACGTTTAATGATGATATTCAAGGTACAGGAGCTGTTACACTTGCCGCTGTATTCTCAGCTGTTCAAGTAACAAAAACACCGATTAGCGAACACCGTGTTGTTATCTTTGGACCAGGAACAGCAGGTATCGGAGTTGCTGATCAAATTCGTGATGCAATGGTTCTTGATGGAATTTCTAAAGAAGAAGCACACGCACGCTTCTGGCCAATTGACTATCGTGGCCTTTTAACTGACGACATGGATGATTTATTAGGGTTCCAAGAACCTTATGCACGTAAGGCCTCAGAAGTTGAAGGATTTGCACGTGATGAAGAAGGCAAAATTTCACTATTAGAAGTCGTTAAACAAGTGAAGCCAACAATCTTAATCGGAACATCTGGTCAAGCAGGTGCGTTTACAGAAGAAATTATAAAAGAGATGGCAAAACATGCAGAACGTCCAGCCATTTTACCGATGTCTAACCCAACAAAACTTGCTGAAGCTGTTCCGGAAGATTTACTAAACTGGACAGATGGAAAAGCTCTCATTGCAACAGGTAGTCCGTTTGATCCTGTAACATACAAAGGTGTAACCTATGAGATTGGACAATCCAACAACGCATTTGTATTCCCTGGATTAGGTCTAGGTTCAATTGTCGTAAAAGCAAAAGTTATTACAGACAGTATGTTTGCAGCTTGTGCTGATGCTGTAGCAAAAATGGTTGATAGTGCTAAACCTGGTGCATCACTACTTCCAAGCATAAAACAACTTCGTGAGGTTTCCGTATCAGTAGCCATCGAAGTTGCAAAAGCAGCAATTGAAGACGGTGTTGCTGAAGAAGTACCAGAAGATGTAGAAAAAGCGGTAAATGATGCAATTTGGAATCCTATTTACCGTACAATCAAAGCAACTAAATAAGCATTAACAGAGATTGAGGTTTGAGTTTCTCCACTCAAGCTTCTCTCTTTGCTGTTTTATTTTAAGGAGGATTTTCATGGGAATTGAGCATATTCTTGTTATTTTAGCCCCCATCTTTTTCGTTATTGCACTAGGCTATTTAGCAGGATACTTTAAAAAATACAATATGGAAACATCAAAGGGGCTTAACACGTTTGTTACAAAATTTGCGTTACCTGCCCATTTATTTGTAGGGGTTGTCACAACATCAAAACAACAATTTATTGAAAAATGGCCGTTTGTTGTAACTATGTTTCTCGGTATTGTTGGTTTTTATATTATTCTACTTATTGTTTCTCGTTATGCTTTTAAAATGGATTTAACAGGAGCATCAATGATTTCATTGAACTCTGCTCAACCAACGTTCGCTTTTATGGGGATTCCTGTACTAGGGAGTTTATTTGGAGCAGACGCAGTAGCAATTCCAATTGCCATTACAGGGATTGTTGTAAATGCACTTTTAGATCCACTTTCTATTATTTTCGGTACAATTGGACAACGTGGAGATAATAAAGATGAAAAAAGCGAGAGCTTGTGGAAGATCACCATTAAATCGGTTCTTCATGGTTTATCAGAACCGCTTGCATGTGTTCCGCTTATTGGGATTGTCATTGTATTAATTGGCATTCCAATTCCTGAGCTTTTCAATGATATGTTAAACCAAATTGGTACAACAACATCTGGTGTAGCACTGTTTGCTGTTGGGGTAACAATTGGAGTGCGTAAAATTAGTTTCAGCGTTGTGTCATTTGCAATTGCATTATTAAAAGTTGCTGTACAACCACTTGTAATGTTAGGAATTGCTACAATGATTGGTCTTTCAGCAGACGATACAGTAAAAGCAATGTTACTTGTTGCTTTCCCAGGCTCTGCGGTTGCAGCACTAATTGCAACGCGATTTGAAAAACGCGAAGCAGAAACAGCTTCAGCTTTCGTTATTAGTGCTATCCTTTCGTTGATTACGTTACCAATTCTTATTACATGGTTAATGTAACAAAATATGATTTATAATGGAAGGCATTTTTGAACATTAAGGAAAAAAGAACTCTACTTTTTAAGTAGAGTTCTTTTTTTGTGAAGCTTTTTTCTATAATAGAGGAAAAAAGTCTTGCATCTTACGTAACGTAACGTTTTAAGATAGAGAAGGAAAGGAATGATGGAAGGTGATGAAATATAGCATTGGTCAGTTTGCAAAGAAAACAGGTGTTACGGTAAGAACATTGCGTTATTATGAAGAAATCGGCTTATTAATTCCGGAATGCACAAAAACCAACCGGCGTTTTTATTGTGATTCGCATCTTAGCTCTCTACAAAAAATTATTTCATTAAAGTATATCGGTCTTTCGCTTGAAAAAATTAAGGAGTATCTTAATGAAGAAGTATGGGACCTGCGGCAAAGTCTTCTGTTTCAACGACAAATCATGGAGAAGGAAAGAGAGAAACTTACAAATATTATTAAAGCGCTCGACAATGCGCTGGCAGTTTCTAAAGAACAAAAAGAACTAAGCCCTTCTATATATGTAGCTATTATTGATAGTTTTCAAATGGAAGAAAAAAGTAAGAAAGCATTGAAGCAAATTTTACCGGAAGATACAATTGATCGTATTTTTAACATTTCAGATGAAGAGCAAATTTTGCTGAATCAAAAATGGGTTAACATTTTTGTAGAACTAACAGATCTTTATAAGGAAGGAAGAGAATCCAATTCGCTTCTTGTTCAAAAATGTATTGAAAAAGTATATGATTTGCTCGTATCTTTTGTAGGTGAAGACTTATCTTTAATAACAGAAATAAAAGAAGAAGATTTTCCGCAAGACTTATTGAAACTTCCTTCCCCTTTTTCAGAAAAACAGCAAAAATGGATGGATGAAGCTTTTGAGCACCACTTTACTTTAATAGAAAAGAAAGAGAAAGGATAAGGAATATGGAGAAGGAAAATACAAAAGCAAATTTAGCTTCCTTTTGGAAGTTACTAAAAAGCATAAAGCTTCCTAAAGTTATTATGATAACAGCATTAACGTTAAGTTTATTAGAAACAGGGGCTGCTCTTATTGTTCCACTTTTTACAAAAAATTTAGTAGATAAAGCTGCCTCATCTGCTCTTGAGACATCTGTCATTGTTATCCTCATTCTTGCCTTTATGTTACAAGCTATTTCAGGGGGGATTTCCTCCTATCTGATTATGTACGTAGGGGAAATTGTGGTCTCTCGCTTACGAAGTAACCTTTGGCGGAAAGTTCTTTTCTTAGAAGTTCCTTACTTTGATAAGCATCAGTCAGGTGAAACAATGAGTAGAATTACACAAGACACAAATACAATTAAGACTCTTGTGACTCAGCATCTTGTTTCATTTTTAACAGGGATTGTCTCAATTGTGGGATCTGTTATTATTTTGCTTTTCATCGATTGGAAAATGACACTTGTTATGGTATTAGCGGTTCCTTTTTCTCTACTTCTTATTATTCCATTAGGACGAAAAATGTACAGAATCTCAAAAGCGACTCAAGATGAACTTGCTTCATTTTCAGGAGAGCTTGGGCGTGTGCTTGGTGAAATCCGTCTTGTGAAAATGTATAGTGCAGAAAATGTAGAGGTTGAAAAAGGAGAGGAAGGAATTAAAAAGCTGTTTCGCTTTGGATTAAAAGAAGCGCGAATTCAGTCTGTGCTTCATCCCTTTATGACGCTTATTATGATGTTGGTAATTGTGGTTCTTATTGGATATGGGGGAGTGAGGGTTGCTTCTGGAACTCTTACCGCTGGATCTCTTGTTGCGATTATTATTTACATGTTCCAGATTATCGTTCCATTTAGTCAGATGGCTACATCTTTTTCTGCTCTTCAAAAAGCACTTGGGGCAACAGAGAGAATTGGAGAAATGCTGAACTTACGAACGGAAGAAAAACAGAAAGGAAAAAATTTAGAAGAAGCACTTGAAGATATTGAGCTTAAGGATATTTCTTTTTCTTATAACAATGAAACCCCTATTTTAAAAGATATTAATCTTCGCATTCCAAAAGGAAAAACAACTGCTTTTGTTGGTCCAAGTGGTGGGGGAAAAACAACGCTATTTTCGCTGCTAGAGCGATTTTATAAGCCAACTTCAGGAAGGATTACAATAGGGGAAGAAAATATTGATAGTTTTACACTTTCTTCTTGGAGAAAAGCAATTAGCTATGTTTCACAAGAAAGTCCTATCATGTCAGGAACAATTCGAGAGAATATTTGTTATGGAGTAGGCAGAGAAGTGAGCGATGAGGAAGTAAAAAAAGCTGCTAAACTTGCTAATGCAAAAGAGTTTATTGATAATCTTTCAGATGGGTTTCATACAGAGGTAGGAGAAAGAGGAATAAAGCTTTCAGGAGGACAGCGTCAGCGCATAGCTATTGCAAGAGCTCTTATCAGAGATCCGAAAATTTTGTTTCTTGATGAAGCAACATCTAGCTTAGACAGCTCTTCAGAACATCTTGTGCAACAAGCTTTAAATCGTTTAATGAAAGGACGAACAACTCTTATTATTGCTCATAGACTTTCTACTGTTGTTCATGCTGACCAACTTGTTGTAATTGAAAAAGGAGAAATATCAGGTGTTGGAACACACGAAAATCTTTTGAAGAACCACAACCTTTATCAAAAGCTTGTGCAGCAACAGCAAACGGAAAGATAAAAAACGTGCGGTATAGAAACCGCACGTTTTTTTATTTAAACGGAAGGGCTAATCATGTTTTCAGGTTTTACAACTTTGTCAAATTGCTCTTCTGTAAGAAGATCTAATTTTAGAGCCGCTTCTTTTAATGTTAATCCTTCTTGATGAGCATATTTAGCAATTTTAGCCGCATTTTCATATCCAATATGAGGATTTAAGGCTGTTACAAGCATAAGTGAATTTTGAACATTTTCTTGGATTTTTTCCAAGTTTGGTTCAATTCCTACGGCACATTTATCGTTGAATGCTTTCATTGAATCGGCAAGAATTCTTGCTGACTGAAGGAAGTTATAAATGATTACCGGTTTAAAGACGTTAAGTTCAAAGTTTCCTTGACTTGCTGCAAATCCAATTGTTGCATCATTTCCCATTACTTGAGAAACAACCATTGTCATTGCTTCACTTTGCGTTGGGTTTACTTTTCCTGGCATAATAGAGCTTCCTGGTTCATTAGCAGGGATTATAATCTCTCCAATTCCGCAGCGAGGACCGCTTGCTAACCAGCGTACATCATTAGCAATTTTCATTAAGTCTGCCCCAAGAGCTTTTAAGGCACCGTGTGCGTATACAACTTCGTCATGACTTGTTAAAGCATGAAATTTATTCTGAGCAGAAGTGAATGTTTTACCAGTGATTTTACTAATTTCAGCTGCTACACGATCTCCAAATTCAGGGTGCGCATTAATGCCTGTACCAACAGCCGTGCCGCCAATAGCAAGCTCTTTTAGGTAGCCTATGCTTTCTTCTATCATTTTTTCACTTTTTTCAAGCATGCGGAACCATCCACTAATTTCTTGACCAAGTGTAAGAGGAGTGGCATCTTGAAGATGTGTACGACCAATCTTAATGATTGAATCAAACTGCTCTGATTTTTGTTGGAACGTTTCTTTTAACGTACGTAATGAAGGAAGAAGATGATCCTCAACTGCGATTACGCCTGCAACATGAAGAGCCGTTGGAAACGTGTCATTTGAGCTTTGAGACATGTTAACATCATCATTTGGGTGAAGACGCTCTTCGCTTCCTGTTTCTTGTAAAATTTGATTTCCTCTGTTCGCGATTACTTCATTTGTATTCATATTTGATTGTGTACCGCTTCCTGTTTGCCAAACAACAAGTGGAAAGTGGTCTGTTAACTTTTCTTCAATTACTTCATCCGCAGCTTTTGCAATTGCGTCTGCTTTTTCTTTTGATAATTTTCCTAAGTTATAGTTACTTAGTGCCGCGCTTTTCTTTAAAATAGCAAATGCTTTGATCACTTCAAGAGGCATTTTTTCTGTTCCAATTGGGAAGTTTTCTTTGCTGCGCTGTGTTTGAGCAGCCCATAGTTTGTCTGCTGGTACTTTCATTTCGCCAAGCGTATCTTTTTCAATACGGTATTCCATTGTAGATCCCCCTTGAAATAAATAAATTAGTGGTTGTCTATTCAATATTACCATATTTTTATGATATGGTCACAGCGCTTTCATTTTTCTTTCCTTTATTCTTTTTCCTCAGAAGTGTTTTTCTTCTAGAACGCAAGCCCTCCATGACAGAAAGCGTTTTCTGGCATTGGTTAAATTATCAGAATTTACAAAAAAACATGTTAGGAAAACTCACAAAATGATTTTAAAAAAGACGCAAGTTTGTAAATATGTAAATACAATACATGTTTTAATTCCAGAGGGGGAACTGTAGTGGAAAAGCAAAAACTTGTTGTAATTGGAAATGGAATGGCTGGTGTTCGAGCTGTAGAAGAGATTTTAAAATTAGACCCTAATCGCTTTTCGATTACGATTTTTGGGAGTGAGCCACATCCAAACTATAACAGAATTATGTTATCAAAAGTTCTTCAAGGGGATACGGAGATTTCAGATATTGTGTTAAATAGTCTAGAGTGGTATGAGGAAAATAACATTACTCTTCATAAAGGCGAAGAAGTAATCAAAATTGATCGTGAATCTAAAACGTTATTCACTAATAAAGGGCGCGAAGAAAGCTACGATAAATTAATCATTGCTACAGGTTCAAACCCGCTTATGATTCCATTCAAAGGAATAGACAAAGAAGGCGTTGTTACATTTAGAGATATAGCAGACTGCGAAAAAATGGTGGATGCATCAAAACAGTACAAGAAAGCAGCTGTTATTGGAGGTGGACTTCTAGGGCTTGAAGCGGCGAGAGGATTGCTCAATCTAGGGATGGAAGTCGATGTTATTCAAAATATGCCGTACGTTATGAATAGACAGCTTGATGAAACAGCTGGAAATTTGCTTCAAAAGTCGCTCGGAGACCAGGGAATGAATATTCTTGTTAATCATGATACAGACGAGTTTTTAGGCGAAGAGAGGGTAACGGGAATTCGCTTTAAAGACGGTTCAGAAATAAAGGCGGATTTGATTGTAATGGCGATTGGAATTGTTCCAAATACCTCTCTTGCAAAAGAAAGTGGTTTGACGGTTAATCGAGGAATTGCCGTTGATGACCACCTACAAACGAGCGACCCGGACATTTTCTCAGTTGGAGAGTGTGCTGAACATAGAGGAATTGCTTACGGACTTGTTGCACCGCTTTATGAGCAAGGAAAAGTATTGGCACATCGCATTCTTGAACAGGAGTGTGCTCCATATGAAGGTTCTGTTTTGTCCACACAGCTTAAAGTGTCAGGTGTTGACGTATTTTCAGCTGGAGAGTTTATGGAACATGAAGTGGAAAATGCCTATGCCATTAAAATATTTGATGAAGTATCGAATGTTTACAAAAAGCTTCTTATAAAAGATGAGAAATTAATTGGAGCTGTTCTTTTTGGTGATACAAAGGATGGAAATAAACTTTTCCAAATGATTCAAAAAGGAAGCACTCTTGAGGGATTGAGTCCAACTCTTTTCTCAACAAATAGTGGAAAAGAAGAAAGTCTTGTTGCCTCGATGAGTGATGATGACATTATCTGTGGCTGTAATGGAGTTTCGAAAGGCACCATTTGTAGCGCGATTTCAGAAGGCGGATTAACGAGCGTTGATGAAGTCAAAGATGCCACAACAGCGTGTCGCTCGTGTGGAGGCTGTAAACCACTTGTAGCTGAACTGATTAGTTTAACAGCCGGAAGTGAAGTAGAACAAAAAGAAGCGATTTGTTCATGTACGACTCTTTCTCGCGATGAAGTTGTAGCAGAGATTAAAGAAAAAGGATTAACACACAGCAAAGAAGTAATGAATGTTTTAGGATGGAAAAATGATGAAGGATGTTCAAAGTGTCGTCCAGCACTTAATTACTATCTTGGCATGATCGATCCAGAGCAGTATGAAGATGAACGCGAGTCTCGGTTTGTAAATGAGCGAATGCATGCCAATATTCAAAAAGATGGAACATTTTCCGTTGTACCGAGAATGTACGGTGGTGTTACAAATCCAAAAGAGCTTCGCAAAATTGCTGATGTTGCAGATAAATATAATATTCCTCTTGTTAAAGTAACAGGTGGACAGCGATTAGATCTCCTTGGAGCAAAGAAAGAAGATTTACCGAAGATCTGGGAAGAGCTTGATATGCCGTCAGGATACGCGTATGGAAAAACGCTTCGCACTGTTAAAACGTGTGTAGGAGAGTCATTTTGTCGCTTTGGTACTCAAGACTCTATGGGGCTTGGCATTAAGCTAGAGAAGAAATTTGAACGTCTTCAAACCCCACACAAAGTAAAAATGAGCGTTTCAGCTTGTCCGCGTAACTGTGCAGAGTCAGGGATTAAAGATGTTGGGATTGTAGGAATTGAAGGAGCTTTTGAAATTTATGTTGGTGGAAACGGAGGAACCCACTTAAGAGCAGGAGATTTACTTTGCAAAGTAGCGACAGAAGAAGAAGTGATGGAAATGTCATCAGCCTTTTTACAATATTACCGCGAAAATGCAAATTACTTAGAGAGAACCTCAGCTTTTGTTGAGCGCGTTGGTCTTGCTCATATTAAAGAAGTGCTTGATAACATAGATACAAGAACAGAGCTTAACATTCGAATGGATAAAGCCTTAGCTGTCACAACAGATCCTTGGCGTGAAATTATTGAAAGTAAAAATACGAAAAATGAACTCTTTACAAATGTAATGCTTCAAAAAGGCTAAGGGGGAAAAATAGATGAAAAGCACAGTAAAGTCAAAAGTAGAGATTGGACATCTTAGCGATTTTCCAGAGCGGCTTGGAAAAACCGTTATTGTAGGGGAAGAAGAGCTTGCTGTTTTTAGACTGTCAGATCAAAAGGTGAGAGCTGTCACAAACAGATGTCCACATAAGAATGGTGTACTTGCTGAAGGGATTGTGAGCGGAGAATTTGTTTTCTGTCCGATGCATGACTGGAAAATATCCCTTCAAGATGGAAAGGTACAGGCTCCTGATGTAGGGTGTGTGCATACTTACGAAGCTATTGTGGAAAATGAAAGAGTATATATCATGATATAAAAAACGCGAGTTCTTTGAACTCGCGTTTTTTTATACCGTCACTGTTTGTGGTTTTTGACCTTTTTCATTCATAAGACGAATTTGAGAAGGAGTAATTTTTAAGATGATATAGTTTGGATCATCTTTTCCATCAAACCAGTGCTCGAACTCGTCTTCCCAAAGCTCGTTTTTCATTTTTTGATCTTCATAAATTTCAGCAGTACCTTCAATTTCAACATATGAGTCTCCCAAACCTTTACCATCATAACCTAGTAAAATATGAACGTTTGAGTTTTTTTCGATTTCTTCTGTTTTATGTGTTTCTTTGCTTGTTGGCGTATAAAGTGTTAAATCGTCATTAAAAAATGTCATGTAACGAGAATTTGGTTTGTTTCCTTCAATTGTTGCAAGTGTACCAATCTTATTATTTTCTAATACTTTTGCAATTTTTTCTTTTACATCTTTAACTGTCATAATCATTTCACTCCTTTGTTTTAACTCTTATTCCTATTATTCCATCTTTAAAGAGTTGTTAAACATGAAGAGTGTGTTCAACTACTGAATTATGACAGTAACGATAAAACTTTTAAACTCTTTTTCTTGTAGCACTTGCACAAATTCATGTGCTTTTTGAAACGATTGAAAGCTTCCAGAAACAACGGAATACTCTTTATTTTCATCTTCTTTTTCAATGAGGATGAAAGTTTCGATACCTGTTTCAAGAAGCTCTCCTTGCCTGATAAGAGCTTCTTCCTCTGTCTTGAAGTTTCCTGTTATAACACGATAGTACATTATCTCAGAAACAGTTGGATGCAGATTGAAAAATGCAGCAATTCCTTGCGCATGCCCTCTAGCAATCATTTTTAGGTAGGTCTTATCTTGGAGAAGTTTTGCATCCTCTACATTAGAAATGAAGCCGTTCTCAGTAAGGATAGCAGGCATATTAGTTTCTCTTAGTACGAAGATATTAGCCTTTTTTTGTCCTCGGTCTGGGATGGTAATTGTTCTAGTAATAGATCCGTGTAAAACATCCTGTAATTCAAGACTGTTAGTAGATTTTGTGTAAACGAAATCTTCGTACCCTCTTCTTGTTCTCATGCTGCTCGCATTACAATGAATGGAAATGTAAAGATCGGCATTCCAGTTATTAGCGCTTTTCACCCGATCATGTAGAGGGATAAACACATCATGATCACGGCTCATTTTAACTTGCACGTTTTCATAATTAAGAACGAGAATTTCTCGAAGGAATAGGGCTATTGATAGGTTAACCTCTTTTTCAACAATTCCATTTGCTGTAGCTCCTGAATCTGTTCCACCATGGCCAGGATCAATGAATACTTTTAGCATTGTGTCATCTCCTTTCATTGTCTCTTACCGTATCGTATGAAAGAAAAAGAGAGTAAGCGTAGATAAAACAACTAGATTAAGAGAGTTTTTTCACTATTTTTTCTTCTTTTGTCTAAAACAAATAGAAAAAACGTCTAAAAAAAAGAGTGGACAATATAATAGAAGTAAAAGGAGTGAAAGAGATGGTTTTTGCTGCTTCTTTATACCTTGCAGCGGGCTTTTCATTTCTCATTGGAATGAAAAGAGACGTTAAGTTAAAAGTTGGGGGAATTTTTACAGGGCTTTTTCTTCTCTTTTTAGGCGGTGTCTTTTTAATTCGCTATAAAACCGGCTATTATGGTCTTTCAGAACAAGAGTGGCTAGATAAAAGTGGCGTAACAGCATTAGGGGATTGGGTACTTCCTTTTTATTTCATTGGTTCTTTTTTATTGCTTTTTTTGATTGATTATCGTTTTTTCTATGTGGCTTTTACGAGTAAAGGAGTTTCGAAATGGGGGCTGCTTTGTCTAACAAGCCTATTTAACGTGCTCTATTTAATTGGATTTGCCATTTGTCTTGCGCTTGTTACGGTGAGCCTTTATCCAATCTGGCAATAAAACGCCTCATTCTTAATGAATGAGGCGTAATTGTTTAGCGACCTTCTGGGAAGACGCGACGTACAAGCTCTGAGAACTCTTGTCCAATGCCTTCAACAGGTTTGCCATTTTGAATGTCGTTTACATAACCACCAACGCGTTTTACAAAGTCTGGGTTTGAAGATACGTACACTTCATCAACATTATTGTCCGCTTTTTTCACTACATTTCGTACTTTTTCTTTCATTTTATCTGTCATTTCACCTTTTTGGTTGTTATCCAATACAGTAGCAACGTAAGCGTTCTCGCCTGTTACAATGACGTGAGCTGTTTTTACTCCATCAATCTTTTCGATTTTTCCTTTTAAGTTCTGATCCACGCGCATATCGTCGTTATTATTGTTGTCGTTGTCATTGTTATCACGATTTGTGTCATTGTCATTATTGATTTGGTAAGGCTCACCATCGTTCATATCATAGTTATTCATATTGTTATCTGTTGCATCGTTCATCCCGCGATCATAATCAGCATTGTAGCGAACATCCCTCGCATTATTGTCCATCCCGCCTTGACCTTGTTGGTTGTCATTTGCTCCACAGCCTGTTGCTAGAAGAAGAACAGCACCAAGAGTAAAAATAGAAAATTTCAAAGTGTTCACTCCTTTGTAGTATTGATACGTTTGTTAATTTGCGTCATAAAGGTGCACATTATACAAAGGATGAAAAAATATATCATAAAAAGCAAAAGAAAAATGCTTTTGTACCTTTAAAAAATACATTTGTTCTTGGTGAGTGGAATTTTTGAAAGTTTTTTTCAATAAAAGCTTAATTTTTTGAAAATTTGTGCTATGATAGTAACAATATTTTATTTCAGCATTGTAAACAATCTATTGAAGAAGGTGTATGAGGAATGAAAGTAGCAAAATTTGGTGGAAGCTCTGTCGCGAGTGCAGAAAAATTTATGAAAGTTGCGGATATCGTCATGGCGGATCAGGAGAGACGTATTGTGGTAGTTTCTGCTCCAGGAAAACGATTTAAAGACGATGTAAAGATGACAGATTTGCTCATTGCTTTAACAAACCAAATTTTAACAGGAAATTCCTATGCGGAAGAGTTTAAAGCAATTATTGTGCGCTATAAAGAAATTGCAGATGGCTTGAAGATAAAAAGTTATATTTGTGATGAAATCGCAGAAAACCTTCAGGACATTATTGATACATACAAAGAAGACGCTAATCGTCTATTAGATAGTGTAAAAGCAAGTGGTGAAGACAATAATGCAAGGCTTATGGCTTTTTATCTCCAAAGCTTAGGTTTAAAAGCGCAATATGTAAATCCAAAAGAAGCGGGCATCTTTGTAACAGACGAGCCAGGAAATGCTCAAGTTCTAGAACAATCGTATAGGGAGCTAGCCAATCTAAGAAAACGAGAAGAAATTCTGGTTATTCCTGGGTTTTTTGGCTACTCAGAACAAGGAAATATTGTAACATTCCCGCGGGGAGGGTCTGATATTACGGGTTCCATCGTAGCAGCGGGTGTAAAAGCAACAATGTATGAAAACTTCACCGATGTAGATTCTATCGTATGCGTTAATCCTACAATTGTAGAAAAGCCAAAGGATATTAAGGAAATTACGTATAGAGAAATGCGCGAGCTATCTTACGCAGGATTTTCTGTTTTCCATGATGAAGCTCTTCATCCTGTTGTAAGTCAAAAAATCCCTGTTTGTGTAAAGAACACGAACAACCCACAAGCGCCAGGGACGTTAATTGTAGCAGAGCGTGATTATTTAAAACAACAGGTGGCAGGAATTGCAAGTGATGAAGGCTTTTGTAGCATTTATGTTTCAAAGTATTTAATGAATAGAGAAATTGGTTTTGGACGTCGACTGCTACAAATTTTAGAGGATGAAGAGATTTCGTATGAGCATACGCCATCTGGCATTGATGATATGTCTATTATATTGCGAAAATGTCAGCTTACAAATGGAAAAGAAGAAAGGGTGCTTGAGCGCATTCAAAAAGAACTGAAGGTTGATGATGTTAAAGTCCAGTACGGTTTAGCTTTAATTATGGTAGTAGGAGAAGGGATGACAAGCTCTGTTGGAGTAGCAGCTAAAGCAACAAATGCATTCGCCGAAGCGGGAGTAAACCTTGAACTGATTAACCAAGGATCTTCAGAAGTAAGTATGATGTTTGGCGTAAAAGAAACAGAACTAAATAAGGCTGTGCAATCTCTGTACAAAGCATATTTTGAACAACCTGTATCAGCGTTAACTTTATAAAAAAGAGCGGTCAATTTTGACCGCTCTTTTTTATACGAAAACTTTTTGTTGAAATATTGATGAATTGCATCGTATTCACAGTATGGAACATTTTCTTTTCTAATGACTTGATAGCCACCAAAACCAAGACCAGTTAGTACAATAAGGTCATCTTTCCCCGCAAGTGAAAGAGCTTTATGAATACCGCGTTCACGATGAAGTTCAACATGAACGGAAGATGAAGAAAAGCCCTTCATCACATCCTCTGCAATGTTTCTTCTATTATATGAACCAGGATGATCAACAGTAACGACGATTTCATCAGCTTTTCTATCCGCAGATTTTTCAATGAAGGGATGCTGCTTTGGATCTCTTAGTCCAACGCCTTTCACCATCAAAATCAAACGTTTATGAAAAATATATTTAACAGTTTTAATAAGACTTTCTAATGCTTCTGGTGTATGGGCATAATCTAGAATAATTTGATGACTTGGATAATTGGTGAAAATCTGGAATCTTCCTTCAGGCTTGTAATAAAGTTTGCTGCTTTGAAAAGATCTTGTAGGGATATTTTTAGGTGAAGACATGCAGAGAAAGCTGCAAGAAAGTTCGCGATATTATGATCTCCATGAATGGGAGCTTTGACAAGGTAGTTATCTCCGTATACGTGCAGTTGAAAGACTGTTCCCGTTTTCTCTAATTTTATGACCTTAGCAAAAACATCTGCCTTTTGTCTCATACTATATGTAATAACTTGTCCTTTAAATAAAGATAAAATGTTTTTGCTCATTCCCTCATCATCTAGATTAACAACAGCTTTCTTAGCACGTGTAAAAAGCTTCAATTTTGCCTTTTTGTATTCTTCAAAGCTATGGTAAAAATCTAAGTGATCTGACGTTAAATATGATGTCTCTAAAAAAGTATGCAATCATGCTTTTTACGGTCATAAGATATTTCGCTTCATATTAAACTAATGGCATAAAAATGTATTTGGTTTCTATATTTCAAAAAAGATATTTTACAATTTACGGAAAGTATACTTTGTGAAACCGATTTACTTCAGCGAAAAAATAGTAAAGAGGTTTAAAAAAAGTTGATTTGATGCAAACTGAACGTGACAACAGAAAAAGGAGTTTTTCCATGAATAAAAGCATTCACATTTTTTTGTTGAGTATCCTTTTCTTAACTGGGTGCAGTGGAGCAAATACAGAAACACAGCATCACAATTCTATAGAAGTAAGTGAAAAAGCCCAAGATATGTATAAAACAAAACTGAAAGATATTGATGGGAATACAATTGGAACAGCCACGTTAACAGAAGGTAAAAACGGGGTTACTATTCACTTGAAAGCGGAGAACTTACCATCAGGTGTACATGGATTTCATATTCATGAAAAAGGGGAATGTAAAGGAGCTGGATTTGAATCTGCTGGAGGTCATTTTAATCCCTATAATAAAGAACACGGGTTAGACAATCCGAAGGGCCCGCATGCAGGGGATTTGCCGAATATTGAAGTTGACCAGAACGGCAAGGTAGATGTAAAAGTTGTAGCTCCTCTTGTTACATTAGAAGAAGGAAAAGAGAACTCTCTGTTTGATGAAGATGGCAGTGCTCTTATGATTCACGAGAAAGCAGATGATAATAAAACAAACCCTGCTGGAGATGCAGGAAGTAGAATTGCATGTGGAGTTATTCAAAAATAAAGGATAGGGTGCAGTGTGCTGCACTCTTTTTCTTTTGTAAAAAGGTAGAGCAATCCACTGTGGAAGATTATGAACGTTTATCTGAATAATTTTGACGGTTTTTGATAGAAAATGATTGATTTTGAAAGATGTTCATGTTAAATTAAGTTAAGCAAAAGATGAAAGCGTTTGAAAGAGGCGATGTCTTCATGCTAACTCAAGAGCGACATGAGTTAATTTTAAATCTCTTAGAAGAAAAAGATACAATTAAAATTAGTGAACTGATTCATATAACAGGAGCTTCTGAGTCTACAATAAGACGGGATCTCAGTCAGCTTGAAGAAGAAAACGTACTCAAACGCATACACGGAGGGGCAACCCTTTCTCGTAAAAAAGCGTTTGAGATGAGCGTTGCTGAAAAATCAGCTCGAAACATTGAAGAAAAACGAAAGATCGCTCACTATGCGGCAAGCCTAATTGAATCTGGCGACTGTATTTTCTTAGATGCAGGAACAACCACATATGAAATGATTCCGTTTTTAACTGATAAAGATATCACAGTAGTGACGAACGGATTACCCCATGTAGCTCACTTAGTACAAAATGAAATTGTTCTTTTTGTTATCGGAGGAGCTGTGAAACATAAAACAGGGGCCCTAATCGGAGTTAATGCGCTTGAAAGTCTAAAACAATACAGGTTTGATAAAGCATTTATTGGAGCGAACGGTGTTGATGCTGTTTATGGATATACAACACCAGATACAGAAGAAGCAATGGTTAAACGATGCGCTATAAATCTTGCAAAAGAAAGCTTTATCTTGGCAGATGAGACAAAAATTTCAGAAGTGAGTTTTGCTAAAATTGCGGATTTAAACCAAGCCGTTGTCATTACAAATGAACTAGAAGATGAACAAAAAGCTCTATTAAAAGAAAAAACAGATATAAAGGTTGTGACAACATGATTTATACGTGTACATTAAATCCTTCCGTTGACTATGTTGTTCATGTGAAGGAATTTGACTTAGGTGGATTAAATCGAACTTCATTTGATACAAAACATCCAGGGGGAAAAGGAATTAACGTTTCGCGTGTCTTGCATCGCCTTGGATTAGAAAGTACAGCACTTGGCTATACAGGTGGATTCACAGGTCAGTACATTAAAGATATCCTTGAACAAGAAGGTACAAAAACGGCATTTGTGGAAGTTAATGAAGATACACGCATTAATATTAAGCTTAAGGCAGATGAAGAAACAGAAATTAATGGACAAGGTCCAACGCTAACTGAAGAGAATCTACAGGAATTGTATCAACAGTTCTCTTCATTAGAAGAAGGAGACTTTGTTGTTTTAGCAGGAAGCATTCCAAGTTCTGCACCGAAAGATATTTACGTGACGCTAACAAAGCTAGCTCGTGAAAAGGGCGCGCGCGTTGTTGTAGATACAAGCGGAAAAGACTTATTAGATATCGTAAAAGAAGGACCATTTTTCATTAAACCAAATCATCATGAACTTGGTGAACTCTTTGATGTTAGCATTCAAACAGCTGAAGAAGCTGTACCATATGCAAGAAAATTAATGGACATGGGAGCTGAGAACGTTATCGTTTCAATGGCTGAACAAGGTTCTTTACTTGTTACAAAAGATAATGTCTACAGAGCCAATGTTCCAAAAGGTGAACTAAAAAATTCAGTTGGTGCAGGCGATTCTCTTGTAGCGGGTTTCTTAGCTAGTTATGTGAAAGACGGAGATTTTGCAAAAGCATTACAAGTTGGAGCAGCTACAGGAAGTGCAACAGCATTTTCAATTGAACTTTGTACGAAAGACCATATGGAATCGTTACTACCGCAGATTCATGTTACAGGTATGGATGAGTAAGGGGGAAACAAAATGAAGATTACAGATTTACTAAAAAAAGATACGATTATTTTATCGCTTCAGAGTACGGAAAAAGCTAATGTAATTGATGAACTAGTTGGCAAACTTGATGAAGCAGGTCGTTTATCAAGCCGAGAAGGGTTCAAAGAGGCAATTTTAGCTCGTGAAGCACAAAGTACAACAGGAATTGGCGAAGGCATTGCTATTCCACATGCAAAAACAAGTTCCGTTGATACGCCTGCAATTGCTTTTGGTGTATCAAAGCAAGGTGTAGATTATGAGTCACTTGATGGTCAAAATGCACATTTATTTTTCATGATTGCGGCAACAGAAGGAGCTAATAATGCTCACCTTGAGACATTATCAAGACTTTCTTCTTTTCTAATGGATGCAAATTTCCGTGAAACGCTTCTTCATGCATCTTCAGAAGACGAAGTGATCGCAGCAATTGATGCAAAAGAAAGAGAAGAAGAAGGAGAAGAAGAAGTTGAACAACCTTCAGAAGGATTAATTTTAGCTGTTACAGCCTGTCCAACAGGAATTGCTCATACGTACATGGCAGCTGATAGCTTAAAAGCAAAAGCTAAAGAATTAAATATGAATGTTAAAGTTGAAACAAACGGCTCAACAGGTGTTAAAAATGCACTTACTGCTGAAGATATTGAAAATGCAGCAGGAATTATCGTTGCAGCTGATAAGCAAGTTGAAATGGAACGTTTTAAAGGCAAGAAAATTATCCAAGTCCCCGTAGCTCGTGCCATTCGTGAACCACAGATGCTTTTAGAAAAAGCATCTAGAGGTGAAGGAAGTACGTATCAAGGAAACGGTGGCAGTGATAAAAGTGAAGAATCGGGTTCAACTGAAAAGAAAGGAAATGCTTTCTATAAGCATTTAATGAACGGAATTTCAAATATGCTTCCGTTTGTTGTAGGTGGCGGACTTCTTATTGCTATTTCTTTCTTGTTTGGTATTGATCAAGATGGCGGAATTAACAACCCATTCGCGAAAGTTTTAAATCAAATTGGGGCTGAAAACGCATTCCAACTATTAGTTCCTGTTTTAGCAGGTTATATTGCAATGAGTATTGCAGATCGTCCTGGTCTAGCTCCAGGTATGGTTGGTGGATACTTAGCTTTTACAGCAAACGCTGGATTTTTAGGTGGACTTATTGCAGGTTTCTTAGCGGGTTATGTTGTATTAGGAATTAAACGTGCTTTAAAAGCTTTACCACAGTCATTAGAAGGATTAAAACCTGTTCTTCTTTATCCGTTTTTAGGAATGTTAATTACGGGTCTTATCATGGTCTACGTAATCAACGGTCCTGTTGAAGCAATTAATACAGGTCTTCAAAACTGGTTAGGTGGTTTTGGTACAGGAAGCTTAGTTTTCCTTGGTATTCTGTTAGGTGGAATGATGGCAATCGACATGGGTGGCCCAATCAACAAAGCAGCATTTGCCTTTGGTATCGCAATGATTGATGCTGGAAACTATGCTCCACATGCAGCTGTTATGGCTGGTGGAATGGTACCACCACTTGGTTTGGCACTTGCAACAACAATTTTCCGTAAAAAGTTTACACAACAAGAACGTAATACAGGAAAAACTTGTTACGTTATGGGCTTAACGTTCATTACAGAGGGAGCAATCCCGTTTGCAGCAGCAGATCCACTTCGCGTTATTCCAGCTGCAGTTGTGGGTGCGGCAACTGCTGGTGCTTTAACAATGGCGTTTCATATTAAGCTTCTTGCGCCACACGGTGGAATTATCGTCTTCCCATTTGTGCAAGGAAGCGCGCTTCTATATCTATTAGCAGTTGTAATCGGAGCGATTGTAACAGCGTTACTTGTAGGGATATTAAAGAAAACAAAGAGTGAATAAACTAGAAGTCGTTCTTCTTTAGGAAGAACGGCTTTTTTTGTTAGAAAATGGTGTTTGATGACTATTTTTGTATGTTTCTGTTTGTTCTATGTGATATAGTAAAAACAGCACGTAATATGATAGAATGTGCGGAAAGTGAGGAAGGATAATTAGCTAAATTTTTCTGAATATTAAAAAATTAAATTGTTTTAAAAATGAAGGAGGGAATAGAAATGAAATCTAACTTAACAGTAAAAATTATTGTAGCTTTAGTTTTGGGGGCGATTGTGGGAATTTCCTTACATATAATCTCTCCAGCTGCCTTTGATGGAGTCAACAAGTATTTGTTTGTGCCATTAGGCCAGATTTTCCTAAAACTTATTCAAATGTTAGTTGTTCCAATTGTTCTTTTTTCAATTATTTTAGGAGTAGCTGGGCTTGGTGACCCTAAAAAGATTGGTATTATTGGAACAAAGACAATCTCCTTTTTTCTTATTACAACAGCTTTAGCTATTACAATAGGAATTACTCTTGCGTCTATCATTCAGCCTGGTAAATTAATGGACGTTGATGCTTCCTCAAGTCCAGGATTTGAGGCTGAAAAAACACCAGGATTTGTAGAGACTCTTTTAAACATTATTCCATCAAATCCTATTGCTGCTATGAGTAGTGGCGAAATGTTGCAAATTATCTTTTTTGCTGTATTTATTGGAGTAGGGCTTGCAGTACTAGGAGGGAAAACAGCAGGTATTTTAAAAGTAGTAGAGCAAGGAAACGAACTTATGATGTACTTAGTAAACGTTGTAATGAAGTTTGCTCCATATGGTACATTTGGTTTAATCGCGACAGCTTCAGGCTCACAAGGATGGGAAGCAATCAGATCAATGGGTCTTTACATGAGTGTTGTATTAATTGCTTTAGCTCTTCATTTTTTCGTTGTTTATGGAGGGGCAGTCGCACTTTTAGGAAAGTACAATCCGTTTACATTTTTTAAAAAGTTCTTCCCAGCGGCAACAGTCGCATTTAGTTTATCAAGCAGTAATGCAGTATTGCCACTTAGTATGAAAACAGCACAAAACGAACTGAAAGTTCCAAAAGCAATCAGTGGTTTTGTCCAACCGCTTGGTGCAACAATTAATATGGATGGAACAGCTATTATGCAAGGAGTTGCAACCGTTTTTATTGCCCAAGTTTACGATGTGAATCTAACATTGTCACAGCTTGTTATGGTTGTATTAACAGCTGTACTTGCAAGCATTGGAACAGCAGGAGTTCCTGGTGTAGGTTTAATTATGTTAGCAATGGTATTAGAATCTGTTGGTTTACCTGTAGCAGGAATTGGATTAATTATCGGAGTAGACCGTCTTCTTGATATGGTGAGAACTGCCGTTAATATTACAGGAGATGCAGCATGTGCGATGTATATCACAAAGTCTGAGGAACAAAAAGGACGTTTACATTTAGATGAGTCACTTGATATAAAAAATTAATCTTAACAAAAAGACTTCCTAATTATAACGGGAAGTCTTTTTTTACAGGAAATGGATTCGAGACAAACAAGCATTTTTTTGTTAGAAAAATATATGTTTAATTATAGGCTAGGAGGTTATATGAGTTTATAAGGATGAAAGGAATTCAATAAATAGCAAAGGGGTAGATAAGATGATTAAGGAATATTCGCATGAGCCATTTACTGATTTTTCAATTGAGAAAAATTATCAAGAGATGGAACAAGCTCTTGAACATATAAAAAGTTATTTAGGTAAAAAACATAGCTTATTAATTGATGGAAAAAACGTTGAAACAGATGAAGAGATTACTTCTATTAACCCTGCTAACAAAGAGGAAGTAGTAGGTTATGTTTCAAAAGCGAGTAAAGAGCACGCAGAGGACGCGATGAAGGCTGCTCACTATGCTTTTGAAAGCTGGCGTTTGTGGGAAGCAGAAGCGCGAGCAGAGCTTTTATTTAGAGCAGCAGCTATTACACGTCGGCGAAAAAAGGAATTAACAGCTCTCCTTATTAAAGAGGGAGGAAAACCGTGGAAGGAAGCAGATGCAGATATTGCAGAAGGCATTGACTTTATGGAGTATTATGGCCGAGAAATGATTCGCTTAAAAGACGGAGCTCCCGTAAAAAGCAGAGATGGAGAGAAAAATAAATATATTTATACAAGTATGGGTGTAACAGTAGTTATACCTCCGTGGAATTTTGCTTTTGCAATCATGGTTGGTACAACAGTTGCTCCTATTGTGACAGGAAATACGGTTGTTCTAAAACCAGCTTCAAACACTCCTGTTATCGCGCGGGCTTTTATTGACATTCTGCAAGAAGCAGGGATACCGAAAGGCGTTGTCAACTTTTGCCCTGGAAGCGGTAGTGAAGTAGGCGATTATTTAGTGGACCATCCGTTAACACATCTTATTAGTTTTACAGGCTCTCGTGAAGTTGGAACGAGAATTTATAATAGAGCTTCACAAGTAAGAGAAGGACAAAAATGGTTGAAGCGATCCATTATTGAAATGGGAGGAAAAGATACAGTTGTCGTAGATAAAAGTGCAGATCTAGAGGCAGCAGCAGAAGAAATTTTTATTTCGGCTTTTGGTTTTGCAGGACAAAAATGTTCTGCTGGTTCCAGAGCGGTTATCCATGAGGATGTATACGATAGCGTAGTTGAACGAGTAGTAAAAATTGCGGAAACTAAAAAAGTAGGAGACCCTGTAGATGGAAGAACATATATGGGACCTGTTATTGACCAAAGTTCATTTGATAAAATTACAGATTATATTGAAATTGGAAAAGAAGAAGGACGTCTTGTATATGGAGGGAAAAGCGATGATTCAAAAGGCTTTTTCATTGATCCAACAATCTTTGCAGACGTTGATCCAAAAGCACGGATTATGCAGGAAGAGATATTTGGTCCTGTTTTATCCTTTTCAAAAGGAAAAGACTTTAAAGAGCTTATTGAGATAGCAAATAATACAGAGTATGGATTAACGGGAGCCGTTTTTTCAAATAACCGCGAACATTTGGAGTATGCAAAAGGTCACTTTCATGTTGGAAATCTATATTTCAACCGAAATTGCACAGGAGCGATTGTTGGATATCATCCATTTGGTGGCTTTAACATGTCTGGTACAGATTCTAAAGCAGGAGGTCCAGATTATCTTCCACTACACATGCTCCCTAAAACAATTAGTGAAATGCTCTAAGAGATGAATAAATAGAAGCGAATGTAATCTTAGCATTCGCTTCTATTTATTGAAAAATTACACTTGTTTGAATTATCAGTATATGTTAAAATTTTAATAAGACGCACATTTTATTCCTATCATAATGTTCAATTCTTTATAGAACAAAGCGCCCCGAGCAGTCATTAATCATATAGCTGTTTGAGGGTGCTTTTTTATAAGAAGGGAGGAGATATTGTGCTAGCGTGGTTAGAGCAGTTTCTGCAGCTGTTCGCACTAGTCGCTACGACTTTTACCACGATAACAATCGGCGTAAAAAATATGAAAAGTATGAAAAATATTAAAAAGAAACCAAAACGAAAGAGGCGATTTTTGTAGAGCATCTTTAGAGAAGTTAAGGAAATAAGAGTGTGCGTCCCATCTCATTGTAAAGTATAAAAAATCATTTGGAAAAGGGGAGAAAAAGATGGCTAAAGTCGGCTTAATTCCTTTTAAAGTGCAGGAAGTTCGTGAATCATCAAATGAGGTACCACCAGGGGTTCGCCTTATTGATGCACCGCTTGTATGGCAGCAAGGATATAGAGGAGATGAAGTTATTGTTGCTGTTCTTGATACAGGATGCGAAGTAGATCATCCTGACTTAAAAGACCAAATTGTTGATGTTTATAACTTTACAGAAGATGATACAAAAGAGAATGTAAAAGACTATAACGGCCACGGCACGCATGTTGCAGGGACGATTGCTGCTATGGAAAACGATATGGGCGTTGTAGGTGTAGCACCAAAAGCAGGGTTGCTTGTTCTTAAAGTTCTCGATAAACAAGGGATGGGGCAAACAGACTGGATTATAAAGGCTATTAAATATGCAGTAGAGTGGAGAGGAAAACAGGGAGAAAAAGTAAGTATTATTTCAATGTCTCTAGGTGGACCACAAGATGATCCAGCTCTTCACAAAGCTGTTCAAGAAGCTGTTGCAGCAAACATTTTAGTTGTTTGTGCAGCTGGAAATGAAGGCGATGGAAACGATCAAACAGATGAGTACGCGTATCCAGGGGCATATGAGGAAGTGGTTCAAGTCGGATCTGTGAATTTACGCGGTCAGCTTTCTGAATTTAGCAATACAAATGACAAAATTGATCTAGTAGCTCCAGGAGAAGAAATTTTGTCAACATATCTAAAAGGGAAATTCGCCGTATTGAGTGGAACATCAATGGCTACTCCGCACGTTGCAGGAGCAGCAGCGCTTTTAGCAAACAAATGGAAACAAGATTACGGTAAAGATATCAAAGAGCCTGAGCTTTATGAACGTCTTATTTCTCACACTGTTTCACTTGGAAATGACCGGAGCGGAGAAGGACATGGTCTTTTGAAGATGCATAAGACGCTCGAAGAAGTTGCTTCAACAAAAGAAGAGTAAAAAAAGCCTAAACTTTTGTTTAGGCTTTTTTTATGGTTTTTAACGTAGAACTAGACTCCTATTTTCCTGTCTTTTACCGCTATAAAAAAAGGGACTCTTTCATCCATTTTTGTCATACTTCTTTATTATAGGCTACTTTGAGGAAAGTTTTTCGAAGGGGAAAATAAATAATTTCTTTATCTATACTCTGCCACTTACGTTTGTCAACTTTCTAGACATTCTCGCTATCTTAAAAGTACCATCTTTCTTATCAAGATAATAACGTTTTCCTTCCTTATTTTTGAGGTACATTATAACCCCTTGTTTTTTAAAAGCTAGTGTATATTTTAGAAAATTTATATAATTTTGTTTAATTCAGTTTTTATTTTTGATTTTTGCTTTTTCGTGTAGTAGGATTAAGTTTGTAAAATAAGGGTAAGTAGGTGGCATTGTGCTTCTAATGAGTGTTATAGGTCTTATAGGTTGTTTAGTTTTTTTTCTTGTTTATCAGCGCTACATCCCTGTTGTGGGCGTCAAAAAGGTAACTTCATGTCAGGAAGTTGAGAGTGCTATCTTAATTGACGTTCGCGATTTTCATGAAGTTAAAACAAAGCCGTGTGAAGATGCACTGCATATTCCATTGCCGTATTTGAAAAGGCAATACGGTGATATTCCGAAGAATGAAGTTGTTATTATCGTATCTGATGCTGTCTTGAAAAATTTAACCGTTAGACAGCTAAGTCGTAAAGGCGTTAGAGTAAAAGGATACTGGTGTTTATAAACAATTTGTACTAAGGAATGATATAAAAAAGACTTGTCTATTGGCAAGTCTTTTTTATAATATGCCAGTGTGGTAAACTTGTAACTCTTTTGTTACCATTTGTCGAAGTAACCAATTTATACTAGAGTAATAGACTAATTTTCGACAATATTTGGGGGTTATTTGTAATAATGAAACAAAAAGAAGGTAACAAAAAAGGATGGAGCAATAGCGTTAAGAAGATTGCAATTGGTGCAGCTGTTGTACTCATAAGCCTTGGCGGAGTTGCGGCAGTGGAGAAGGCTCAAAGCAGTACTGATAAGAGCTCAATGGAGAAAAGCGTAGACTCACAGGAAGAGAAAATGAAAACGGAAGCAATCCAGCAGGAAGAAAAGAAAGATCAAGCTTCTATACATAAGAACGAAGAGCAAGAAGAGCCGAATCAATCATCACAAGAGAAAGCGAATCAAGCTGAAAACTCGGTAGAGCCGAATCAATCTATAGAAGAAGCAGCTAAACAACAAAATAAAAGTATACCTGACATGAAGGCGGAAGAAGAAGAAAAAGTAAAAGAAAAAGAAATAGAGGAAGAAAAAGCACAAGAGACAAAAGAGCAGAAAGAAACAAAACCAACAGTTGATGAGGAAGAAAAAACAGACAAAGAAAATAAAGAAGAGAAGAAACAAGATAATGTGTCTTCTTCATCTGAAAATAAACAAGAACAAGAATCAGCTCAGCAGAGTCAAAATCAAACGACCCCTTCTACACCTGCATTGCCAACAGCTCCCTCGAACGAAGAGAATCGAGAAGAGAAAGTCGTTTATCTAACATTTGACGATGGGCCTAGTACACATACCCAAGAAATTCTACAAATCCTTGATGCTCATAATGCTAAAGGAACGTTTTTTATGCTTGGACCTAATATGAAACGTTTCCCTGAAGCAACGAAAGCAATTGTAGAAGGAGGCCATGAGCCTGCTTTACATGGAGTAAGTCATGATGCTCATCAAATCTATCAATCTAAAGATACGGTTGTTGAGGAGATGAAAGAAGCACAGAATGATCTTTATCATTTAACAGGCGTGCGCACAAACCTTATTCGTACTCCTTATGGAAGCGTTCCGTATATGAAGCCGGAATATTTAGAAGCTGTGCACCAAAATGGATTTGAACTGTGGGATTGGAATATTGATAGTCTAGATTGGAAATATAAAGATGCTCGTTATGTGAACGGAGTTATTCAGGATATTGAAACGAAATCTTTTAAGGAACCAGTAATTCTCCTCCATGACAAACAAACAACGGCTCAACATTTGAATGACCTATTAGACTACTTAAGTGCTCATGGCTATAAAATGAAGCCACTTGACGATACGCTACCAGTTGTTCATTTTTAAAAGATGGTGTTATTGTGAAGGCTTTTCCTTTTTAGGACAAGCCTTTTGTTTTTTGTGGAAGATGAATTAGATTTTAAAATTTGTTATGATAGCAAAGGCAACTTATGAAAGTAATATGAGAATTTACATTGCAGATTAGAGGAGTTATATGATGAAAAGCGTTTTGCTGCTTTTAGTTCTTCTATTAACAGTTTTATTAGGTGGATGTGGTCTAAATTTGGAACCACCAAGCTCGTTAATGAAAAGCCCAAAAGTGGAAAAAAACGAGCAAGCATTAAAAGAACAAATAAAGAAAGATTCTTTATATCGGACACGGCCCTTTTTACTTACTCCAAAACATTCCGAGGAGAAACGCTCTATTTATATCGAAGATTTTGATGGAGACGGGGAGAAAAATGAAGCAGTTTTCTTCTACAAGAATGAAAAAAAACCTTTTGAAATCAAGATGGTTTTCTATCAAAAGAAGGAGCAGTGGAAAAAGGTTGTAACCAAAACAATTCAAAATTATGGGGAGATTACAGATCTGTCTCCTATTCAAGTAAAAGGACAGAAAGCAATGCTTTTAGCTGCTGGATTTGGATATGAGGGTATAAGCGAGAAAAAAATGCACATCTATAGATTTTCTGATTCAAAAATAGAGGATGTTTTTCAAACCTCTTATACGCGCACTATTGCAGCAGATCTCGATGGAGATGGGAGCAGTGAAATTATAACGCTTAGCCTCCAGAAGGGGAAAGAGTTTACAGCTCGCCTTTTTAAAGCAGACAATGGGGATTTTATAGAGCAGTCCTCTCTTAAACTTGATTCATCTATTAATGGCATTGAGCAAATGAAAGCTGGTTATTATACAAAAGGGAAAAAAGGGGTTTTCATTGATGTTGGAGTTGGGGCCCATTCTGCTTCAACATATGTTCTTGGATATGAGGAAGGCAAGCTTATTATGAAGCTTGATGCAAAGAATGAAGATGTCATCAAGTCTATGATTGTTTATAGCGAGGATGTTAATGAAAATGGAATCATTGAAATAGGGAAGACAGTTGTGCCAAAAGGATGGGAAGAAGAGCCTTTTGTATCACTACCGTGGTTTGTATATTACTATGAATTAAAAGAAGATGGCTCGTTAAAAGAAGTTGCGGAACATTATCCAAACTATGAACAGGGGTACGAGCTTACATTTCCAAAAGAGTGGTTCGGCCTTGTTACAATCGCTCGTTCTACAAATGAACACAAGCTTACGATTGAGCGAGTTAAAGACGGTAAAAATCTTTTCACTCTCTATCGTTTTACAAATAAAGAGTGGGAAAGCCAAAGCAAGAGCTATATTGAAATTGAAAATACATTAAAGCATGTCTATGCAATGAAAGCAGAAGAAGAAAGAAAGTATGGTTCTCTCTTTCATCTTTTATCAGAAAATATTAGAGACTAAGTAAGGTGACAAAGCTATGGGGAAAATTTTAGTATTAGAAGACGAGAGTGCAATTCGCAGTTTTATTGTTTTAAATTTAAAAAAAGCGGGTTATGAAGTTACGGAAGCTCATACTGGAGAACAAGCGCTAGAACTTATGGAAAGCTCTTCTTTTGATATTGCTTTATTAGACGTGATGTTACCCGGAATTGATGGGTTTTCCGTATGCGAGCGAATTCGTCAAAAAAATGAGCTTGTGGGAATTATTATGCTTACAGCTCGAACGCAGGACGAAGATAAAGTAGAAGGATTAACAATTGGAGCAGACGATTATATTACAAAACCGTTTAGTCCAAGCGAGCTAACGGCGAGAATTCACTCTCTTTTGCGAAGACTTGGTCGCATTCAAAAACGAGATCAAGACATTGTAAAGTCAGGGCCGTTTGAACTTTACCTTGTTAATGAGATGTTGAAAAAAAGAGGAGAAGAAATTGATTTAACGCCAACGGAATTTTGTTTGATGCAGGAATTTATGAGCGCCCCAAAGGAATTATTTTCACGTCATGAGCTGTTGGATCGCGTATGGGGAGAGGAGTACATAGGAGATCCTAAAGTGGTTGATGTTAATATTAGAAGATTGAGACGAAAAATTGAAGATAATCCTTCACGTCCTACTTATATTGAAACAGTTTGGGGAAGAGGATATTACTGGAAAGGCGAGGGAGAATGAGGCGGCGAATTCTTCTCTATTTCATGTCGGTTATTCTTCTCATTGTAATCCTTTTTCAAGCTATCTTTACTTTTGCTATTTATCATTATTATTATGGAAACATTGAAGAAACAATCCGTCAGCATGCTCAAACAAGCCGTTCTTTTTTTGATCAGTATCATCCTCTCTATACATTCGACTTAAAAGAGTATAGCAGTGAAATTATTCATTCATTTCAGATGCCTGGTACAAACCTTCTTCTTTTGAACAGCAGAGGAGAAGTTGTTCAGTCTTCATCTGGATTGGCAGTAGAGAAGAAAGTTAACATTCCGACTTTTTTAAAAGAAGGGGGCACTTTAAAAGATATTGTCTATTCTCCACTAGGCGAGAAAGTCATGACCTTTTATCAACCGCTCTTTCATCAAGATCAAGTGATTGGCTATCTTTGTTACGAAACTTCGTTAACAGATATTGATAAAATAATTTTACGTTTTACAGTCATAACGCTTGTTCTTAATTTAATTATTGCATCCGCAGCTTTTATCTTAAGCTGGAGGTTATCAAATTCTTTTTTAAAACCTATTCAGCATATCATTTCTATTTCCTCGAAAATGGCAAAAGGTCAATTCCAAAACCGTATCGAGACAAAAAGTCCGGACGAACTTGGCCATCTTGCCCTAACTTTAAATTATATGGCAGATGAAATTCAAGAAAATGAGCGTTTGAAGAATGAGTTTATATCTTCGATTTCTCATGAGTTAAGAACCCCGCTTACAGGAATTAAAGGATGGGCTGAAACGTTGAAAGATCCCGACTATCTTTCTAAGGAAGAAATTGCGCAAGGTATGGGAATTATCTCTTCTGAAACGGACCGGCTCATTCATCTTGTAGAAGATTTGTTAGACTTTTCACGGTTGCAAGCTAATCGAATTACGCTCTTGAAACATACGTTTGACCTTAATGAGCTTTTAGAGGAAATTGTGTTTCACTGGAAGATAAAAGCACAGGAAAAACAAATCTCACTAACTTATAGCGGTGATTGTGCTGTATTTTGGGGAGACGAAAATCGATTAAAGCAAGTGTTCTTAAATATTATTGATAATGCAGTGAAGTATACGGGAACAAAGGGAGAGGTAAAAGTTTCCCTGCAAAGATTTAAAAAAGCGGTAAGTGTGAAAATTTGTGATAATGGACAAGGCATTCCCGAAGAACATATCCCACATATCTCAAAAACTTTTTATCAAGCAGATATGAAGCATAACGGTGCTGGGATTGGTTTGGCTATCGCCTACAATATTGTGGCTCTTCACGGTGGGAAAATTGATGTGAATAGCGAAGAAGGAATTGGAACAGAAGTAGTTGTTATTCTACCCTTTTTAGAAGCTTAAAAGCTCTCTTTATGTGAGAGCTTTTTTGTATGAAAAAATTTGTCGTGCAAAAAAGTTTGAACGAGGCTTTTCTTTTAAGGTATCTTATAGAAAAGGCGAGAGGTGAGCGCAGTGGTGTATATGAGAGAAATTACAAAAAAAGATTTAAAGAAAATCGTCAACTGGGCTTCTAGTGAAGAAGAGCTAATGACATGGGCAGGCTCTAGTTTTTCTTATCCTTTAAAAATAGAAGAATTAAAAGCGTACATAAAGGGAGCAAATGGGGTAGGAAGTGATCGATATATTTTTGTCCTTGTTCAAGAGAATGACGTTGTAGGACACATTAGCCTTGCTCACATTGATTATCAAAACCGTTCAGGACGAATTGGAAGGGTTGTTGTTGAAGAAAATAGCCGTGGAAAAGGTTATGGAACATTGATGATGAAGCATATGCTACAGATTGGGTTCGAAGAGCTGAACTTAAATCGTATCAGTCTTGGAGTATATGATTTCAATGTATCAGCCTATAAAACATATGAAAAACTTGGCTTTGTTCAAGAAGGAATTCTACGCGAGAAGCTCAAAACAACAAACGGATATTGGAACAGTATTGAAATGAGTATGTTAAGTAAAGAATGGAAGCAACACAACGGTTTAATAAAAAAGTAAAAAGGGAAAGATAACGAGAAGTAATGGTACCTTAAACTGTTGGTTGGAGGAATGAAAAGATGAATTCTAATTATGAGCATATCCTAGAGCCGTTTACGTTTAAAAGCGGTGTAGAATTAAAAAATAGAGTAATGCTTGCCCCAATGACGAACTATGCTTCTGATGATGAAACAGGAGAAGTGACAGAAGAAGAACTTGCTTATTACAGTAAGCGAACTGGAGGGGTGGGAGCTATTATTACAGCTTGCGCTTACGTAACGAGAGACGGGAAAGGCTTTAAAGGAGAAATCGGATCCCACCAAGATAATCTTGTACCAAGCTTACAAAAGTTAGCAAATACGATTCAACATCGAGGCACAAAAGCTATTTTGCAAATTTTTCATGGGGGACGCATGTGCCCACCGGAGCTACTAGAAGATGGAATTCCTATTAGTGCAAGTGCTGTTGCTCCTGAACGTGAAGGAAGTGTGACGCCAAGAGAAATGACAGAGGCGGACATTGAACGTGTTATTGAAGGATTTAAGGAATCTGCCAAACGTGCACTTGAAGCAGGGTTTGATGGCGTAGAAATTCACGGAGCTAATACGTATTTACTTCAGCAATTTTTCTCTCCTCATTCCAATCGCCGAAAGGATAAGTGGGGGGGCGATGTTTACAATCGAATGAACTTTATTAAAGAAGTCATTAAAGAGGTAAGATCGGTTGTAGAAAATCGTCCTTTTGTGATTGGTTACCGTTTCTCACCTGAAGAAATTGAAAGCCCAGGCATTACAATGGAGGATACGTTTAAGCTTATAGATTTTTTAAAAGAACAAAATTTAGACTATCTGCATATTTCGGTTCAAGATTTTTGGGGAGGTTCAATTCGTGACAAAGAGGATAAAGCTTCTCGGGTTTTACTAGCGAAAGAGCGCATTGGTGATAAGGTGCCGCTTATTGGAGTTGGGTCTTTACATACACCAGCAGATGTTGCCAAAGCTTTAGAAGAAGTGCCGCTCGTTGCGCTTGGCAGAGAGTTGATCATGGAGCCTCAGTGGATTCAAAAAGTAGAAAAAGGTGAAGAACAAACTATTCGGACAACACTCAGTAAGAAGAGTCAGAAAGAGCTCGTTATCCCTGATGATTTATGGAATGCAATTATGAATACGCCAGGATGGTTTCCTGTTGAAGAGTAGAAAAGGCCTTCATATGAAGGCCTTTTTTATTAAGAAGATAGCCTTTTCTCTTCTTCTGATGAAAGAGAAGAAGAGAAAAGAAATCCAACTGCTATGCCTAAAAGAGCGGGAACGACCCATCCAACTCCAGCTTCATAGAGTGGGAACAAAGAGAGTACTGCATCAAGTTTCTTGTTTAAAAATACAGTGTTGATTGTTTCAAAAAAGCTAAAGAGACCAGAGAAAATAACTGCATATCGATATACAGATGTTCGATAGCGAAGCGTACGATCAAAAAGACCAAGTACAATTAAAACAACAGCCATTGGGTAAATAAAACCAAGCAAAGGCGAAGAAAAAGCCAATATTTGATTCAACCCTAAGTTTGCAATAGCTAAACTGACGATAGTGAGTAAAGTTGCCCACCCTTTGTATGATAAAAAGGTAAAAAGGGTAGAAAAATATTGACTGCATGAAATAATAAGTCCGATAGAAACGCACAAACAAGCTAAAGTAAATAAAACACCTAAAAGAAGCGTGCCAAATTCTCCAAAAAGGGTAGACATTACGATTGTTAAGACGTCAGTTCCGTTATTAGCTGTTCCAATTGAAGAACTTGAAGCACCTAAGTAGGCTAGTATAGCGTAAATAGAAGCAAGAAGTGTCCCTGCCCCAAGTCCAGCTATCATCATATATTTTGAAACTTTCTTTGGTTCTTGGACTCCCTTTGCTAAAATCGCGTTTGCTACAAAAATTCCAAACACAAGCGCAGCTAAAGCGTCCATTGTTTGGTAGCCGTCTAAAAATCCTTTGAAAAACGTATTTCTTTGATAAACTTCTTCTGCTTGTTGAAAATTGCCAAGCGGCGTAATAAGACTTTTTACAAAAATCATTAAAATAAGACTTAATAAAATAGGGGTCAACAGTTTTCCAAAGCGGTCAACAAGCTTTGATGGTGAAAGGCTCAGCCATAGAACAAGTGCAAAAAAGATTATTGTATAGATTCCGAGAAGAAGGGATGAAGAAGGAAGAAAAGGCTTCATTCCCATTTCATATGCAATAGTCCCTGCACGAGGAATAGCAAGGCCTGGACCAATTGAAACGTAAATAACAAGTGGGAAGAAGAAAGCAAAGCTTTTGTGGACACGAGACCCTAACGTTTGAATGCTTCCTGTATTAGCAATTGTCATTACTCCTAAAATAGGAAGTCCTACGGCTGTAATAATAAAACCAATTAATGCAATTACCATCTCTTCACCAGAAGCTCTTCCTAAAAAAGCAGGAAAGATGAGATTACCAGCTCCAAAAAACATAGAAAAAAGCATAAAGCTTAGTAGAAGAAGCTCTTTGTTGTTTAAATTTTTCATAATGTAAGTCCTCTCTTTTTTCATGTATGTAGTATAACAGCGCATAAGAGGACAATCTACAGCGGTTTAAAAGTAGTAAAATTCAAAAAACTTAGCTCCCTTACTCTATGAAATGCCTCTATATAAACATTAATTATTTTCGCTTATTTAATGTTGTAAGTAAGGCTAAAAAAAGCACAACAAAAACAATACCGCTCCACATTAGTGTATCAATTAAAAAATCCATCTTTTATTCACCTCACCCACTCATTATATCAAAAGAAGAGAAAGTCAGAAAAATGTAGAAAATAGACGTGTAAAAAGAACTAGTAAAGAAGAAAACGTGCCTCTTTTTGAAGGAATTCTGAAGCATTTTTAAAGGATTGCGATATTCTTTTAAAAATTTTGTTATACTTTATGAGGGAAAAAAGCAAAAATATGGAGGTACAATAATGTTAAGAATGTCAACAAGAGATCAACATCCTTTTTTAGGAATGTTAAAAAGTCCAAAGCAAACGTTAACATCACTTTTTTATGATGCTCGGTTTCTCTGGGCCTTCCTCATTTTATGGTTAGGTGGAATAAGCGGAATCACCATTATTAGTCGATTGCAAAACGTGGGAGATGATACAAGTCTTTTAACTATTTTACTTTCCGTTATTATCGGTGGATTTGTAATGGGGATTTTGGGATGGTTTTTATTTAGTATTTTATATATGTTTTTTGGTTCCTTATTTGGAGGCAGAAGTGATTTTAGTCATATTCAAATCGCAACAGCTTATAGTCTAACACCGCTTGCTACTAATACTATTTTGACCCTTATTCCGCTTCTTTTTTTACAGGAGCATTTTTTTCAAGTTCAAAGTAATACATTATCAACGTTTGCTTCAATTACTTTGCTTGTTTTTTCTATTATTGAAGTGATTGCTCTTTTATGGTCTTTTATTTTAACAGTAGGGTCAGTTAGTGAAGCACATCGTTTATCTTTTGGAAAAAGTTTTCTCACGGTATTTTTCAGCTGGATCATTGTTTTAGTCATTTTATTCGGTATGCTTCTCACATTTAATACATTGTCATAATTAAAGTGAAAGGCAAGGGGGAATGAAGCATGTATCATGGAAATCCAGTATTAGAGTATCGACTTTTAAAAGGGAAGGAAATTGAAGCTCTTTATTTCTATGAGAATATTGAAATTGAGCAAATTATTGCAAGACGAGAGTGTGAATTTTTTGTAAAACAGGGGATAACGTATAAACAAACATCTTCAGCTTTAGAAGGAAGCCTTTTTATCATTTATGTTGAAGAATATGAAAAAGGCGAGATACTAAATGTTGATCAAGCATCCAGTTACTCTCTTAAACTTGAAATAAGAGAATATGCTCCAGCTCAAGATCATCCCATTTTAAAGGTTGAATATTTTCAGAATCATTTGGATGTTTTTTGCGTAATCGGAAGTGTTTATACATATATTGAAGATGTAGAGTGGGAGCGTGACTCAGCTGAAATTGACGAAGACCGGCGTACATATTCTTTATATGTTACAAAAGTGACAGATAATCTAAGTCAAAAGGGAGTTTATCATGAAAAAAACTAAAAAGATGATGACAGGTGTAGTTGCTTCACTTTTTACATTTTCAATGACAGCTTGTTCTTCTTCTGATTCACGACCAAAGGAACCTGATACAGATGAGTGTAAAGACTGGGATTGGGACGAAGAAACACAAACATACTATTGTGACGATTCTTCTTCACACAGAAGCGGCTATTTTTATTATGGTGGAAGGTGGTTTTCGAATAAATCAGCTTTGCAGCAAAGCAGCAGCTATAAGTCGTATAAGAACAGTTCAAAATTTAAATCTGGCATTGGTAGCGGCACGAAAGGCAGCTTTGGTGGCTAAGTATGGAAGATATCTCACGTAAAAGGAAGGAATTTTTTAGCCATATTCCTGAGTTTTGGCCTGACCTATATAACGAAGAGTATGCTCTTTATGATGTGAAGGAAGAGAAAAAAGAAACAATCGATGAAATTCGGATAGCAACAGAGCGAATTGGACATTTGTTTTTTAAAACAGTTCCCCTTCTTCAAAATTTAGAAGATGATGTACTGCTTCAGCTTGGTTTCCCAGCCAGTACTCTCTTCTTTCTGAAATCTTCTTCACCTTTAAACGTACCAAGTGTGATTGCTCGGGCAGATCTAATTGTGAAAGAGGGCAAAATTAAACTACTTGAACTAAATGCAGACACCCCAACATTTATTAAAGAAACTTTTTTTGTGAATGGAAAAGTTTGTGAGCATTTTGGGGTCCAGAATCCAAATGAAGGATGTGAAGGAGAGCTAAAAGAAGCAATTGAAGAGGCCGTAAGTCAAAGCTTTAGATGCTTACATAAGAGCGGTCCTCCAAATATTGTGTTTACTTCACATGAAGATGATATGGAAGATTTCTATACAACAAAATATCTTCTTGATCTTAGCTCCCTTCCAGCTCACTATGTTTCTCTTCAGAACCTCAAAATTGTGATAGAGGATGAAAAAGAGATAACTAGAGGAATTTATGACTCTTTTTACCAAAAAATAGATGTTTTGTATAGACAAACATATCCTCTAGAACATCTTATTTTAGATAAAGACGACTCTGATGAGGCTGTTGGAGAAGCTTTGATGAGGCTTGTTAACGAGAACAAACTTTCTATTATTAATCCCTCAGCGGCATTTTTACTTCAGTCAAAAGCTGTGCAAGCACTTATTTGGGGGCTTCATGAAACAAATCATTCTTTTTTTACGAAAGAAGAGCATACTTGGATTTCTACTTACTTTCTACCAACGTATTTAGATTCTGCACCGTTTCAAGAACAAGAGAAAGCTTTTGTACAAAAACCTGCATTTGGACGTGAGGGAGATACAGTAGAAATTTACAGTGAAAAAGGAGAAAACAAAAGTCAAAACCCTTATCACACGTATGATGAGTATTTAAGTGTTTATCAGCAGTATGAAAGTCTACCAGTATCTAATATTCAAACAATTCATGGAGTAAAAGAGGCGCGCATTATGTACGGGTGTTTTTTAGTGAGCGGAAAAGCGAGCGCAATCGGAATTCGAGCAGGTGGAGAGATTACAGATAACGGAGCTTATTTTTTGCCTGTAGCACAAAATTAGACTAGGGGGAACGTGCAAAATGAAAACGTATTTAACAGCGGAAGGATTTATTAATTTCTTATCCTATACAGGAACAGGGCTTCTTCTTCTTCTTTTAGGTGTACTTGTTTTTGAATTAACAACAAAGTTTTCAGATCGTGAATTAATAAGACAGGGAAATATTGCTGTTGCGCTTAAACTATGGGGGAAAGGTATAGGGCTTGCGATTGTATTGTATACAGTTTGGGGACACAGCTTGAGCTTGTTTGATGCATTTATTTGGGGAGTTATCGGTATTCTAACGCAAGTTATATCCTACTGGATTATTGAGTATATTCTAACTCCAAAAACTAATCTTGCTCAGAAAGTAGAAGAAGGAAATGTAGCAATTGGAGTAAGTTTATTTGGTGCTTCTATTGCCGTTGGACTTATTGTAGCTGGAAGCTTAACTTACTAATAGTCATACAACCCCTTTATAGAGAATAGAGTAAGAAAAAAGGAGCATTCTGAATGAGTCTATTTAACTTCGCTTTTTTAGGAGATGTTTTGTTACTAGCAGGAGGCATTTTCATTTTCCTATCTATTCTGTTCTCTTTTATAAGAGGGAAAAAAGAAAAAAGAGAAAAAAGAAGATCAACGTAAAAAGGGCAAACGTACTCGTTTGCCCTTTTTAATTTAATCTTCATTTGTTTTTCCTTCTCCCCATTTTCCTCCCTTTTCCATCCAACGTTTATAAGCTTCAAAGAAGCGATTTTCAACTCTGAGAGGGAGCCATAATAAAGTGAGGGAAAGCAAAAAGTAAGCAAAGAGAGAAAAAATCATTCCCCCTTCTTCTGTTAAAAGCGTGGTTGCAAGAGAACCAACAAGTAAGCTAAAGGACATGATGAAAAAAAGAACAAGAATATATCTTTTGTAAATGGACATTTTTCTTCCTCCTTATTTGTAATAAGTATAGTATGTGTAAAATGATGGATTTTATATGAAAGTTTGGGTATTTTATCACTGGGGAACAGAAAAAAAGAGGAATTTAATATAATGGAGTGGTTTTAGTGAGAAAGGTTAACGTAGGATTAGTTGGTTTTGGATTTTCTGGAGCAACATTTCATGCCCCCATTTTCAAAGATTTAGAGGAATTTAATGTAAAAAAAGTAATGTCCACAAAACCTGATAAAGTAGGCGAAATCTTTTCAGAAGTAGAAGTTGTCAAAGAACTTGAAAACATTACGGAAGATCCTGAGATTGATGTTGTTGTAATAACAACTCCAAATGATCTTCACTATGAGATGGCAGCACAAGCGATTCAAGGAAGGAAGCATACAATTGTTGAGAAGCCATTTGTTGTATCACAAGAGCAAGCTCGTCATTTAATTGAGCTTTCAGAAGAGTACAGCGTTCTTTTAAGTGTTTACCAAAACAGGCGATGGGATAATGACTTTTTAACTGTGCAGTCATTGCTAAACGAACAGAAATTAGGAGAAGTTTACTTTTATGAAGCAACAATGAATCGTTTTAGTCCTTATGTAGAGCAAGAGTGGCGTAATAACAGTAGACATGGAGGAGGGGTGCTGTACGACTTAGGCTCGCATTTAATTGATCAAGCTCTTATATTATTTGGTATGCCTAATTTTGTTTATGGAGACGTTCTCCAGCAGCGCAAAAAAGCACAAGTAGATGATTATTTTCATCTGATTTTAGGCTATAAAAAGCTCCGCGTTATTTTACATGCGGGCTCCATTGTTAAAAAATCTGGCCCGACTTTCGAAATACACGGAGACAAAGGAAGCTTTACTAAATACGGGCAAGATAATCAATGGGAGTTTCTTCAATCCTTAACGAATATAAATGATCCAAGTTATGGGGAAGATGATATTGAGCAATATGGTAAATTAACTCTGACAGAGGGAAATCAAGATGTAACACATATTATCCCAACTAAAAAAGGGAGCTATGTTTCATACTACAAAAAAATATATGATGCTATTGTTCACAATGAGGAAGTGCCAGTACCAGCAAGTGAGGCGCTAAGAACAATTGAAATCATTGAAGCAGCACAGAGAAGTGCTAGGGAGAAGAAGGCTATATACTTATAAGATAAGCGACGTGCAAGTGAAATTGCCGTCGCTTATTTATTTGAGTTCAAAATGAGTCATAAACCAAAAGTCATGTTTAGGATTTCTTTCACCAGCAATAATATGCTGCTCTCCTTCTTCATCAAGCGTTATCCACTGCCCATCTTCTGTTGGGTAAATAGGATAAAAGTATCCTTCTTTAAAAAGAAGTTCATTGGGATACGCTTCAATGAAATCAGCTCCGACTTTTTTGGTGATGGACACTTTGCACTGTACAAGTTCCAAAAACATTCCTCCTTTTTCATATACTTATAGTATAGTATTTTTAATTTATTAATACAAAAACTGAGCTTTTTCCTTGTTAGAAAAAAGAAAGAAAGGGTACGATATAAAAAAAGAGAAGAGGAGAGAGACTATGAAAAATGAAAAGATTATGTTAGCAGAAAGACCAAAAGGATTACCAACTAAAGATACGTTTCGTTTCGAAAACGAAGATATAAAAGAGCCTAGTGAAGGAGAAATTCTTCTTAAAACGCTATATATATCTGTTGATCCTTACATGAGATCAAGGATGAACGATAAGGAGAGCTATGTTCCACCTTTCAAGCTTGATGAACCATTAAATGGTGGTATTATTGCAAGAGTAGAAAAATCAAAAAATGATGCGTTCCAAGAAGGGGACGTTGTAACAGGAAGACTTCCATGGCAGCGCTACACAACAACTAATGGGGACGGTCTTCAAAAAATTGATGAAAGCATCGCTCCGTTAACAGCTTATCTTGGTGTACTTGGTTTAACAGGTTTAACAGCATACTTTGGACTTCTTCATATTGGTGAGCCAAAGGAAAATGAAACTGTTGTTGTATCAGGAGCGGCAGGCGCTGTTGGAATGGTCGTTGGTCAAATCGCGAAGCTGAAAGGAGCACGTGTTGTCGGAATTGCAGGTTCAAAGCAAAAAATAGACTATCTCAAAGAAGAGCTAAACTTTGACTACGTTATTAACTATAAAGAAGAGAATGTCTTAGCTTCCTTGAAAGAAGCATGCCCAAACGGTGTTGATGTTTATTTTGATAATGTAGGTGGCTCAATTTCGGATGATGTTCTATCGCTCATTAACAAATTTGCCCGTATTCCAATTTGTGGTCAAATTTCTCAGTATAATAAAGAAGAAGCAGAACATGTTCCTCGTCTTCAGCCTCTCCTTTTAACAAAAAGCGCTCTTATGAAAGGATTTATTGTAGGCGACTATGCAGATGGATTTAAGGAAGCTGTTAAAGAGCTTGGTAAATGGGTTAGAGACGGGAAAGTAAAATACGAGGAGAATATTGTAGAAGGATTTGAAAATGTGCCCCATGCATTTTTAGGACTTTTTTCAGGAGTTAATTTAGGAAAACAGCTTGTAAAAGTAGCTGAATAACATTAAAACCTTGCATGAATTGTGCAAGGTTTTTCACTTTCTATCATTTTTAAGTAGGCAAGTATACAAATTATATAATTAAGGACAAAGGCCCTCTCACTTTAATAGTTTTCTCATAGATTAATAGAGACTTGCGAGGTAAAGAGGGGGCAGCAAGATGTTTCACTTTCCGATGACTAAGATGGTTCGCAAGTACACAGCAAAGCTTGATCGAACTATTCGAGATGAAATATTTTCTTTCTACAAATCATTTAGATGGATGCCGTGTTTTTTGCAAAAAAGCTATGAACGTCATTTACGCAAAAATAAGAAACTAAATGTTATCTTCTCTTTTCATAAAGAAGTTGAAGCTGGAGCAAAAGATATTGAAAGTGTTCTCCAAAAACATAAAAAATGCCGTATGGGAGAAGGTTTTACGGTTAGCAACTACTGCGTAGCAGAGCTAACACCATATGCGCTCGAAGAAGTGTTGGAAACATGTGCATGCGTAAAAAAAGTTCATTTCAACCGGTCGTTTCAAGCTTTACTAGACAAAGCAGTTCCAGCCTCACGTGCTAAAAACGTTATGAAAAGCGGCAAGGTCCTTACAGGGGAAGGGATTAATGTAGCTGTCTTAGATACTGGCGTTTATCCGCACATTGACTTAGATGGAAGAATTATCGCTTTTAAAGATGTGATTAACAATCGTACAAAACCGTATGATGATAACGGTCATGGTACGCATTGTGCAGGTGACATTGCTGGAAATGGGCAAGTATCAAACGGGCGTTATAAGGGACCGGCTCCGAAAGCTAATATTATAGGGGTAAAAGTATTAGATCGTGAGGGAAATGGGTCTCTTGAAAGTGTTATGAGAGGAATTGAATGGTGTATTTTATACAACAAGCACCATCAGCATACACCTATTCATGTAATGTCTCTCTCACTTGGAAGCAAAGCTATTCGCTACAAGGAAGAAGAGGAAGATCCTGTTGTGCATCTTGTGAATGAGGCTTGGCGAAACGGAATTGTTGTAGTAGCAGCAGCTGGGAATAGCGGTCCAGCGTTATCTACAATTAATGCGCCAGGAGTTAGTAGCACAATTATTACAGTGGGAGCTTCGGATCATCAAAATACGGAAAATACAGTAGAAGACGCTACAGTTGCTCCATTTTCCAGTCGCGGACCAACGGTTTATGGAGTAGAAAAGCCAGATATTTTAGCACCAGGAGTTAATATTATTTCATTGCGTTCTCCAAACTCCATAATCGATCGTAATGAACCGGAAAATCGAGTTGATAGTGGGTATTTCTCTTTATCAGGAACTTCTATGGCAACGCCTATTTGTGCCGGTGTTATTGCTCTCATCCTTCAAAGTAATCCATCGTTAACGCCAAATGAAGTTAAGGCCCTTCTTAAAGAAGGAGCAGACCTCTTAAGAGAAGACCGAAATATTTATGGTTTTGTGAATGGGGAAAAAGCAATTGCGGATGCATAATGATTACAATTACTCAGGAGGCATGTCATGCTTCTTGAGTTTTTTTAATACATAGAGGATTTTTTTATAGAGAGACCGAAAGTAGTAAGAAGAACATTGCTAAAACTTTTAATAAAAGGAGAGGGGAAAATGATTAACACGGCTCTTACAGAAATATTTCGAATCGAATTTCCAATTATTCAAGCAGGAATGGCCGGTAAAGTTACAAATGCCAAACTTGTCTCCTCTGTTTGTCACGGCGGTGGACTAGGTACGCTTGGAGCAGGGTATATGTCTCCAGAAATGATTCGCTACCACATCGGTGAGATAAGAAAATTAACAACGCGTCCTTTTGCAGTTAATTTACTTATTCAAGATGAAGAATATAATAAAGAAATGTTTGAAGAAGGAAAGAAACGTTTAGCGCCTTATTATAAACAGTTTAAGATTAGTATGGATGAAGTTGTTCTTCCTTCCTATACGTGGCGGGATCAGCTTAACGTATTGATCGAAGAACAAGTAGAGATTTTTAGCTTTGCTTTTGGGGTGCCAGATGAATCTACTTTAAAATATATTCGCTCTAAAGGAATTAAAACGATTGGAACAGCAACAAGTGTAAAAGAAGCTTGTTTTCTTGAGGAAATTGGTATTGATGCAGTTGTTGCTCAAGGTTTGGAAGCGGGAGGTCATAGAGGCGGCTTTTTTGAAAGCGATCCTCTTGTTGGTTCACTAGCTTTAATTCCCCAAATCGTTGATCATCTTCAAATTCCTGTTATTGCAGCAGGGGGGATTATGGATGGAAGAGGCGTTGTAGCAGCATTTAGTCTTGGGGCAAGTGGCGTACAGCTTGGAACGGCTTTTTTAAGCACCTTTGAAAGTGAAGCTCATCCAAAACATAAGGAGGCTCTCTTCTCTTCAACAGAAAGAAGTACAGAATTAACGACCGCTTTTTCTGGAAAGTTGGCGCGTGGCTTAACAAATAAGCTTATGAAGGAACTTTCAGAAGACCTCTCTTCTATTGCACCATATCCTTTACAGCATTATTTAACAGCACCAATTCGTCAAAAGGCCACTTTAGTCAACGATGAAAGGTATATGGGAATGTGGGGCGGACAAGGGAGCCGCTACTGTCGTTTGAAGTCTGCACATAGCGTTGTGCGAGATATTATTCGTGAAACAAATGAAACGATCAAACAGCTTTCCCGTCATTCTTCCCTATCTTAAAAAGAATGCTTCTAAGCATTCTTTTTTTTGTTCAATTCTCTTTACATTTGCTACTATAAACAAAGAGAGATAGGAGAGTGAATAATGTGTACTTTGGAGTGAATTTAGAGAGTGATTATGTAAATATTTGGAAGAGTGGAATGAAAAATTGGGAGAATGAGATGCCAAAGCGGATGATAGATGATAAGTTAGAAGAAAAGTTTTGGAATGCGTTCATGGAAAAAGGAAAACATAAAGAAAAGAAAAAGCCATTTGTAGAAGATATTGTTCGCGAGGTCCTTATGCACGTTAAATCAAGCGACACAGTAGCGGAGATTGGTCCTGGTTGGGGAACCTATACTTTCCCTATTGCACAGCGTGCTAAAGCTTTAACATGTGTAGACAGCTCAGCAGCGATGATCTCTTATTTAAAAGAAAGAGCAGAGAAAGAACAGCTCAATAATATGAATTTCATTCACGGGAAATGGGAAGAAAAACGACTAGATCAGAATTATGATGTTGTATTTGGATTCAATTGTTTTTATCGTACTCATGATATAGATAAGGCACTTTTAAAAATGAACAATACGGCAAGTCGTCTAGCTATCGTTGGAATGACGAGCGGTCCCGAACAAAGACACTATCGTGAAATTGAAAAAAAGCTTGGATATACAATTCGCTATGTGCGACGTGATTATATTATATTGCAAAACGTCTTATATCAACTTGGAATTGATGCAAACTGTCAGCTGATTGATTTGGCTAATACATACTGCTTTAATACATATGAAGAAGCCTTCTCATTTTTAACAAGCAAGATTGTGACAGAAGAACGGGATGAAATGAAATTGGCTTCTATTATTGATAAATATCTCGAAGAAAAAGATGGGCATATCTATTATGTTCACCCTTTTAAAGCAGCGCTCCTTTATTGGAAACCAGAACCACTCTTTTAATCACTTCGTATAGTTTTTTTATTCGCACAAATACTAAGAGAAATAAGATCAAGGAGTGCGTTATTATGAAAAGGGTATTGCTAGGGACTTTTCTTCTCTTCGTATTATGTGCGTGTAATCAAGATAAACAGTATCCAAATCTATTTTACATAAAAGACGGATATGTTGGATGGGTAGAAGTGGAATATAATAAAGAAGGGGCTTTTCCGACGAGTAAGGAAGGAACCTATAACGTGCTATGGGTTGATGAAAATGGAAAAGCTGAAACAGAAGAGCCCCCGCCAGAGCAAGGATGGGCAAACAACCGGTATTATTATTTCGCTGAAAATGGTGATCGGAAAGAGCTTAAACTGAGTGAAAAAATTCACGGTGCAACGACAATGAAAAAAAATAATGAAGAAAAAGCAATTGAATATTTTTTTGTTGGAAGTGAAAAGCAATTTGAGGATCAAAAAGGGGAATATAAAAGAGAAGGAAAACAGTAGCGTCCAGACGTTACTGTTCTTCTTTTTGTAGTTCTTTTTGTGTAGAGGCTATTCGCACAAGTTCTGCTAGTTTTTCGTTTCGCTCTTCATCAAGTTGCTGTTTGCGGTTAAGAAATAAGATACCGACAATAAGCCCATATACACAAAGACCATAAAGTAAAATTTTAAATACAAAGTAAGCAATACTAAACAAGCTTAAGGCCAAACAACTCATCCTTTCAGGGGGATAATATAAAAAAGTATAGCAAAGAAGAAGAGAGAATGCGAACCTCCCCATCTATTACAAAAGAACGGGAAGGTTAGAAAAGGTGAAACAAAATAATATACTAAATCGTTATAGAAGTTATAATATGTAATGAAAATTTTAAAAAACATACACGATGACAAAAAAAGACACCTTAATTTTACAAAAAATGGGCTTTAACTCGATTTTTTTAATGAAAAAATCGTTAAAAAGACCGTTGTTTTTTAATGTGTAGGTCAAATGTGTCGAAAAATGTAACTTAATTGTAATATTTAGATTTTACGTTTGTAATAATTGATTGCTAGAATGGGAGGCGGTGAAGAAAATATTAGTAATGGAGGATAACTTTTATGAAAAAGTTAATATATTCTGTAGTACTTGGTTCGACAATCTCGGCAGCAGTAGCAACAGCGCCAAACAGTGCAGATGCAGCGCTAGGTGACGGACTTTTAAAACAAGGTATGAACAATTCTGACGTAAAAGATTTACAGCAACAGCTGAAAAATAAAGGCTATTTTAAGCTTGGTTATACAACTACATATTTTGGAACAATTACCAAAGATGCATTGAAAAACTTTCAGCGTGCAAATGGCCTAGCAGCAGACGGAATTGCTGGAAAGAATACATATCGTGTATTACTTAACAATTCTACTTCTTCTAGTTCAGGAACAGTTTCATCTAGTACTCTTTTAAAATATGGAATGAGTAGTCCACAAGTTAAGCAACTTCAGTCTGCCCTAAAACAAAAAGGCTATTTCAACTTTGGATATACAACAAACTACTATGGTTCAATTACAAGAGATGCTGTTATAAAGTTTCAACGTGCAAATGGCCTAGCAGCAGACGGAATTGCTGGCCCAAAAACATTAGCGAAGCTTAATGGAAGTTCTGTATCCGCGGGTTCTTCATCTTCAAGTTCTGGAGTATCTACAAGCACAACTTTAAGACTTGGAATGAGCAGTCCACAAGTACAGCAACTTCAGTCTGCTCTGAAGAAAAAAGGATACTTCACATATAGTCGTACAACGAACTATTATGGCACAATTACAAGAGATGCTGTTATGAAATTCCAACGTGCGGCAGGTCTTGCAGTAGACGGGATTGCTGGCCCAAAAACATTAGCAGCATTGAATGGAAATACGCCTGTTGCTGAGTCTAAGCCATCACAAGGAAGCGGTTCATCATCATCGTCATCACAAACGACACAAAAGATTATTTCTATTGCAAAATCACTTCGCGGGGTTCCATATGTATGGGGAGGAACATCAACAAGCGGATTTGACTGCAGTGGGTTTATTCAGTATGTATTTAATAAAGCTGGTGGACCAAGCCTTCCACGTACAGTTGCGGCTATGTATGACAGAGGTACGTCTGTTTCTTCACCAAAAGTTGGAGATCTTGTTTTCTTTGAAACATACAAGCCAGGCGCATCACATGCAGGTATCTATCTAGGAAACAGTCAATTCATTCACGCTGGTTCTTCAACAGGTGTAACAATTTCATCTCTTCACAACACATATTGGGCACCTCGTTACCTTGGTGCTAAAACATATTAATTCCTAAATCCCTGCTAGTAGATTAGCAGGGATTTTTAATACTTTTTATGCTTTTTCATTGCAACATAATTTTAATCGTAATATGATGAAAAAGCATAAAAAATTTACAGAAAAGTGATGGAAAACAAGGAGGCACGTTTTTATGGCTATTCTAGATGTAACTGTTATTCCAGTAGGCACAAGTACGCCAAGCGTAAGCCAATACGTAGCAGATATTCACAAAGTTTTAAAGCGACACGAAGGAAAAGTAAAAGTACAGCTAACACCTATGAGTACACTCATTGAAGGCGATCTAGACGACTTGTTTGAGGTTGTTAAAGAAATGCATGAGCTTCCTTTCTCTAAAGGACTTGACCGCGTGTGTACAAATATTCGTATCGACGATCGTCGAGACCTTAAACATACGATGGAACGCAAGATAGAGGCAGTAGAAACAAAACTTCAATAAACAACATGCCTACACAAAATAAAGGTGCTAAGCATAGGATAAAATATCACTTTTATTTTTAGCCAAACTTTTTTTGAAAAAGCGCTTGACGAATGATAGAAAATGGTTCTATAATACAAATCAAACATATCAAATGTTTTCAAAACAATCGAAATTTAAAAAACTAAATAGATGTTTAAATGCAACGACAGGACAATAGTAGCATTGATCTCCCTGTTCTTCAGAGAGCTGATGGTTGGTGAAAATCAGTACAAAGAACAATGTGAAGTACGCCCCTCGAGCAGCTTTTCAGACATCTTGTACATTACAAGGTGAAAGGGAAGTCGGTTTAACCGTTATCTCAATGAAGTGATGAATGTTGAATATGATACATTTATTAAAATAGGGTGGTACCGCGATAAAATCGTCCCTACTGATTATTTAATCAGTAGGGACTTTTTGTATAAAAAAAGATAAAAACTTCTTTTTAGCGGCCTTTTATCATACACTATTTTCAAAATGTTTCAAAAAATTCGACATTCATAATTAGGGTGGTACCGCGATAAAATCGTCCCTACTGGCATGGAATCAGTAGGGGCTTTTTTTATAGATTCAAACATCTTTTTAAAAAAAATGAGAACAGTAAACTTAGGAGGAATAAACATGACAAAGCCAACTTTAGAAACATTACGTAAAGGAATCGACGAAATTAACTTACAGCTTTTAGAGCTTCTTAACAAACGTGGGGAAATTGCTAAAGAAATTGGGAAATTAAAAGAAATGCAAGGAACAAAGCGTTTTGACCCTGTTCGTGAACGAGAATCTCTAAATGCTATCTTAGCAAAACACGATGGTCCATTCGAAGCATCAACTATTCAACATATTTTTAAAGAAATCTTCAAAGCAAGCCTTGAACTTCAAGAAGATGATCATAGCAAAGCACTACTTGTATCTCGTAAAAATAAAGTAGAAGACACTATCGTTGACTTGAAAGGTGAAAAAATTGGAGACGGTAACCTTAACTTCATCATGGGACCTTGCGCTGTTGAATCATACGATCAAGTACGAACAGTTGCAGAGGCTATGAAAGCTCAAGGAATTCGCCTTCTTCGCGGTGGAGCGTTCAAACCAAGAACATCTCCATATGACTTCCAAGGTCTTGGTATTGACGGTCTAAAAATCCTTCGTCAAGTAGCAGACGAGCTAGACATGGTAGTTGTCAGTGAAATCGTAAATCCAGCTCATATTGAAATGGCAACAGAATACGTTGACGTGATTCAAATTGGGGCACGTAACATGCAAAACTTCGAGCTTTTAAAAGCAGCTGGTTCTGTGGATAAAGCGGTTCTTCTAAAACGCGGTCTAGCAGCAACAATCTCTGAATTTGTAAATGCAGCAGAATACGTTATGTCACGTGGAAATACAAACATCATTCTTTGTGAGCGTGGAATCCGCACATACGAAAAAGCAACACGTAATACATTAGATATTTCAGCTGTACCAATCTTAAAGAAAGAAACACATTTACCTGTTGTTGTTGATGTAACACATTCAACTGGTCGTCGTGATCTATTACTTCCATGCGCGAAAGCAGCGATTGCAATTGGTGCAGATGCTGTAATGGCAGAGGTTCATCCAGATCCAGCGGTAGCTTTAAGTGACTCAGCACAGCAAATGGATATTCCAGAATTCCAAGCTTTCATTAAAGAATTAAAAGGTCAACCAGCTCAAACAAAATAAAACAATAGTGTTTTTACAAAAAAAACCTTTCTTTTTACAAAAAAGTTGTAGAAAGAAAGGTTTTTTTCTTGTTTTGTAACCTTTTTGTAACAAATTTATTATTTTATTTGTTATAGTAATAATGTTATTGTCAATTTATAGCTAAAATTATCCAAAAAAAGACATATTCTGAATGCAACAAACCATAACTATAGAATATACTTAGTTCTTCTTATTCTTATAGAAAGAAATAAGGAAAGTGTTTTATATAGAAGCGTTTGGTTTTAAGGAGAAGGAGTAGGGAGGAACCGCTATGTGTGGATTTGTAGGACATATTAAAAAAAATGCGGATTTTGAAAATATAAAAGAAGATGTATTCAAAGGGATGGTGGAAAAGATCTTTCACCGCGGTCCAGATGATGTAGGTATTTATGAAGATCAACATGTACAGCTTGGTTTTCGCCGTTTAAGCATTCTTGATGTAGAAAAAGCTGGTCAGCCTCTTTCATACGATAATAACCGTTATCAGCTTATATTTAATGGAGAAATTTATAACTACATAGAACTGCGCCAAGAATTACTTGCTAAAGGTTACACGTTCAAAACAGATGGAGACTCTGAAGTTCTTCTTGCTCTTTATTGTGAAGAAGGCAGAAAAATGGTTTCAAAATTAAGAGGAATGTTTGCGTTTTTAATTTGGGATACAAAAACAAAAACGGTTTTTGGTGCACGTGATCCTTTCGGTATTAAGCCGCTTTATGTTGCTCAAACAGAGAACGAAATCTTTTTAGCATCAGAAACAAAATCAATTAAAGAAGTTATGCCAGGAGACCATGATCTAAGTGCTCAAGCTCTTCAGCATTATTTAAGCTTTCAATATGTACCAGAGCCTTACACTCTTTGGGATGCGGTGAAAAAAGTAGAGCCTGGGTATTGTTTTTATCAAGATTTAGAGTCTGATAAAGAACTGAAATTTGAACGTTATTTCAAACCAACTCTACATCCTATCCAAAAGGAAGAAAACGAATGGATTAAAGAGATTCAGCATGTGCTAGAAGACTCAGTGAATATTCATATGCGAAGTGATGTTCCAGTAGGGTCTTTCCTTTCGGGTGGAATTGATTCGTCCTTTGTTGTATCACTTGCTAAACGTTACCATAATAATCTTAAGACTTTCTCTGTGGGCTTCCAAACAGATGGGTATAGCGAGCTTGATGTAGCAGGAGAAACGGCTCAGGCGCTTGGCGTAGAGAATATTCAAAAAGTCATTACAGCAGAGGAGTTCATGGAAGAGCTACCGAAAATTGTGTGGCATCTTGATGACCCGCTTGCAGATCCTGCAGCGATTCCTTTATACTTTGTTGCCAAAGAGGCGGCAAAGCAAGTGACAGTTGTTTTATCTGGGGAAGGAGCGGACGAACTTTTCGGTGGGTACAATATTTATTGCGAGCCGGATTCCTTAAAAATGTTTCAAAACATTCCCTCTCCGCTAAAGAAAGCTCTTGGAAAAATGAGCAATATGTTACCTGACGGTGTCAAAGGGAAGAGCTTTTTACAACGAGGAACAATTCCACTTGAAGATCGCTATATTGGAAATGCTAAAATGTTTGAAGAAGAGGAAAAAGAACGTTTTTATCATCTTCAGCATAAAGGAGTCCATTATACTGATATTACGGCTCCTTTCTATGCACAAGCAGCCGAGTATGATCCAGTAGGAACAATGCAGTATGTTGATATGAATACATGGCTAAGAGGGGATATTCTATTAAAAGCGGATAAAATGACAATGGCCAATTCCCTTGAGCTACGCGTTCCGTTTTTAGATCGTCGTGTTTTTGAAGTCGCTTCCAGAATTCCAAAAAACATGAAAATAAAAGACGGGACAACAAAATATATTTTACGAAAAGCTGCGAGAGGGATTGTACCTGATCATGTTTTAGATCGTCGTAAATTAGGATTCCCAGTACCAATTCGAGTATGGTTAAAAGACGAACTGTACGATTGGGCGTTTAAACTTATTACAGAAAGTGATGTTGATCACTTATTTGATAAGAAAGAGCTTACTGCACTATTAAGTCAGCATGCAGCGAATAAAGGTGACTATAGCCGAAAGCTTTGGACAATCTTAATGTTCCTTATGTGGTATAACCAACATACAGGCGCTTCTGAATATAACCCAAAGACAAAAGATTTAATTATACATTGATTAAAAATCCCCTTCTTTTTGAGTAAGAAGGGGATTTTTGAACTAAATTAAATTTTTGTATATACTCATATCCAAAATATGATATAATTTACATGTAATCTTCAAACGCATATGAAACAGTACGCCTCGTGTTGTTTCTGAGCATGGTTAAGGTATGCCCCCTTGATCATAACGTTCCTGTGTGTACATTGTACACACAGGTTTTTTTTTATGACCCGCTAGGTTGCTTGAAAATTTCACGCTGTACTTTTAAAACCGCTTGATGAACATGTTTCATAACTTCACGTTCTTTTACTTCTACCACTTTCCATCCTCTTCTTCGAAGTAATGTTGATAGTTTTTCCTCTTTCTTATCTGGTTTCTTAGCAAGCGTTTGTGGATGCCGGTGAAGAATAATAGCAACTTTGTATTTAGGAATCATAACATCAATCATAAATCGCCCATATGGCTCATTTAAGCGCAAATCGTAGCCGCACATATCAAGCGCCTTACTTAGCTTTTCATGGAGGATGTCTGTTTTTTGCTTATTTAGTACATATTCTTGCTCATCAGTTTGAAAAGTAGAGGCAATGATAAAGATAAGCGTACCTGTGACAGTTAAAATGAGGGCAATAACAGTGCTTACTATAAAGATGTGTTCCATATTTAAATCCTTTCTAACGAGTTTCTAAAAGTTTTTCCCATTGTAACCAATGTCATGCGTATATAGTAATGAAGAATTATTGGCAACAATCATATGAGAGAAAATGCAACTTGATTTTGAACTTTGTCATTTGTAAAATAACGAATAGTGGCTATCTTCTTAATACTGCGAAGCTACCTCACATTGAAGTAAGGATTTAATTAAAAAGACTTTTAGAGAAATTCTTGGACAGAAATGAAACGAAACTATCATTTAATCGTTATTAACAAAGAGAAGGCTTTGATTTTTTATATAATAAAAGACTACATATGAAAGAAAAAAAGGGGTGTTCCCACCATGTCACATGTTTTAAAAACGGTTTTAACAGGCTGGTTTATTATGGTGATTACATATGGAATTGTTCTGCTTGGCGTTGCTCGTAGCTTAGAAATGCTGTACAAAACGCCATTAGATCTTAGTGTAACAACCTCAGTTATTATACTAGGGATGTGTCTGCTTACTGTTCCTTATCTTGTGGCAGGTGTATATGGACGTTTAAATATGAATGGCGATTTGCAAATTTTTCTTCTCTTTATGATTGTTCCTGTTGTACTTGAGCGTGTTTTTATATATGCAGTAGGAGCTTTTTTTGCGAAAGATGTTCCTGTTATCGAATTTATTCAATTAGATATTGCTCCTTACTTCACATTTTCGTACATTATAGCAGGTTTAGGAAGTATGGCGATTGCCCTTATTGTAGCGAAAACATGGTAGAAACAAGAAGCTCATTTCTTTTCAGAAGTGAGCTTTTTTAAATAAGAAAGGAATGCCACAATGAAAATAAAACCGAATAGCATTTATATTATGCTTATGATAATCATTATCTTTTTAGGAATTGAAGTGCGAAAAAAAAGCGCCTATTTTCCACACATTGTAAACTTATACTTGGGTGATATCCTTTGGGCTTTACTTATATTTTTAGGTTTTTCATTTTTAATGGAGAAGAAAGGGTTAAAAATCGTTATTTTTCTATCTTTATTGTTTTGTTATGGAATTGAAATAAGTCAACTTTATCATGCAGAATGGATTGATGCAGTTAGAAGCACAACGCTCGGTGGATTAGTGCTGGGATACGGCTTTCTATTCAGTGATTTAGTCTCTTATACAGTTGGAGTATTATTTGGAGCACTGTGCAAAGTTCTTCTGAAAAAAAGCTGACAGAAATTCCATCAGCTTAATATTAAAACATCTGAATATTAATATATATCTGTATTATATTAAGAGGAAAAGGAAAGGTGCTTGTAAAGAGTTCTTTTCGGTAAGAAGGTGAGAAAATGAAAGAATTTCCCCTTGTTTATGCTTTGGGATGGCATTATCGCTGTTCCCCTTGTGTTAATTTTGGTGCAAATTTTAAAAATTCTTTTTTCGATTAAAGGTCCGTATGTCCCCACCCTTTCCACAGTTATAGGTCTTATCATTTCTGTTTTTTTTAGTCATCCTCATAGCCTATCAGCAGGAATATTTATGGGGTTTTTTTATGGGAATGGGGCTGTAGGAGTGTACACTTCTCTAAAAACATCTTTTCAAGCCTTTCAGCGTAAACAGTAAGAACATATCTTTTTTCTCTTAAGAAAATTCGGTAAAATGAAAATATCGAGAATAAGAAGGGGAGAAAAAAGTATAAATGAGAAGGAAACCTAAAAATATGGTTACAACAAATCGTTTAATAATGAAAAACATAAAAGAAGAGGATGGAGAAATACTTTATAAATACTGGTCAGATAATGAAGTTACAAAGTATATGAATATTACTCCATTTCATAAAGTAGAACAAGCGAAGGAAATGATTCAATTTTTAACAACGTTAAAAGAAGAAGGAAAGGCAGTGCGATATTCTATCTTTTTAAAGCAAAGCGGGGAGTTAATTGGCACTTGTGGTTTCAACTCTATTGATCATGAGAATAGTCGTGTGGAGATTGGCTATGACTTAGGTAAAAATTACTGGGGACATGGGTACATTAGAGAAGCGTTAGCAGCGCTTATAAAAGAAGCTTTTTTCTCGCTTCATATAAATCGAATTGAAGCAAAAGTAGAAGTGGAAAATAAAAATTCTATTAAAGCGCTTTCTAAATTAGCTTTTACTAATGAAGGGCGCTTGCGTCAGTATGAACGCTCTAAAGGGGAACTTATTGATGTTTATATGTTTTCTCTTTTAAAGGAAGAGTTTCATAAATTAGAAGAAAGCTAATACCGATTTAATATACAGTACAGGTATAGGAAAAGGAGGTAAGCTGTTTTGTAAAAGGTACCGTTTTTAAAGTTCAAAACGTTATAGAACAGCGGATATTAATGTTCAATGAACAAGAAAAGACAGCTTTATATGATGTAATTTATAAGCGGAGAGATGTACGAACGTTTTTGTCAAAGAGCATTCCATCAGATGTGTTGCAAAGAGTATTAGAAGCGGGACATCACGCTCCCTCTGTTGGATTTATGCAGCCGTGGAACTTTATCTTAGTGAAAGATGGTAATCTTAAGAAAAAGCTAGCATGGGCAGCAGAAAAAGAAAGAAAAGCCCTCTCTATCCATTATGAAGGAGAGAAAGCAAATCAGTTTTTAGAGTTAAAAGTAGAAGGAATTAAGGAAGCTCCTGTAACAATATGCGTAACATGTGATCCAACAAGAGGAGGTTCGCATGTTTTAGGGAGAAATTCAATTCCGGAAACAGATATTTTATCAACGGCATGTGCTATACAAAATATGTGGCTCGCATCTTGTGTAGAAGGTCTTGCACTTGGATGGGTAAGCTTTTATAAAAAAAATGATGTGAGAGATATTTTATCTATTCCTCCACATGTCGATCCAGTTGCCCTTTTATCCATTGGGTATACAGAAGATTATCCGTCTTCTCCCATTTTAGAAGAAGCAAAATGGGAAAAACGAAGGGAACTTGAGGGATTAATCTTTGAAGATACATGGGGGAACAAGAAATAAAAAGCTGCAGAACTTCTTGTCTGCAGTTTTTTTATTGAAATTTTTAAAACCAAGTTGACAAATGAGGATTGTGGGATATATAGTATATATAATCTTACTGAATATGATGAGACTGATTGGAAAACCAAAGGTCCTTTGAAATGATATGCATCATTTCAAAGGGCCTTTTTTGTCAAAAAAAGGAGAGAAAAAATGAGAAAGCTATTTATCTTTGCAATTGTTGGTTTTTTTGCTCAATTAATTGATGGTTCACTTGGAATGGGGTACGGGGCCACATCTTCATCTCTTTTATTAACATTTGGAATTGCGCCTGCTGTTGCTTCAGCTTCCATTCATTTATCCGAAATCGCAACAACGGCAGCTTCAGGTGTTTCACATTACAAATTTGGAAATGTGGATAAAAAGGTATTGTGGAAATTAATGATCCCAGGCGCAATTAGCGCTTTTATTGGAGCCGCGTTTTTAAGCAGCTTGCCTGGAGACGTTATGAAGCCTTTTGTATCGATTTTCTTAACAGCACTTGGTTTTTACATCTTATTTCGCTTTTTATTTAAATGGAATCCATCACAGGCTCATAAAGGGGCAAAGGAACTAAAAACGCCGTTTTACATTGTATTAGGCTCTATTGCAGGGTTCTTTGATGCGATTGGAGGGGGAGGATGGGGACCTATTAATACACCTGTTCTTCTAGCACGCAAAGGAGCTGTTCCGCGAAGAGTCATTGGAACAGTTGATACGAGTGAGTTTGCAACAACAGTAGCAGCTTCAGCTGGTTTCTTGCTTTTTTTAGGAACTGAAAGCTTAAACTGGTTGTTAATTCTTGCTTTTGTTATTGGCGGAGTATTAGCTGCTCCTTTAGCTGCGTGGCTTATTAAGATCTTACCATCTTACTTGCTTGGTGTTTTTATTGGCGGATTTATTATTCTGACAAATGCTAACACGCTTCTGTCATCTTTTAATGTTGGAGGAGATAAGATTCTAGGGTTTTATATCGTCTTGTTTATTGGATGGGCCGCTGCTATTTTCTACGCGGTTCGCAATAAAGTACGTTTAAGCAAGCAAGATGTTTCCGAAACGTTGTAATCTTAATCAATAGATGGTGTTGGAACAGGTAGGCTTTCTTGGATATCTAAAAAAACGTCTGCTGGAGATGCGTTGTCTTCTCCAGCACCAGCTATTTCTCGATTAATAATAGTTGGAGCAATCCGAGCACAGTTCCCAAAATTAATAATAGCGCCGCTGGCAACGTTTTGAATTGTTACATGCGATGAAAAAGTCATATATACGCTCCTTTCTTTTTTGTATTCTATGATATTTAAAGAGGATTTGTACGGGCTAAAAGAGAGTTCTATAAAAAGCCAAGGTTTGAAATCATAGAAAGCGGTTATAGTAACAGTAGAGTTACTACATAAAAAAGTTAAGGAGTGAAATGAAATGGAAGCATTATACGTTGCAGAAGCTACTTCACGAGGTGGACGAGAAGGGCATGTTACAACTTCAGACGGCACACTTGATTTAAATATTACATCTCCAAAAGGCTTAGGTGGAAAAGGTGGAGACGGCACAAATCCAGAACAACTTTTTGCAGCAGGTTATGCCGCTTGCTTTGAAAGTGCGCTACAGCTTGTTTTAAATAAAGAACGAATCAAAGCAGAGAACACAGAAATCACGTCACACGTCTCAATTGGGAAAGACCCTGAAGACGGTGGATTCAAACTAGAAGTTGAATTAGTTGGACATGTTGAAGGTGTTGAACGTGACAAAGTACAGGAGCTTTTAGAGAAAGCTCACGGAGTTTGTCCATATTCAAAAGCAACGCGAGGGAATATTGAAGTTACGGTAAAAGCAAAATAAAAATAGACAAGTAGCGTGATAGGAGAGCTCAATTCCTATCACGCTTTTTGTATCCAATACATCTATTACATATGAATTTCTACGCATGAAAGAGAGGGGTTCCCTATATACATAGGATAAGGACAAGTTCAGATAAGCAACGTTGTTAAAACGTCTCGTAGTGGCTGCTCTATTGTTCACTTGCTAGAGATCCTAAATAAAGGGGAACGGATAATGAATAGTTTTTTAAAGTCAGCGTTAATTCTAACTTTGGCCGCTTTTTTAGGCGAACTTATTGAATTTTTGACAAATATGGTTCTAGCACGTGAGCTCGGTAAAGAAGGAATGGGGATGTACATGTCTGTGTTGCCTATCGTTTTTTTAGTTGTCACAATTGCAACGATAGAGCTTCCAATTTCGATTTCGAAGTTTTTGGCAGAACATAACCAAAAAGAGCATCGCAATATGATGAAGCATGCGACATGGTTTGCAACAGGAATTATTGCTTCTGTTATGGCTGTTTGGTTTCTTGTAATTACCTTTATACCGTTTTTTAACCATTATCATCCGTACATCGGTTGGGTTGTGCTTGTATTTATCCCCATTGTTTCTTATTCATCGATTTTACGCGGCTACTTTATGGGCGTTGATAATATGAGTGCTATTGCTGTTTCGAATTTTGTTAGAAAATCCATTCAGCTTACGCTTCTTTTCTTAGTATTTAGAACGTTTCATTTTGAAGATCATGGCACCGCTCTTCTTGTGGCCATTTGTGCTCTTGTAGCAAGTGAAGCGGTTGTATTTACTTACTTCTTGATTACATATGTGATGCAAACAAACGTAATTTCAAGAGGTTATCGATTTTCGTATACGGGAAAAGAAGTAAGAAAAAGACTTTTGTCCGTTTCTCTGCCAACAACAGGCCTGCATCTTTTCTCCGCATCAGCTGGAGCCATTCAGCCGTTTTTAATTAAGAAAAGTTTGATGTTAAGCGGAATGACGTCTTCCATTGCAACAGGTCATTACGGTATGCTTGCAGGAGTTGCTATGACGATTGGGTTCTTTCCAGCTTTTATTGCTCATTCTCTTCTTGTAGCCTTAATCCCGGCTGTTTCTCAAGCGCAAGCTGCAGGTGACCGTGATAAGCTAAGCTCGCTATTACAGCAAAGTTTACGAATAACGTTTTTATATGGAATTCCCGCGATTCTCATTATGAACATTTTTGCTGAGCCTATTACAAATCTCTTTTTTCATTCAAGTGAAGCTGCTTTCTATTTAAGAGCGCTTTGGCCGTGTTTTTTACTTCATTTCTTTGTAATCCCAATGAGAGCTTATTTAATTGGGTTAGGGCTTATGAAGGATGCCTTGTATCATACGATATGGGTTCATGTTATTTCCTTTTCGCTTATTTTTCTCCTTGCTTCTCAACGAGAATGGGGAGTAAGTGGCGTTATTTTAGCAATGAATGCAGAAACACTTCTGCTTACTCTTCTGCACTATTTTACCATTTGTAAACGAATTGGTTTGCCGATTTTATTTTTTATGAAGCGGCCGCTAACAAAATTATAAAAAATATAGGTTGAGCATTGTATTAAAGGAGAGAAGTTTATCTATGATAAGATAGTAGCAACAAAGAAGAGAGGAAGAGTAGAAGAAATGAATAAAACAATCGAAACAATATTAAATCACCGTTCTATACGAAAGTATAAAGATACGCCATTATCAGATGAACAAATTGATGCTTTAGTTCAAAGTGCTCAAGCAGCTTCAACCTCTAGTTTTATCCAAGCTTATTCTATTATTGGAGTAAAGGATCCTGCTAAAAAGAAAAAACTTGCTGAGCTTGCAGGAAATCAGCCTTATGTAGAAGAGAATGGACACCTCTTTGTTTTTTGTGCAGATTTGCATCGTCATGAGATACTTGGCACTATGGAAGAAGTGAAGGTGGCAGATTCGTTAGAAAGCACAGAAACATTTATGGTTTCTCTTATTGATGTGGCTCTTGCAGCACAAAACCTTGTAATTGCGGCTGAATCAATGGGGCTTGGCACATGCTATATTGGAGGCATTCGAAACAATTTAGAAGGTGTTGAAGAAGTATTAGACATCCCGAAACGCGTTATTCCACTTTTTGGCCTAACAGTTGGATATCCAGCGCACGAATCAAGTCAAAAACCACGCTTACCAAAAGCGCACATCTACCATGAAGAGTGCTATGAACAGGATGAAGAAAAATATAAAAAAGAGCTTGAAGCTTACAATGAAGTCACCTCATCTTATTATAAAGAGCGTACAGGTGGAAAACGTGAAGATACGTGGACAGCTCAAATGGCTAATATGCTTCATACACCAAAACGAATGTATATGAAAGAATATATTGAGAAAAAAGGATTTTCTAATAAGTAAGAGAAAAGAAGCTAGAGGATAGCTTCTTTTCTTATGGAAAAATTTCGATATTTCAGATATTGTTATAATAGATAGAAATAAAGGAGAGGGTTTTATGCAACAGTGGATCAAAGAAGTAGCAAGAGGACAGCGTGGAGCAAAAGACTTGCCTTTTGAAGAGGCAGAGAAAGCGGCGCATATGATGGCAACTGGTGAGGCAACAGATGTGCAGATTGCTACCTTTTTGACAGGACAGCGTATTAAGACAGAAACGCCAGAAGAACTCGATGCGTTTGTGAAAGTGTATAGAGAAAATAGCGAGCAAATCAACGTGAATGAAAATATAAGAGAGAACCTTGTAGACTATTCAAGTCCATATGCAGGGCGAAATTCGTTTTTTGCGACAATCCCAGTAAATGTATTGTTAGCTTCAAGAGGGATGCCTGTTTGTTTACATAGCAGTAACTCACTTCCTCCAAAATACGGTACAACCATTAAAGACGTTTTAACAGAGTTAGGCATTAAGACAGAGGAAAGTGTCGATGAAATTGCAACATCATTAGAAAAAATTAAGATTGGCTTTTATCATACAGAAAAGCTATCACCTCCACTCAAGCGTCTACGCTCAATTCGTAAGGAAATGGGAATTCGCACAACATTCAATACAGTTGAAAAAATGCTAAACTTAGCTCATGCCCCAAATATTGTGCTGGGAGCTTTTCATCGAACAGCTATTAATAAAATTTTGCCTGTTTTTAAAACACTAGATGTGAAAAAAGCAGTTGTTGTGCAAGGGATAGAAGGATCAGATGATTTAGCTGTTCATCGTAATAGCTTTGTTTTTCAAATCCAAGATGGACAGGAGTCTTCTTTTATTGTAAGTCCAAAAGAGTATGATCTTTATCTTCCTGAAGAAGAGTTTGTGAAAAAACGTTCATTACAAAATCAAGTTGAAACAATAGAGAGTGTCCTAAAAGGAGAAAAGAGTGATCTTTATGCTTATAATCAAGTTGTGCTAAATACAGCTCTTCGTCTCTATCTCTTCGGGTATGAACCTTCTATTGCAGACGGTGTTGCCTGGGCAAGAAATGCCTTGGATCGTAGAGTAGGTCAAGAAGTGCTTAAGGAGTGGAGAAGCATCTTATAAGAAACGAGCCTTTTACAAGGCTCGTTTTTCTTGTAATGTTTGACGAGAGGACTTTTAACGCATACAATCAGGAGGAAGATGGATGAAGAAGGGATGAAAATACGGTTGCATGCATTGGTTAGAAAAAAAGCAAGGACATTTTTAATATTAGGCTTTTCCGTCCTATTTTTGCTTTTTACAATTACATTTGCTGTGATGATAGGGTCTGTTTCCTTATCACCACTTTTAGTATGGAAAATTATTTTTTCACATATGCCTTATATAAATCATTACATAGATGGATCAGGATCACTTGCTCAATCCGCCATCATTTGGCAAATTAGGCTTCCGCGTGTTTTGTTAGCTTGTATTGTTGGAGCAGGACTTTCAATTGCAGGAGCTGCGGTTCAAGCACTTGTGAAAAATTCAATTGCAGATCCATACATACTTGGAGTATCGTCAGGAGCTTCTGTTGGAGCGACGCTTGTTATTACAGCAGGCGCTTTTTCTATTTTAGGCATTTATGCTCTATCAATTGCGGCTTTTATTGGCGCACTTTTATCTGTTTTAGGGGTGTTTTTTCTTGCTCAAGTACGGGGAAGAATTTCTACAGTTCGACTCCTTTTAAGCGGAGTTGCTGTATCAATGATTTTAACAGCGCTCACAAACTTTATTGTTTTATCTGCACCAAATGCAGAAGGAGCCAAAAGTGCACTTTTTTGGATGATTGGCAGTTTAACTGGGGCAAGATGGGATTATTTATTCATTCCTTTTACTGTCTTTTGTTTTGTATTTTTATTTTTATGGTCTCAATACCGAGCTCTTAATATTTTATTGACTGGGGAAGAGTCAGCTGTAACATTGGGGATTAACGTTCATATGTTTCGCAAGCTTTTAATTATTGCAACAGCTCTTCTAACAGGTGTTATTGTCTCTGTGAGTGGAGCCATTGGATTTGTAGGACTTATGATTCCTCATATTGTTCGTCTTTTTGTTGGTTCTAATTACAAATATGTGATCCCGTTTAGCGCACTGTGGGGCGCCATCTTTTTAATATGGGCCGATGTATTAGCACGCACGGTGATTTCTCCGCAAGAACTGCCAATTGGAATTATTACGGCTCTTGTTGGAGGTCCGTTTTTTATTTGGTTACTGAGAAAAAGTACGTACGCTTTTGGAGGAGAGTAAATGATTAGCATTGAACATGTAACAACGCTTATTGGAAATCAGCTTATTATAGATGATGTTTCTCTCTCTGCTGAAAAAAAACAGTTTGTTGGGATTATTGGACCGAATGGAAGCGGGAAATCTACGCTTCTCAAAAATATTTACAGAGTATTGCCGCTATCAAGTGGGAAGGTAATGATTAACGGCCATGACTTTTTGAAAATGAAGCCAAAGGAAGCTGCACAACAGCTAGCCGTTGTTAGCCAGGAAACACCGGTTACATTTGATTTTTCGGTAAAAGAAATGGTTTTAATGGGCAGGGCACCATATAAGAGGATGTTTGATTTTGATCATTCAAAAGACGACGAGCTTGCCCTAGAGATGTTGAAAAAGGTCGGTATGGAAACGTTCATTAATCGAAACTTTTTGACGCTTTCAGGAGGAGAAAAACAGCGTGTTATCATTGCGAGAGCTCTTATTCAACAAGGAGAAGTCCTTATCCTAGATGAACCAACAAACCATCTTGATATTCATCATCAGCTTCATATTATGGATGCTGTAAAAGATACTAATATGACGGTTATCGCTGCTCTGCATGATTTGAATATTGCGTCTATGTACTGTGATTATCTTTTTGTAATGAGAGAAGGAAAGATATTTGCACAAGGAAGACCTGAAGAAGTGCTAAATGAAACATTGCTAAGAGAGGTCTTTGAAGTTGAAACAATCATACATCAACATGAAACGCTAGGAAAACCACATATTACGTTTTTACCAAATCGTTTTGTGAAAAAGCAGTGATGAAGAATAGGATATAAGCAGGGTTTTTAGATAGAAGTATGGAAAGAAGACATCAATAGGTGTCTTCTTTTTTGATTGGAAGGTCGAAAAAAGATAGTTTCCTAAGGCCTTCTAATGTCTCAAAAGATACAAAAGGGCTCTTATTTTGTTGGAGGAACAACACATCCTGGAGGAGGCTCTCCAATGGTTACGATTGGCGGACTTAACGTTGCTTAGCACCTTTTAAACGAAAATCGAAAGAAAAGTTCGAAAGTCTTTTGACATTTACGGGGGTAATTCGCTAATATAGTAAATTGTGCTCCTTATTTTTTTTAGAAGGTGGAATGGTACATTTGGCTTTTTGGTTCTTTATTGTGTTATTTATGTTTATCGTCATTTTCCGTCCTCTCTTAGAACGACGGGCAGTGAAAAAATGGGGAAAAAGCAGCAAACGAATTCAATTTTTCGTTGAACAATCTCTTTTTTATATTATTATTTTGCTTGGCTACGTGACGCTTTTTAAGTATGAAGGCATTTCTTTCTCTTTTATTGGATGGAAAGCCACAAGTTTTTCTGCCTTTCATGCTTCACCACTCCCTAGTTTTTTCAAATACTTAATTCTTGCCCTTTTTGCCTTTTTTATTATTACGGTTATTTTAGTTGCATGGATTAAACGAAACAAAGAAGCAAACATTTTTGGAGAGGAAACGCTAGCTTCATCCTATCATGTATTCACACCGCAAAAAAAAGAGGAAGTTGCAAGCTGGTCCTTTTTTTCGTGTCTTCACGTAGCAGTAGAATCGCTTGTCTATTTTCCGTTTTTTTATTTCCTATATGTTCACATTTTTCATGTAACGAATATATGGCTCGTGCTCGTTTTTATCACGTGCGCTTACTATGTGGTGCAGCTTGCGTTTTCGTATGATCGGTTGAGTATTCAGCCATTTATTATCGGGCTCTTTTTGTCATCGCTTTATGTGTTGACAGAATCTGTTTTGCCACTTTTGCTCTTTTACATTTGCAACTTTGTTTTGGAAATTTATCATGTGGAAGAAGAATTCCAAAGACAGAAGCAAGCTTAGAAATGCTAGCTTTTGTTTTTTGAGTTGTTCTTTTTAAAAAGGGTATACTGATTTATAACTACATAAAAGAGGGGAATTTATTATGAGATTATTTTCACATAATGACCTGGATGGAGTAAGTCCAGCTATTTTAGCTCTTCGTGCGTTTTCAAAGGAAAATGTTCATTATTCATGCGTTGGCATTTATAAAATTGATGAAGTAATTGAAGAGTATTTAGAAGAAAATGAAGATATAGAAGAAGAAATTTATATTACAGATATTTCGGTCAATGAAGAAGTGGCTGCAAAATTAAATGAACGCGTACAACGCGGACAAAAGATTCTTCTATTTGATCATCATTCATCAGCAAAATGGCTTGATGAAACCTATGAATGGGCTACAGTAAAAGCAGTGGATGAAAAGGGACAAAAAACGTGTGGGACAGAGCTTTTTTATCACCACCTTCTTAAAGAAGGGAAATTACAACAAACTTCGGTGATGTCTGAGTATGTTGAACTTGTTCGTCAATTTGATACATGGGACTGGTATGAAAATAATAATGAAAAAGCGAAGAAACTAAATCATTTGTTTTATTTAATTAAACGAGAAGATTTTATTGAAACCGTATTAACCGCATTAGATAAAGAAGAAGAGTTTGCGTTTACAGAAGTCCATGAAACCATTTTAGCTCTTGAACAAGAAAAAATTGATCGCTATATCCATAATAAAAGTCATCAAATGATCAAGGAACAGCTAGAAATTGGGGAGACGCAATATACTGCTGGAATTGTATTTGCAGAGAACTACCAATCAGAGCTTGGAAATGCCCTTTGTGTAGACGACGAAGAGCTCGATTTTGTAGCTCTAATCGATATGGGGAAACGCCGTATTGGTTTTAGAACAGCAAGAGATAACGTGAATTTAAGTGAAATTGCCGCTCGTTTTGATGGAGGAGGACATCCAAAAGCAGCAGGATGCTCCTTAGGAAAAGAAACGTTTGATCTTTTTGTTCTTCATACGATGTTTTCAGAAACAGAAGCCTAAGAGTTTATCTTAGGCTTCTAAGTCGTGAATGGGAATTTCAGAGAGGGAATGCTGAGAGGATTTTGGTAACGAGATCTCGAGCAGTCCTTTTTGATAAGTTGCTTTTGCGCCTTTTTTTCGCACGCTCGAAGGAAGAGATATTTCTTGCTGAAATTTTTTCTCTCCATTACTTTCAATAAAACAGGAGAATGGACTATGAGAAACCTTTAGATAAGCTAATGTAGCGCGGTCTGGAATTTTTACTTGGATGATACAGCTATCATGCGTTTGAAATATATCATACATAAGCGCTGTTTCACCTTCTGAAGTTTTAGTATGGGACATTTGCAACGCTTGTTTAAAAAAATCATTATTTTTAATGAAGTCTGGTAAAGGCTGTGACATTGCAGAGGATAGCACGCTTTTTAAATATTGATCCGTCTCTTTATTGTTTTGCTCTTTTCCTTGTTCAAAAGGCCAAGAGTTAGATTTCCATGGAAACACGCTTTTTCCTCCTTAGTATCTTATTCTCCTTTACTATATGGCAACGTACCCCTAAAGGTTATTTCTGTACTTGGTCCTTTTTCATTGATATGATAGTTATAAAACCCGATAAGTTTACAATGATTTGAACGGAGCGTGATTTTGTGACAGCAACATTTATCAAAACAGACTTTCAAAAGGAATGGCTACAACGACTTACTCCCCTTGTAGAAGAGTTTGCAAACAATGGAGCCGAAATTGATGAAAAGTCTCTTTTTCCAACTGAACATATTGAGAAATTAAAGAAGATTGGCTATACGTCTTTATCCCTGCCTAAAGAGGCCGGTGGGGAAGGATTAGCGCTTTATGATCTTCTTCTTTTTCAAGAAAAAATTGCAAGTGGAGATGCTTCAACAGCTCTTGCTATCGGCTGGCATATGGGGATTACAATGGATTTAAATGATAAAAGGAATTGGCCTGAATATACTCTTCATACTATGTTTCAAGAGATTAAAAATAAAAAACTTTTAAATGGAGCAGCAACAGAGCCCAAAACAGGAAGTCCAACGCGAGGAGGACGCCCTGAAACAACAGCTATAAGTCAACAAGACGGTTTTCTTATGAATGGTCATAAGACATTTACAACAATGGCTCCTGCCCTAGATTATTTTCTTGTGAAGGCATGGATAGAAGAAGAAGGAACAGTCGGAGAGTTTATCGTGCCTAAAACGGCAAAAGGGGTTTCAATTGAAGAAACGTGGGACATGATTGCTATGCGAGGTACAGGTAGTCATGATTTACTTTTAGAGAATGTTTTCCTTGAGAAGGATAAGCTTGTTCGATTATTAAAAGGAGGAAATAAGCGTGAAGCAAGCGGCTGGCTTTTGCATATTCCAGCGTGTTATTTAGGCGTTGCACTCGCTGCTCGAAACTATGCTATAGAATTTGCTAAAACTTACTCTCCTAACAGCATAGAAGGCACGATTAGCACATTACCAAACGTCAAAATGGGACTTGGAGAAATGGAATTAGAGCTTCTAAAAGGACGTCAATTTTTATATGCTGTCGCAACAAAATGGGATGAATGTGAAACAAAAGATGAAAAAGACAGCTTGCTTGAAGAGCTTTCAGCAGCAAAGCTTATCGCGACAAATTGTGCTATTAATGTCGTAGATAAAGCCATGCGTATTGTTGGAGCAAAAAGTTTACAGCGTACAAATCCACTTCAACGGTACTATCGAGACGTGCGTGCAGGATTACACAATCCACCTATGGATGACATGACAATTATGAATTTAGCGCAGTCAGCTCTAGAAGAGTAAAAAGACCTTTTTCAGAAAGGTCTTTTTTTATGTTTTTTGACAGAAAGGAAAATCTTTCTTATAATTATCTTTTATTGCATTAATTTAGAGAAGGTGGCAAATTTGAACTATTCTACACATGTGGCAACATCACTTGCTGCCGGTACATATCTTACAACGGTTACGAACGTGCCTTTTTCTGTTGCTTGCTTAGGAGGAATTGTAATTGGAAGTTTGCTTCCTGACATTGATGAGCCAAATTCTTTTGTAGGGCGCCGAACGTTTGGTTTATCAAAACTAATCAAAAAAACGTTTGGGCATAGAGGGCTAACGCATTCACTTTTATTTTGGCTTTTGTTTTCGCTTCTTTACTACAAATTTCAGAATGATTTCACCCTTGGATTGAGCTTAGGGTATGTTTTTCATATTATTGGGGATTTCTTCTCTAGGCAAGGTGTACCGCTTTTCTTTCCGTTTACAAAAAAGAAGTTTCGTGCACCACTTACATACAAAACAGGAACGGTTCAGGAAAGAGCACTTCTTGTTGTAGCACTTGTTGCTTTTGTATATATTGTGTACAGATATAAACTGTTTGTGACGGTTTTTTAACCATTTATATAAACCATCCGCCCTTTTTGTGCATATATTATAAAAAAGGGCGAAAGGGTGGTAAGAATGGTCATGCAGTTGTTTGCTTCTGTTATTATTTTAATTTTAGCAGCTTGGTTAATAGTACATTTATTAGATGATGGAAAAAATGAGGAGATTCATTTAACGCCCAAGCGATTATTTCGTTTCTTGCTTGCCCTCATTATTTTAGCTGTGACCGTGACAATGGTTGTTTCTCTTTTAGTTATGTAAAAGCATCCATTTGGGATGCTTTTTTATTGCAAAAATGCAAAAAGTTCGTAATGTCTCCGTAATGAAAAAGGGGTTGTAAGTCATATAGCAAGTGAGTAAAATAAAAGAGTAGATGAAAATAGGGAGGATCCTATGGTGAGGAGAATATTATTCGTCACGATGTTGCTTCTGCTCGCAATTTTTGCCATTGATCAAGGCTTAAGCGAAAAAAATAAATTATTTCTCGAAAAACAAATCATCGCAGAAGCACAAGAAAGTCATATTATTGATTTTGATCAAGCTTTTGATTTTAAATGGGACAACCTATATGTATTCCCAGGAAATACGTCTGTGAAAGAAATTAATAAAACATTAGGCTTTGCTTGGCCAAATGCTAGTTCAACAGGAATCTCAAAAAGCGACAGCCATCAGCTTATCGTGTTCGTTAAAGATAATACAGTAACTCGATATGCTAAAGTACCGTCTCAGTACGGAACGCTTACTCCAACAGATGATGAAAATGTATATAAATTCACTTAATAAAATCCCCCTTCTTTAAGGGGGATTTTTAGTTATCCAGCTTGATTTTGGGTGAAAGTTAGTAAAAATGAGGATGTTGAATCCCGTGATTTCCAAACATAACATTAAATTCAAAAAGATACATCTTATCATTACAAACGGCAACATCAAAGTCAGCATAGTTAATATGCAAAGAAGAAGCCATTTTTTGAACAAGATCAAGCGCTTCTATTAGAATGACTTCTTATGAAATTTCTCTACATATTCGCCAGTACGCTTCCATAATACGCCCACCAACCCATACGATACGTAGATCACAGTCAATTGGAAGATATTCTTGAACATATAAAACGTCTCTTGTTGAGCAGTATGTTAAGAAATTCGCCTTTATGTTCAAACTTACGTTCAGGCTTGATGTAAGCTACATTCTTCATCCCGATTGTACGATAAGGGTTAACTAATCCACATCCTAAAATAATTATATACCGACTTTTTGAAATTTGGATATGAGAATGTGAACAAAGGGAAAGGAAATAATTAGCTTGTAGCTCGTGGTTTCTTATTCATATTTTTAGGAGATTTTGTTTCAATCGTAGATTGATCAATACTTGCTTTTAGCGCTTCCATCATATGAGCAATTGTTCGTTCTTGTTTTGGCTTCGCTTCTTTTTCATCGATATATTTGAGAAGCGCTTCTTGATAGTCATCATGAAATACTTCTGGCTGAAAAGGTTCTGTTAAGTTTTCAATAAGGTCTACAGCAAGCTTTTGATCTTGATTTGAAACTTGATTTGCTAACCTATCGTCTCTTATATGACGTATATCTTCATAAGGATGAAGAGTGTGAAGAGCTAATATGTTTTCATAGGCGCGAATAACAGCATATTGATCGCTTGAATATAAAAATATCTTTGTCAAAGCAAATGTATTTGTAGCTTGTAATGCCGCTCGAAGAATTTCATAGGCTTTGATGTTTTCTTTTAAAGGAAGTACAAAAAAAGTTTTATTATAGTAAAGAGGATCAACCTCTGCTTTTTTTAGAAAATGAAAGATGGAAAGTTCTTTTCCTAAGAAAGGAGCTTTTACCATATTTATTTCTTCCTCTTCTAGCTGAATAAAAGTTCCGTCTTCACGCTCATACCCACGAACTAAATCATTGTGGTCAACTTCTACATTGCAGTGTGGACAAATTCGTTTCTGTTTGATCGGTGTTGAGCATTCTCGATGAAGCAATCGAAGCTTAACATCAGAATTTTCAACAGCTGAATGAAGTCTAATAGGTACTTCAATCGTTCCAAAATGAAGCTGACCTTTCCAGATTGTATGAAGCATATTTTCACCTCTTTTTCCATATTGTTTCTCTTTCATTTTAGATTTATAACATGAGTTTTAGGATAAGCTACTTTTTTTGTATAAAAGTCCCTAGTTCCTATCATTCTAAACAATGAGAAACCAAAAAGAAGGTGTAATAGATGGATTTGTTAAAGAAACTAACAGAAACACCAGGAGCTCCTGGATTTGAAAAGCACGTTCGAAATATTATGGAAGAAGAGCTGACATCTTGTGGGGCAGAGCTCGTATATGACGATCTTGGCAGTATTTTTGGTGGGAAAGAGGGAAAGGAAAATAAAGTTAAAGTAATGATCGCTGGTCACATGGATGAAGTAGCCTTTATGGTTTCTGAGATTACAAAAGACGGTTATTTGCGTTTTTCACCGCTTGGTGGATGGTGGGATCAGGTCCTCTTATCACAGCGTGTTCAAATTGTAACAGAGAAAAGGACATTCACAGGAGTTATTGGCTCTAAACCACCCCATATTTTACAACCTGAGGAACGAAGTAAAGTATACCCCATTCGCGAGATGTTTATTGATATTGGTGCCAAAAACAAAGAACAAGTAAAAGAATGGGGCATTCATCAAGGAGATCCTATTATTCCTATTTGTCCTTTTGAAATGCTCCCAGATGAAGATACAATCTTAGCTAAAGCCCTTGATAATCGAGCTGGTTGCTATCTTGCACTTCAGTCTTTAAAAGAGCTTGGAGAGGATCATCCTAATATGGTGTTTGCTGGAGCAACTGTTCAGGAAGAAGTAGGTTTAAGAGGAGCTGGAACGTCGCCTTACATGATTGACCCTGATGTTGCTATTGTGTTAGACGTTGGGATTGCAGAAGATGGACCAGGCATGGGTGGAGAAGACAAGCCGAAGCTTGGAGGAGGCCCCCTTATCAGTTTTTTAGACGCTTCAATGATTCCAAACATCCCGTTTCGTAATCTTGTCATTCAAACAGCAGAAGAGCAAAATATTTCTTATCAAACTGAAATTATGACAGGAGGAGGAACAGATGCCGGGAAAATCCACCTTTATAAACAGGGAGTTCCGACCATTGTCATTAGTGTTGCAGCCCGCTATATACATAGCCATGTTTCAATGGTAAGTAAGCGAGATCTTGAAGATGCTACAAAGCTCATCGTTGAAGTTGTTCGGAAATTGGATGAAAGCACGGTTAGGACATTTTCTGCAGAGTAAACAAAAAGTCGCTTAAGTTTTTAAACTTAAGCGACTTTTTGTTTACCCTTTTTTTCTTGGATTTTTGTAAAAAGAAAGAGAAAGGGGGGAATGCACATTTTTGTACCGATATTTAATAGAATTCATATAGTAGAGTATAAGCATATTTCATAGAAATAGAAAAGAATGGGATGATGAAAATATGGTGAAAGTGATGCTTGATCCAGGACATGGCGGAACAGATCCAGGTGGGGTAGCCAATGGACTTCAAGAAAAGAATTTAACACTAAAAATCGCTATATATACAAGAGACTATTTGCTTGCTAACTACCGTGGAATTGTTGTACGAATGACGCGTTCTGACGATCGGTTTATATCTCTTAATAGCAGAAGTCAACAAGCTAATGCTTTTAAAGCGAATCTCTTTGTTTCCATTCACATTAATTCAGGTGGAGGGACAGGCTTTGAAACGTACCGATTTACAGGGAGAGCGAGTTCAACAACCCTCGCCTTGCAAAGCAATCTTCATTCTGAAATTTTAACAGCGATGAAGTCGTTTGGAAATGTAGGAGACAGAGGTCAAAAACAAGCAAACTATGCAGTTCTTCGTCAAACAACAATGCCTGCTAATTTAACGGAAAATTTATTTATTGACCGAACAGCAGATGCAAACCTTTTGAAAAATGAAACATTTTTAAAAGCGGTAGGAGAAGCTCATGCACGAGCAATCGCCAAAACACTAGGGGTTGCACCAATCTCTCAGCCAAAACCGACACCAGCGCCGGAGCAGCCGGGGGAAAATGAAGGAGGAAGAACGTTGAACTTACAAGAGTGGCAGTGGAAAGAGCTTGCAGAAGTATATGCTAAAGCAAACCAAAGCGGTGTTTTAAAGAGCGATCAGTGGACAAAAAAAGCTCAAAATAAAACATTGACTGTTGATGAAGCCATCTTTTTAAATGCTATTTTAATTGGGCGATAGAAATGGAATGTAAAAAGGTGACAATCTTGTCACCTTTTTTACCTTATAGCCAAGTGATTTTTGGTTCTGTTTTGTTTAAAATACGTTTCATATTGGCAAGATGGCGGTAAACTACAATAAAAGCAATGAGACCCATAATAATACGAAGTGGAATATCATCAACAAAAAATGTATAGGCGAAAGCAAGAACAGCTGTAATGACGGAGGATAGGGATACATATTTAGATAGATAAAGACAGATGATGAAGCATACAAGAATCCCGACAAACAGCAGCGGCGTATATCCAAGAAGAATACCTGCGCTCGTTGCAACCGCTTTTCCACCCCGGAATTTTGCAAAAAGAGGGAAAACATGTCCTACAACTGCAAAAATACCAAAGAATAATGCATTCATATCAGCACCAACAAGAAGTGGAATGACCGTTGCGACAGTTCCTTTTAAAATATCAGCTACTGTTACAATAATACCGGCTTTTTTTCCTAATGTACGGAATGTATTTGTGGCTCCTAAGTTTCCACTTCCGTGTTCTCGAATATCAATGCCATAGCCTACTTTCCCAACAATTAAACCAAATGGAATAGAGCCGAGAAGATAAGCAAGTACCAAAAGAAAAATGGTCATGTGTTAAGCTCCTTTATATGTATATGTTCACTAATTTACACTCGTTCACATACAAGTTCATCTCATTTTATCATGAAATATTATATTGTTAATAGAAATATTTCATAAATGTATGGCAAAATAGTAAAAGCTATAATAAATTTATAAGCTTTGAAACAAAAACTTAAGAATAAACGTTTTATGAAGGACATTAACTTATGGCAAATTGGACAACTTTTTTGAATTTAACAGGATTTTCGTTTAATCTAAAGAATAGCTAAGGAGTGAAGAACATGAATATACCTTCTCGAGAAGAGCTTGGAAAAATATTAAAAGATAGCAAAAAGATTGCGGTTGTCGGTCTTTCAGACAATAAAGATCGAACATCTTATCTTGTATCAGAGGCTATGCAAAAAGCAGGGTATGAGATTATCCCGGTAAACCCGAACGTAAAGGAAGTACTCGGTGTTCCCGCTGTTGCCTCTCTTACTGATATTAAAGAACATGTTGATATTGTAAATGTGTTTCGCCGCTCGGAACATTTAGTAGACGTTGCAAAAGAATTTTTAGAAATTGATGCAGATGTGTTTTGGTCCCAGCTTGGAGTTGTAAATCAAGAAGCATATAATCTGCTTGTTTCCAAAGGATACAAGCCTGTTATGGACCGCTGTATTAAAGTTGAACATGCTTTAACAAAATAAACCATAACCCGATGTCATATGACATCGGGTTACCTGTTAGTGTTATGCTACAATAATATAGAGAAAAAGGCTTATTATAGCTTGTTTAGGAAGAACGTCATTTTCATTTTAAGCAAGTTATGGTAAAATTCAAAACACACGTTCCCTTTTTGTTTTAATATAAGAAAAGACATCATCACATAGCATTTATAAATTGTGAGATATTAGGGTAAAATGTGTTGCTATACATAAAGAAGTTGTTTGAAAGGGGAATGTTGCTTGACTACGAAACAATCATTTAGTTACAACGAAGATGCGATTCAAGTGCTAGAGGGACTTGACGCAGTACGAAAACGTCCGGGAATGTACATTGGAAGTACAGACAGTCGCGGACTTCATCATTTAGTATATGAAGTGGTAGATAACTCAGTCGACGAAGCACTTGCTGGTTTCGGAGATTATATAAAGGTAACGATCCACAAGGATAATTCAATTTCTGTAATTGATAAAGGGCGCGGTATGCCAACAGGAATGCACAAATTAGGGAAACCGACGCCGGAAGTTATTTTAACTGTGCTTCATGCAGGTGGGAAATTTGGACAAGGCGGCTATAAAACGAGCGGAGGTCTTCACGGTGTTGGGGCCTCTGTTGTGAATGCCTTATCAGAGTGGCTCGTTGTTACAATTAAGCGTGATGGTATTAAATACGAACAACGTTTTGAAAATGGCGGAAAACCCGTCACAACGCTTGAAAAGGTTGGAAAAACGAATCAAACGGGAACAACCATCCACTTTAAACCAGATCCAACTATTTTTTCTACAACAACTTATAACTATGAAACACTAAGTGAGCGCTTACGAGAATCTGCTTTCTTATTAAAAGGCATGAAGATTGAAATCATTGATGAGCGACATGATGAAAAAGCGCTCTATCATTATGAAAATGGAATTGAAGCTTTTGTTCAATATTTAAATGAAGATAAAGATATCCTTCATTCAGTGTGCTCTTTCGAAGGAGAGCAAAATGGAATTGAAATTGATTTTGCCTTTCAGTTTAATGATGGATATTCAGAGAATATTTTATCATTCGTTAACAATGTTCGCACAAAAGATGGAGGAACGCATGAGGCAGGTGCTAAAAGCGCAATGACACGTGCGTTTAATGAATATGCACGCAGAACAAACTTGTTGAAAGAACGTGATAAAAATCTTGAAGGGACAGACATACGCGAAGGGCTTGCTGCGATTGTTTCTGTTCGCGTGCCTGAGGAGCTTTTGCAGTTTGAAGGGCAAACAAAAGGAAAGCTTGGTACAAGTGAAGCACGTTCTGCCGTTGATGCTGTCGTTGCAGAGCATTTGTCTTATTATTTAGAAGAAAACGCAGATGTAAGCTCTATGCTTGTCAAAAAAGCAATTAAAGCACGTCTTGCAAGAGAAGCAGCTCGCAAAGCTCGTGAAGAAGCGAGAACAGGCAAGAAACGAAAAAAATCAGAGGCTGTATTAAGCGGAAAGTTGACGCCTGCTCAATCGCGTAACCCAAATCGAAATGAGCTTTACCTTGTTGAGGGAGACTCAGCAGGAGGATCTGCTAAACAAGGTCGTGATCGTCGCTTTCAAGCTGTTCTACCGTTAAGAGGGAAAGTCATTAATACCGAAAAAGCAAAGCTTGCGGATATATTTAAAAATGAAGAAATTAACACGATTATTCATGCAATTGGCGCTGGCGTTGGGCCTGAATTTTCGGTTGAAGATACAAATTACGATAAAGTTGTGATCATGACAGACGCAGATACGGATGGAGCTCATATTCAAGTTCTCTTACTTACTTTTTTCTATCGCTATATGAAAGATTTAATTGAAGCAGGCAAAGTGTTTATCGCTCTTCCACCGCTTTATAAAGTAAGTAAAGGAAGCGGTAAAAAAGAAGTCATCGAATATGCATGGAGTGATGATGAACTTCAAGGAGCCATTAAAAAAGTCGGAAGAGGCTATATGATTCAGCGTTATAAAGGTCTTGGGGAAATGAACGCTGATCAGCTTTGGGAAACAACGATGAACCCTGGCACGAGAACGCTTATTCGAGTACGTATTGATGATGCAGCACGGGCTGAGCGTCGTGTGACAACACTTATGGGTGACAAGGTAGAACCGCGTCGTAAATGGATTGAAAGTCACGTAGAGTTCGGGCTTGATGAGGATCCAAACATTCTAGATAACGAACATGTAACGGTCGCGGAGGAGGAATGAAAATGGAACAAACAGAACGCTATTTAGATTTACCATTAGAGGATGTTTTAGGTGACAGATTTGGTCGCTATAGTAAATACATTATTCAAGAACGTGCGCTGCCTGATGCGAGAGACGGATTAAAACCAGTGCAGCGTCGTATTTTATATGCTATGCACGTAGATGGAAATACGGCTGAAAAAGGGTTTCGTAAATCTGCTAAAACAGTTGGAAATGTTATCGGTAACTATCACCCGCACGGTGATTCATCTGTTTACGATGCAATGGTCAGAATGAGTCAAGAGTGGAAAGTACGCAATGTTTTAATTGAAATGCACGGAAATAACGGAAGTATTGATGGAGACCCTCCAGCTGCAATGCGTTATACAGAGGCTCGCCTATCTTCTATTTCACAAGAGCTTTTACGAGATATTGATAAAAACACAGTAGAATTTGTCCCAAACTTTGATGATACAAGCACTGAGCCAACCGTTTTACCAGCTCATTTTCCAAACTTACTTGTAAATGGATCAACAGGAATTTCAGCTGGTTATGCTACAGATATTCCTCCTCACAATCTTGTGGAAGTTATCGATGCTGCGATCATGAGAATTGACAAAAAACAAGCTACAGTAGAAGAGCTTATGAGCGTCATTAAAGGACCGGATTTTCCAACAGGCGGTATTATACAAGGTGTAGCAGGAATTAAAAAGGCATATGAAACAGGAAAAGGCAAAATCATTGTTCGTGGTAAAGCGAGTGTTGAAAGCCTTAAAGGCGGAAAAGAACAGATTGTCATTACAGAAATTCCATATGAAGTAAATAAAGCAAATCTTGTGAAGAAAATGGATGAACTTCGTCTAGATCGCAAAGTAGAAGGAATTGCGGAAGTGCGAGATGAGACGGACCGCACTGGTCTTCGCATCGTAATTGAGCTTAAAAAAGACGGAAATGCTCAAGGAATTCTACATTATCTTTACAAAAACACGGATTTACAAATTCCATACAATTTCAACATGGTTGCTATCCACAAAGGACGTCCAAAATTAATGACGTTACCAACCATTTTAGATGCATATATTGATCATCAAAAAGAGGTTGTGATTAATCGTTCGAAATATGAGTGGGAAAAAGCAAAAGAACGCGAGCATATTGTAGCAGGACTTATTAAAGCTCTCTCTATACTTGATGAAGTGATTGCCACAATTCGAGCTTCAAAAGATAAAAGAGATGCGAAAAATAACTTAATTAAAAACTATGAGTTTACAGAAGCTCAAGCTGAAGCTATTGTATCTCTCCAGCTTTATCGTTTAACAAACACTGATATCACGGCATTAAGAGAAGAAAGTGAAGAGCTACAACAGAAAATTGAAGAGCTTGAGCAAATTTTGAATAGTGAGCAAAAGCTTCTCTCCCTTATTAAAAAGGAACTTCGCCAAGTTAAAAAAACATATAAAACAGATCGTTTTACAGCAATTGAAGAAGAGATTGAAGAGCTAAAAATTAATTTAGAAGTAATGGTACCGTCAGAAGATGTAATGGTAACGGTAACGAGTGACGGATATGTGAAGAGAACAAGCCTTCGCTCTTACAATGCTTCAAATGGCCAAGATTTTGGTATGAAAGAAACAGATCATATTTTAGGCTGTTTTGAGGTGAATACAACTGAAACTCTTCTATTATTTACAAATAAGGGGAGCTACTTATATATGCCAATTCATGAGCTTCCAGATATCCGTTGGAAAGATCTTGGACAGCATGTGTCAAGCCTTATTCCTCTTGATAAAGAAGAGCATCTTATTCAGGCATTGCCAATTGAGGACTTTAAGAAAGAAGATTATCTTCTTTTTGCAACAAAGAACGGTATGGTGAAAAGAACAGAGTTGAAAAGTTTTAAAGCCCAGCGCTATTCAAGACCGCTAATGGCTTTAAATGTTAAAGGAGACGACGAAGTTGTCTCTGTAATGCGTACATCAGGTAATAGTCGCATTTTACTTGGCACAAAGGCAGGCTATGTTTTACTTTATAATGAGGAAGAAATCAATGTTGTAGGACCACGGGCAGCAGGAGTAAAAGGAATCAATCTGAAAGACGATGATGTTGTTATAGGGGCGGAAACGTTTATAACACAGCATGAGGACACACAGGCCATCTTTGTTACCCAAAGAGGAGCCGTTAAGAAAATGAACTTAAAAGAAGTGGAGCAAACATCAAGAGCAAAAAGGGGAACAATGATTCTTAGAACGGTTAAATCTAATCCTCATAACCTGATTGGCTTTACAATTGTAAAGGAAAACAGAGCTATTAGAATAGAATCAGCAAAAGGAATGACTGAAAAAGTAATTCCCGCTAATATTCGTGTTAGCGAGCTATACAGTAATGGTTCATTTATAATGGATGAAGCTGAGGTTGGAAAAATTATTTCAATGTGGATAGAGAAAGAGTCGTGAGTTTTCGCGACTCTCCCTTACAATAGCATTGAAATATATACTGTTAACGCAGTTATATGAATAATACCAAAAAGAGCGAGTATTTTATACCGCTCTTTTTTTGTTGAGCAGTTTTGCGCAATGAAAGAATGAAGCTTTCGTCCAATTGAGGTTGTAAGCCCTAATGTAAAAGCAAGATAAAGGACAATCTGAAAAAAAGGAAAAGAAGGGGAGCGTAAAGCACTAATAAGGGGAGAAAACACAAGAGAATGCCAAGAAGTATAAAAAAGAAGACTACATACACTAAACAAAAAGAAAGAACGTAAAGTATGAATATTCATTAGGACACCTTCCAATTTATGTTTATTTTTATTATACAAAAATAACAATTACTGATTCAAGTTTTTGAGTAAAAAAGAAGGATGTGAAAAACTAATCATAATTTTTTTAGGAGAATAATAAGCTTTGATATGAGTACATTGGAGGAGGAGAAGCATGAACATCCAATATCTTTATACACCACAACAAATCCACGGCTCAGTTGTTATCCCTGAATGGGGAAAAAAAGCTTTTGCAAAATTTGAACGAGAAGTACTTATTGAAAACTACCCTTGTCAAGCTGCTGTTGATGCTTTTAAAGATGAGATGCTTTATTTTACTTTTGTAGATTCTATTTATAAATATTATTCGCTTAAGCAGTTTGCTGAAGGGATTAAACATTATGTTGAAAAAATAGCTCCACAAAATAAAAAAACGGCTCTCATTGCACTTTTTAGAGAGCGTGGTCCTGTTCAAGCTATAAAAGAATATGAGCGACAGTTTTGGGATACTGTTCAATATTTGCACGTTGTTGACGAAGGAGGATGGCCTCAGCATATCGCTAAAACTCCTAACCATCCAAACTGGCAGTTTTGTTTCGCTGGACAGCCATTTTCTCTTATCTGTCAGACTCCTGCGCATGAGAAACGAAAAAGCAGGTATAGTCCTAATTTTACAATTGTTTTTCAACCAAGAGAGATTCTAAAAGAAGAAAATGAAGAGTTAAGGGACTTTGTAACAGAAGTGAAAAAAGAAGTTGTAGCGTATGATCAAATTTCTCCACACCCAGCACTTGGATGGAACACATCACAGCAGCAAAAAGAATGGCGAAAATACTTTTTACGTGATACAAATGATACACCTGTTGGACAGTGTCCATTTCGGGCAAAAACTGAAAAATTTCAGTCCACAAGAAAAGGTCGTTAATTAACTATTTTTCTCTCTTTTCTTTTTTTATAAAATGTGCTGAAATAAAAGGATAAGGATAAAAGGGGAGAGAGAGAATGAATATTAGATATGCAGTAGAAAAAGATTTACAAGGGATTGTAGACATTTATAACGATGCAATTGAACATACAACGGCAACGTTTGATCTAGAGAAAGTAAGTATAGAGGATAGAAAAGGATGGTTTGATGAACATGTTCACCGCTATCCACTTATTGTTGCAGTAAAAGGGGAGAAAATTATAGGGTATGCTACACTTTCTCCCTATAACAAGAAAGAAGCGTATAGCAAAACGGTAGAGCTCTCTGTTTATGTGGATAGAGAGGAACGCGGCCAAGGAATTGGACGTGCCCTAATGGATGAAATACTACACTTAGCTAAAGAGAATGAACATCGTGCTGTGATTTCACTCATTACGAAAGGAAATGAGCACAGCATTAGCATGCACAAAAGATATGGTTTCTTCCTATGTGGAGAGTTAAAGGAAGTTGGCTACAAATTTGATCAGTGGCAAGATGTGCTCTTGTACCAACTTTTAATAAAATAAAGAAAAGACCGCAAGTTAACGAGTCTAAGAGAATATACTGTATAAAAAGCAGCAGAAATGAGAGAGGAGTCGTTAACATTGGGGGAAAATAAGTACAATACACATCATAAAGTTGCAAACGAAATTAGCGGAAAACGAAAACTTAAAGCTAAGCTTCTGACTGAAAAGATTCAGAAAGCATTACAAAAATATGAAAATGAAAAGACTAAGCGTGCATAACGCTTAGTCTTTTTCGTGTTGAGCAACTACACACATTGTACGGCATAAAAAAGATAAGATATCAAAGAGAGTGTGTACATACATTGTTGAAAACTCTTTTAATTCTAACAGAGTAAGCTCCTCATTTTCAGGGTTTTCTCTTAATATATCTAGAAGTTCCTTTTTGTAGTGACGAAATTTGATTTCTATAATCCACCTTTCCGTTTTAGAAATGTGAACTAAAAAAGCAAGATGATCGTTTGCATCAATCTCAAAAATGCTTTGAGAAAAAGCGACTTTAACGATGGCACGATCTTTTAAAGAAGGATGATCTAGAGCAAGGGTATAATCAGGAACTTTACGGAGCATTCCAAGGCTGCTATAAAGATGGTATAAGCAATTCTGATCATATCTATATATGGAATAAGGATTGCCAAATTCTAAGTCTGTTAATGTTAAAGTTTCCTTTTTTAAAAGTTCTACTTTTTGTAAAAAGCGAAGTAAAAGATGATGAAGATCTCGATACTCGTTTGTCATTTTTTCTCCGAATATTTGAAGCTCCTCCATATTCTCTTGAGCTTGAGAAAGAAGCCCATAAAAATCACGATTAAACTCGTTTGCTTTTGCTAACTTTTGGAGGAGATTATCTCGCTCTTCCTGCCATTTTTCTACAAAGTGAGCAAGCTTTTCTCCTGTTAGTTTCTCCTCTTTATCTGCAAGCTTTTCTATACCTTCCTTCATTTCACTAAATGAAAAGTATTCTTCATCTAAAAGAGTTTGTATTGCTTTATATTCAGATCTGTATTTTTTATAAATATGAAAATGAAAGTGCTCTGATTCGGGATTGCTCATACTTGTGATTGTATAAAAACGAAGTGCTCTAAATCCATTGACAGATATCATAAGAAAGAGAAAGATAAAATGAAATTCTTTCGGGATATTCTGGAAATTAAAGAAAGAGAAAAGCCAAGATAATGTTAAAAAGATGTTTCGCCAATCACCAAGCATTTTCATTCCTACAAAGAAAAGAGAACGAATCATATAAAGAAAAAGGGAAAAAGGCGACACATCTGCTTCTGTTTCTTTCTTTTTTGTACGCATTTTCTCAATAAAAGGATCTGTATGCAAGATAAGTTTTTTGATATAAGAAATCATGCGCTCTTTAGAAGTCATCTCTCTTCACCTCGTTCTCTTTGATATCTTGGAAAAGCCCTATCATAAATAGCGTATGAATGAAATAAAATGTCATGACAGGATTCTTTTCTTTTTTGTTGAAAAGAAAGACGAGCTTTTTTTATTGAAAAGGATATATAAAGGGTAAACATGAAAAACACATTTCCAGTTAAGGGGAGGAGAAGATGATGAAAATTACGTTAGAAAAAGTGGTCAAAAAACATTGGGACAACTTTTCAATTTTAAGTGCCCTCTATTCTCTTTCAGAAAAAACGGAGTGGGATTATAAAGAGCATGGGGCTGTTATAGAAGCATTAAGAAGAACGGATTCAACGCTTGAAAAAAAACAAAATAGCGAAATTAAGCTTTATATTGCCAATATGTCACAACATCATATACAGCTTATAGTGAGGCATCTTTGTAATCTAGCTCACCATGTTTATTATATAGAGGGGAAAATCGATAAGAAGTACCCTATTTACGGCCACTTATTTCAAAAGAGAGAAGAAAGTCGTTTAAAGGCTATTTAAAATTGCTGCGATGCTTGCAGCAATTTTTTATTGAAAAGGTGATCTAAATGAAGAAAGGTCCTAATAGCTCAACGAACAAGCAGAAAACAAGATGATGGAGCTCATACAAGTTTTAAGCGTCATGCTAAACGGCAGCTTAAATGACTCACATAATGTAGGAATTAACATTAGCCATTTATAATAGTCAATTTGAGGAGAAAAGCTTATAAAGACATCGTAAGCTTTCTAGAATAATAGTCCTCATAGATTGAAGAAAAGAACGCCTTTAGTGGCGTGATTTTCTTTATAAAGAAGAGGAAAAACACTTATTTTGACTGTTTCTGTCGAGGAAAGAACAAGGGAGTTAGGGAAAAAGGCTCTCATTTTTTAGGTATAAACATGAGATAATTGAATAGTCAGAAAAGTTTGTAAAAGGAGGAATTTTATGAGAAAGACTTTGTCTAAATTTTTAACAGTCTTTATTCTTTTTTCTCTTACGCTAGGAGGCAGTTTATCTAGCGTATCTGCTAAAAGTACATCTTCTCTTCCTGTAAGCAAAGTTGATGTGGGAAAAGAAGGCATGGTAGCAACAGCAGAGCCTTATGCAACTCGAGTTGGTCAAGAGGTGCTTGAAAAAGGCGGAACAGCTGTTGATGCGGCGGTTGCTGTTCAGCTTGCTTTAAATGTAACAGAGCCGATGATGTCAGGCATTGGTGGCGGAGGATTTATGATGGTTTATGATGGTAAAACAAAGCAAGTATCCATCATGAACAGCCGGGAAAAAGCGCCAAGTGATGTAACTACAGATCTTTTTCTAGACGAAAATGGAAAAGCTGTTCCATTTAAAGAACGCCATACGTCAGGGAAAGCTGTTGGAGTGCCAGGTACGCTCCTTGGACTCGAAGAAGCACATGAAAAATGGGGAAAACTGAAGTGGAAAGCTCTTGTTAAGCCTGCTGAAAACCTTGCAAAAGATGGATTTAATGTGAGTATTACGCTTTCAGATAGTATTGAAGATAGTAAGGACAAGCTGTCGGAAGAGGCAAAAAGGGTGTATGCACCAAACGGACAAGTTTTAAAGGAAGGAGCACTTTTAAAACAAAGAGATTTAGCTAAAACCTTACAATTAATTGGAAAAGAAGGATCTCAAGCTCTTTATGATGGAGAATTAGGGAAAGCCATTGTAAAAACAGTCAAAGATCATGGCGGAAGTATGACAGAAGAGGATTTAAAAAATTATACAGTGAAAGAACAAACGCCAATTAAAGGAACATATCACGGTTATGATATTATCTCAATGCCTCCCCCAAGTTCCGGAGGGTTGACGGTTTTACAAATTTTAAAAATGCTTGAGCCTTATGATATTAGTCAGTATGGTGTACGGTCGAAAGAGAAGTACAATCTTGTCGCTGAAGCAATGCATCTCGCTTTCGCAGACCGAAATAAGTATATTGGTGATACGGACTTTGTGGACGTTCCAATTTCAGGCATGCTTAATGAAAACTATTTAGCAAAACGAAGTAAAGAAATCGAGCTTTTGAAAGCAAATAAAAATGTAAAACCAGGAGATCCATGGAGTTATCAAGGAGGAAAACCTGAAACAGAATACGTGCCGAAAAAAGATGACAAAGAAATTGGGCAAACAACGCATTTTACAATTGCTGATAAGTGGGGGAACCTTGTTTCCTATACCACAACAATTGAGCAAGTTTTCGGAACAGGAATTATGGTACCTGGCTATGGAGTAATGCTAAATAATGAAATGACCGATTTTGATGCTTATCCAGGAGGGCCAAATGAAGTCCAGCCAAATAAGCGTCCGATGAGCAGTATGTCCCCAACTATCGTTCTAAAAGATCACAAGCCTGTTATGACAGTAGGATCTCCAGGAGGACCGACTATTATCGCTTCTGTTGCTCAAACATTGATTAATAAAATTGACTACGGTATGTCGGCAGAAGCTGCCATTGAAGAACCACGTATTTATACTCCGACATATCCGAATATTAGATATGAAAAAGGGATTCCATCTGAGACAATAAAAGAGCTTGAAAAGTTAGGATACAAATTTGATGATGAGCCAGAAGAAATTGGAAATGTACAAACAATTGATATTTATGATTCTTTTTATCTAGGTGCAGCTGATTCATCAAGAGTTGGTAGTGCAGCTGGAGTGGACACTGTAAAAGGTAAATAAAGAAAACCAGCAGGGAGTTTCCCTGCCGGTTTTCTACGAGAGTTTGATATTTTGAGAGTTTGAGTATGGAAGAAATGGTTCATTTGGTGAACTATAGTGATCGATGACATCCGTAATTTTGGTCATCCAGCCATATGTGCCATTTGCAACACCACCAACATGAATTCCATAGAGCTTATGTGTAACAGGGTCATATGTAATAGCTCCGCTGTCTCCTCCTCTAGAATAAAAAGAACCTTTTTCACCGCGAATAAAGGCTGTTTTTAGCTCTCCATATCTATCATTTGCAAAATTTACAGTCGTGCTGCTCTTCGTTACATAACCGCACGTAACACCTGTTGTGATGCCAGATTTGCAAACATAGGCATTTTGATAAACAGGAGCATAACCTGTAATAAATGAATCGTAGTCACTTTTATCTTCAGCATGTTCATAGAAGAGGCGTGTTGCGTAGCGTCCGCTTGCAAGAGTATTAGCATCAAGTGAAATAAGACCAACATCAATGCCAGTATAGTTAGCTGTTGAATGATCATGACCAACAACGGTTGATCCTTGGTAGACGACGCTTTTATCTCCATTTAGACAATGACCTGCTGTAAGCAAGAAATAACGATTTCCTTTTTTAGCTACTCCAGCTGTTGTACAATAGTTTCCTTCGCTATCATGTACGCGAATACCTCCGCCAAGCTTCGTCCAGTCTCTTTCCCGAGAAAGCTGGATGTGTGGGGAAGAAAGGTCAGCATTTTCTTGAATTTCTACGATCGAAGGAAGTGCTTGTGTTAACTTCTCCTTATCAATAGATGACATGTTATGGACCTCAAGAATAACTTTTTCATGCTCTGTATCGATAGAAGTCATCATTGTTTTGTTTTGTTCGGGTAATCCTAGCTGTCTCATTTTGCTCCAAAGTTGTTCTTCTACATGTTCTAAATCGCTTGTGCTGTAAGTTGCACGTTTATAATGTACAATAGGAGCCGTTTCTTTCATAAGAGATGGTCGATAAGCAAGAGTTGTTTCACGTAAAAGATCATTTACTTTATTTTCGAATGTTTTTACTTTTTCATTTCTCTCTGTAAAGCCGAGTGTAATTGTCCCATCATCAGCAAAATAAACGGTTCCATAGTTTTTAAAAGCATCATAGCTTCCAAACACTTCTTGTATTAACTGTGCTACGTTATCTTGATTTTGGGATCGAAAAAAAAGTTCGTCTTTTGTTGGAGAAGATGATTCCGCCTGTGCTGCCAGTGGCATTAGTAAAATACCTAGAAAAAATAGTAAAGCTGTTATCGTGTGTTTCTTCATTTTTTTGTCCTTTCTATGTACAAAATGAATCATATATACCTTTCTTATTATATACGAAAAAAACGTGAAAAGGGGTAAGAAATACCGATTCTTCTTCCCAAGGAACGAAAAGGTTTTGTTTCTCTTACTTACAAAGTATAATGAGAAGTGGATATTGGAGGTTATAAAAATGAAAACACTTGTACTTGCAGAAAAGCCAAGCGTTGCTCGTGAAATTGCACGCGTTCTTGGCTGCACTAAAAAAGGAAAAGGAAGCATTGAAGGTGCTAAATATATCGTCACATGGGCATTAGGGCATTTAGTTGAGCTGAAAACGCCTGAGGACTACGATAATCGGTATAAAACGTGGAAATTAGAAGATTTACCGATCATGCCAAAAGAAATGAAGCTAAAAGTAATGAAAAAGACAAGTGCTCAATTTCAGCACGTATCACAACTTGCCAAACGAAAAGATGTAGGTGAACTTGTGATTGCAACAGATGCCGGTCGTGAAGGTGAGCTTGTTGCGCGCTGGATTATGGAGAAAACTCATTTTAATAAACCATTTAAACGTCTGTGGATTTCTTCACAAACAGATAAAGCGATTCGAGATGGATTTAAAAATCTTCAACCTGGGCAAGCATTTAACCGTCTATATGAATCTGCTCTATGTAGAGCTGAAGCAGATTGGCTTATTGGGCTTAATATTTCAAGAGCACTGACAACAAAATTTGAAGAGCCGCTTTCAGCCGGTCGTGTTCAAACTCCAACACTTGCAATGGTATTCGAACGAGAGAAGACGATTCAATCATTTAAACCTCAAACATTTTGGACGATTGAAGCAGAGTTTTCTCAATTCAAAGCACAATGGCAAGGAAACAAAGACAAGCGTATTTTTAAGGAAGAAGAAGCGACCTCGAAATATAAAAAACTTCTGGGAAATAAAGCGGTTGTCAAAAGCATTCGAAAGAAAAAGGGAACGGAAGCTCAGCCATTACCATATGATCTAAATGAGTTGCAGCGTGAAGCGAACAAGCGATTCCAGTTTTCAGCGAAAAAGACGCTTAATGTATTGCAGAAACTGTATGAGCAACATAAGCTTGTTACATACCCTAGAACAGATTCTCGCTATTTAACAACAGATATGGTTGCAACAATGCGAGACCGTTTAGAAAGTATTGCAGGTACTTATAAAGAAGAAGTTCGTCCGCTCTTAAAGGGAAATCCAACATTGCCAAAACGAGTTGTAAACAATGAGAAAGTAAGCGACCACCATGCAATTATTATTACAGATCAGCCTCTATTTTTAAGCGATTTATCAGCTGATGAGCGAAAGCTTTACGAGCTTATTGTAAAACGTTTTATTGAGCTTTTTTACCCTGCTTATGAATATGAAAAGATGACAATTGAGCTTGATATTAATGAGGAACGATTTGTTGCACATGGAAAACGAACGATTGAACAAGGATTTAAAGGTCTATTTGGTGGAGGGGACAATGACCAAGCTCTTCCGCTTTTAAAAGAAAACCAAGAACTTACTGTACAAGACATAGATCTTAAAACAGGTCTTACAGAACCACCACAACGTTTTTCAGAAGCGGACTTATTAGCTCAAATGGAAAAACATAATCTTGGAACACCAGCAACTCGAGCTGATATTATTGAAAAGCTACTTAGCGCAGAATCTATTGAACGAACAAACCATCGTCTTTATCCAACCAAAAAAGGAAAGCAGCTTATTGACCTAGTCGCAGAAGAATTAAAGTCACCAGAACTTACGGCAAAATGGGAACAAGAACTTGAAAATATTGCAAGAGGAAAAGGAAACGCTAAAACGTTTATGGCCAATATTAGAAAGCAAACAGAAAAAATCGTAAGTGACGTGAAAAAAAGCGACAAAACGTACAGACCCCATAATTTAACAGGTTCAAAGTGCCCAGAGTGTGGAGAGTTGCTTCGTGAACGCAAGGGGAAGAATGGACGAATGCTCGTTTGTTCAAGTCATGAATGTTCTTACCGTAGAGCAAAAGATCCTAAGCTCTCAAATCGTCGCTGCCCACAGTGTCATAAAAAAATGGAGATTCATAATGGCAAAGCAGGAACGTATTTTCAATGTCGTCCCTGTCAAATTACTGAAAAAGCGCAGGATAAAAAGAAGAAAGTATCAAAACGAGAAGAAAGAAACTTACTTAAGAAATATAGTGATGATGGTTCATTCGGTTCAAGCTTAGGAGATGCCTTAAAACAAGCATTACAGAAAAAAGATTAGCAAATATCCCGCAGATATTTTTCTGCGGGATATTCATATTTTTAAAAGAAATAGTGCAAAATAGAAAGAACTTCTAAAAAGAAAAAGCGCATATAAAAATGTTGACAATTTTTCCAGCGCACTTTACCCTAAGAAAGATATAGTTATTCCATAAAGTTTAGGGAAATAATATTTTGCAAAAATAAGTAAATTGAACATGCATTTTATTTCCTTAACAGCAACAAGACATTAAACGAGTTAGGTGAGAGGTATATGAAGCATATTTTTCAAATTTATCGAAATGACTGGGTTCGCATTTTTAAAGTTCCAATGGCTCTTTTTTTAGTTGTAGGGCTTATGATCCTTCCATCCCTCTATGCATGGTTTAATATTAAAGCATCATGGGATCCATATTCCAATACAAAAGATATTGAGATTGCTGTTGTGAACAAAGATGAAGGAACATTCATTCACAAGGGAAAAATTAACAAAAAGATAGACGTTGGAGAAGAAGTAGTAAAGTCTCTTAAAGAGAATAAAGACTTAGGTTGGACGTTTGTAAGTGAGAAGGAAGCACAACGCGGGGTGAAACATGGGGATTACTACGCAAGCCTTGTTATTCCAAAAGATTTTTCTAAAAAAATCGGAACAGTTCTCGAAGAAAATCCCGAGAAACCACAAATTTATTATAGTGTAAACGAAAAAATTAATGCTGTGGCTCCAAAGATTACATCAAAAGGTGCCTCAAATGTCACAGAACAAGTGAGTGAAAAGTTTGTTAAGACAGCAACGAAATCAATGTTTGAAGAGTTTAATCGAATAGGAATTGAACTTGAGCAAGAGCTTCCGACAATTCGAAACTTTGAAAATCGTGTATTTGCACTAGAGGAAAAGCTTCCTGAAATTGAAGATATGGGGAACAAAGCGCTTGAAATTGAGAAGAAACTTCCTGAAATTCGTGAACAAGGCCAAAAAGTTGTGGAGCTTGAAGAAAAACTTCCTGAAATTCAAGCAGCAGGGCAAAGTGTTTTAAAAATTGAAAAAGAGCTTCCGAAAGTTAAGGAAGCAGGAAATGAGATTATAGAGCTTCAAAAGAAGCTTCCTGAAATTAAAAGTGCGGGAGATCGAGTTGTAGAGATTGACCAAAACTTTTATAAAATTGAAGAAGGGTTAAATAAAGCGCTAGAAGATGCTAAAAAAGCAAATGAAATTGTCATGAAAGCACAGTCCACCCTTCCGACACTTGAGAACATTGCTAACAAAGGAAGCGAATTTTCACAAGGGTTAAATGACTTTTTAGAGAAAAATGAAGGAGCGTTTAATGAAGTAGCTCCTGTTATAAAACAAAATCTTGTGCTTCTTAATCAAACGGCAAAAGATGTTGCAGGTGTCACAGAGGAATTAAAAAACGTTAATGATGAAAATAGAGCAACATATATTGAAACGCTAAGTGCTTTAGAAACACGTTTGTCTTCAGGCATTGATGCTGCAGATCGTACAGCTGATTTACTTACAAAGCTAAATGAATATACGGGGAATAATGCTCTAGCAGGAGTCATTAACAGGGTAAATAACGTAAAAGATAGTTTTACTAATCAGCGTGAAGCGGTTGTAAACATTGAAAATGCTTTAAAAAGAGGTGAGCAGCCTTCAAGTGAAGCGCTAGATCGCTTAAATACGCTTGCAACAGATGCAAACAATACACTATCTAATGTGTTGGCGAACTATGACTCTTCTATCGTTCCAGCTGTTAATAGTGGGTTAGATGAGCTTACAGAAAATGCAAAAAATGCAAATAACGCTGTACAAACAGCAAAAGAAAAGCTCCCAGACATTAAAGGTGTGTTAAATGATGCTTCAAGTGGTCTCCAGTATGGACAACAAGAACTCACAAGTTTACAGGAGAGGTTACCAACTATCCGCGACCGTATTCATGAAGCAGCAACCACTATTTCTAGTAAAATGGATGACTTTACAAACGCTGTAAACAGCGGAGCTGCATTTGTACAAAATGACCTTCCAGCTGTTGAGGCTCAAATCCATAAAGCAGCAGATTTTGTGAACAATGATTTGCCCCAAGCAGAGAAAGAAATCCAAAAGGCAGCAGATCTTGTTCAAACAAAACTTCCAGAAGTAGAAGAGACAGTTCACAAAGTAGCAAATCTTGTTCGCGAAGACTTGCCAGACCTTGAAGACTCTGTTAAAAATGCTGCAGACAAAATTCGAGATTTTGAAGGGGAAAATGATCTAGGAGATATCATTGAGCTCTTAAAGAATGATGTTCAAAAAGAAAGCGACTTTTTTACAAGTCCTGTTCAATTAAAAGAAGATAAACAGTTTCCAATTCCAAACTACGGATCAGCTATGACGCCATTTTATACAGCTCTTTGCTTATGGGTAGGAGGACTGCTTCTTATCTCATTACTCCGGGTTGATGTAGAAGATGTTCAAGAGGGAACAAAAGGAATGCATATTTACTTTGGCCGTCTTCTCACCTTTTTAACAATTGGATTCTTTCAAGCGCTCATTGTTACGCTTGGGGACTTGTTTATATTAGGGTCATATGTAGCAGAACCAACGGCCTTTGTTTTATCGGCAATTTTTATCAGTATTGTTTTCCTGACGATTATTTACACATTTGTTTCTGTATTTGGAAACATCGGCAAAGCATTTGCGATTATTTTGCTTGTGCTACAAATTTCAGGCTCTGGGGGGACGTTCCCTATTCAAACAACGCCGCCATTTTTCCAAGCAATTAATCCATTTTTACCTTTTACGTATGCTATTGGTTTGCTGCGTGAAACAACAGGTGGGATTGTGAGAGATATAATGATTCATGATATTCTATTACTTGCCTTATTCCTTTTTATAGCTATTTTACTTGCCTTCCTTCTAAAAAAACCGTTATCAGGTTGGGCTGTAAACGTAGCGAAGAAAGCAAAAGAAAGCAAAATCATTCATTAAAAAAAGGGGAGCATTATGTTCCCCTTTTTGTTAATTACTAAAGTATGTTAAATTAGTAAAGGATATTTAAAAACAAAGAGGGTTTAGCACATGAGAAAATTTGTGATAAGCGATATACACGGAAATTATGATGGGATGATGAAACTATTTCAATTTGCTAAGTTTGATCCATTGAAAGATCAGCTTGTTGTGATGGGCGACATGATTAACAGAGGCCCCCAGAGTGGTAAGGTGTTAAGCGAAATCAAACAGCTTCATGAAACATATAAAAATGTTTATGCTACCATTGGCAATCATGAAGAAATGATGCTCTGGTATTTAGAGCAAAAAAGCGACATGTGGGCCCATTTCGGAGGAAAAGAGTCTGCAGCAAGCATTAATGATGTGTTCAAAGAGGAAGGTGTCACACAAGCGGTAGAATGGGTGAAGTCGTTGCCGCTTTATATTGAGGATAACCAATTTATCTATGCACATGCTGGGATGTTATCTTTAAAAGATCGAAACAAGCGCAGCAACCTTTGGCTTAAAAAGAAAGAGCTTTACACATTGAATCCTCAGATTTTTTTAGCGCGGTTTAATGGGAAAATTCTTATCCATGGTCATACACCAACATGTTTTGCCATTTGTGATGGTGCAAGGTTAAATATTGATCTTGGAGCAAGCGTTATGAAAAATGGCCGACTTGGTCTTATTGAGCTAGAGCAAAAAGTAGTCTACAGTTATTACTTCGGAGAAGATAGAGTTGCGATGGAGAACATTAAAGATCTTGCCCATCAGATGAATTGAAGCCAAAAGCCTGCTTTAGATAGCAGGTTTTTTTATTTACACAAAACTAGTATTTCTGTCTAATCATGAAAGTATAAACGTACATATACTTTCAGTAACAAGGAGATAGGAGCTGATAGAAATGCCAAGAAGATTCCGAGGAAGAATTAGAGCAGTAGAAGGCTGTGACCGAGACCAAGATCAAGACCAAGTAGGCGGAGTTGACGACGTTAACGATTTTGATGATATCGGAGGAAGAAATCGAAATGGAAACAGAGCAACAGCTAATGTATATGACAGTGGAAACTCTAACGTTGAGCTAACGTTAGATATTGATGTAGATGGCGAGTCAAGAGCACGCGTGCGCTCAAGAGCAAATTCAAACAACAATGATGAAGAGTGAATACCATAAAAGGAAGCGAGAAAAACCTCGCTTTCTTTTGCGTTTTTTAGAAGAGCTAGTGATTTTGTCTAAGCAAAACAAGACAAACGTACATAACCTAGTACAAAGTGGAAAAGAAGGAGAGAAAAGTTATGGAGCAGTCGTCAGGTGCATCAATACACTCTAGTGGTAATGCAGATGTTGATGTAACAGTGCAGTTTGATACATCTCCGCTTGCGTATGCACTAGCCTGTTTCTTACATGCCACAGATCGAATTAACAGCGAGCAGTTTTCAAGAATGGTGAAAGATTTAGATTCATTAGGTCTTCGTGGAAAGATAGAGGAAAATAAGCAAGAGGCAATGAGAAAACAACGTCAAAGTGTGAAAAATGAAGTTAAGCTTGCTCGAACATTTGTAGGGAAATTAAAGAGGAAAAAACGATAAAAAAAGCAGGCAGCTGTAGTACTGCTTGCTTTTATATTACAAGTTCAGAAAGCGTTTTTTGAATGTCAAAAATGCTGTCGTCTTTTCTAAATTGTTTAGCAATAGGTGTTGCTCTTCCTGATACATAAATTTTTAGCTCAGCATCTAAATCAAACGTTCCTGCTGTTTCAACGCTAAAATGTGTAATACTTTTATAAGGAAGGGAAAGATATTCTATTTTCTTTCCTGTAACACCTTGTTTGTCAACAAGAATCAGTCGTTTGTTTGTAAAAACAATAAGATCTCGAACTAGTTTGTAAGAAGCACCGATTTCTTCTCCAGCCATTAAAAGTCGACTAAGTTCTTTCTTTATTTCCTCTTTGTTTGCTTCTGTTGCATTTCCCATCAATCCATTAAAAAGACTCAAATCAACCACTCCTTTTCTAATGTATACGGTTGAAAGGAGTAATTGGTTTCATATTTCTAAATGAACTTTTAAAATTTTTATTGCAAATTTCTTATGGTATTTATATAATACTAACTGTAATACAACTGTTAATACAGTTAATACATAAAATAAAGGGCAGCGGAAGGAGGAAAGAGATGATCTCATTAGATCTACGCAGCCGTAAGCCTATTTACGAACAGCTTGTTGAGAAATTAAAAGAGCTAATTATTCATGAAGTATTTAAAGCAGATGAAAAACTTCCGTCTGTTCGATTTTTATCAAAAGAACTAACGGTAAATCCGAATACAATCCAAAAAGCATATCGAGAGCTTGAACATCAAGGATACATTTATTCTATTCCAGGTAAAGGGAGTTTTGTTGTTCCACAAGCTATTACAACAAACAATGAGAAGGTGGAAAAAGTGAAAAGTGATTTAGTGAAAATACTTTCAGAAGCCTTGTATCTTGGGCTTGATAAAGAAGAAATTGTGCGGTTGATTGAAGAAGCAGAGAAAACGGTGAAGGGAGGAGAGATACGTGATTAAGTTTGAGAACGTAAAGAAAGAATTTGAGAGCGTTGAAGCAGTGCAAGGTGTAAGTGGGACGATTGAAAAAGGTTCTATTTATGGTTTGCTTGGTTCAAACGGCGCGGGAAAAACCACCCTTATGAAGATTTTAGCAGGAATTTATAAAGAAGACAGCGGCAGTGTGACAGTTGATAATCAACCTGTATTCGAAAACGTTGAATTAAAGCAAAAGCTTATTTTCATTCCGGACGTTCTTTATTTCTTTCCGCAAACAACGATTCGTCAAGCTGCTAACTTTTATCGGGATACGTATACAGCATGGAACGAAGAACGATTTCAAAAACTCTATCACGTATTTAACATTTCACCTAAGAAAAAAATTCAGCGGTTATCAAAAGGAATGCAGCGTCAAGTTGCGTTCTGGCTCACACTTTCCGCAATGCCCGATATTTTGCTTATGGATGAACCGCTAGATGGGTTAGATGCGGTGATGAGACAGAAAGTAAAGAATCTTCTTATTGAAGATGTTGCAGAAAGAGACATGACAATTTTAATTTCCTCTCATAATTTACAGGAGGTTGAGGATCTTTGTGATCATATTGGAATTTTACATAAAGGAGAACTTTTGTTTGAAAAAGACCTAGATGATTTAAAATCAGACGTTCACAAAGTTCAGCTTGCTTTTAAAGGGGATATTCCACAAGCACTGTTAGAAAAGCTTGACCTTTTATATGAAGAAAAACGAGGAAGCGTTCTGCTTTGTATTGTAAAAGGAAAAGAAGAGCACATTTCTTCATTAATCAAACAATATAGACCTGTTATTTTTGATATTCTACCGTTGACTCTTGAAGAGATCTTTATTTACGAAATGGGAGGTGTTGGATATGCGGCAGAAAACCTCCTTGTTTAATAAAGGGATTTTTGTTCAAGATTTACGAAGTGTTGGATGGATTGGGATTGTATATTTTCTGTTGCTTGTAGCGGTTGGGCCGTTGCAAACATTACTTAAAATTGAAGAGTATCGTAAAACCGTCCTAGAGCCCCAATATTATATGCAAAGTCGAGTGATAAACTTTTTTGAGTTGGATAGTGCTCACGTTTTATTAACTTTTACTGTTCCAGTTGTGTTGTCCATCTTTTTATTTCGTTATCTTCATACAAAAATGGCAGCCAATTATATTCACAGTTTACCAATGAAGAGGAGTACTCTATTTCATCAGCGAATGTTAACAGGTAGTTTACTATTACTCTTGCCGCTAGTAATAGATACTTTTATTATGTTTGGGATTGGACAAGGATATGATCTAGGAACAGCCTATTCTTTTAAAAGTCTATCACTTTGGTTTGTTACTTTGCTCCTATTTAACCTGTTTGTATTTGCAGGTAGCACGTTTGTTGCCATGTTCACAGGGATGTCACTTCTTCAGGGAGCACTAACTTATATTATGTTTATACTGCCAATTGGAATTTTCACGATTATCTTACAGTATGAGGATCTGTTTCTTTTCGGATTTTCTTCTGAACTCGTACAGAGTGGATATTCTTCTAAAATTTTTCCTATAGAGCGAATGGCGAATATAACAGATGGACCCCTTTCTTTATTAGAATGGTGTATTTATATTTTAGTAACGGTTTTCTTCTACAATGTTGCTCTCCTCATATACAGACATAGAAAGACAGAAGCAGCTACACAGGCTATCGTTGTGAGGCCACTTCGCCCTGTATTTAAATACGGGGTCACTACTTGTTTTATGTTAGTAGGTGGAGTTTATTTTTGGAGCAACCAAGATGATATAAAATGGCTTATTGTAGGGCTTATTATAGGATCTTTAATTGGTTATATTATAGGAAGCATGATTTTAGAAAAAACATGGCGTATCTTTTCGAAATGGAAAGGATATATCGGTTTTGCCATTGCTGCTTTTATTATAATGTTTACACTTAATCTAGATGTCTTCGGATATGAAAATCATGTTCCGAAAAGCAATGAAATTAAACGGGTTTATATAAGCTCAGAATATGTTGATATAGAAACTCTTTTAGCTAATGATAACGAGTTTAACAGATATATTGAGGAATCGATTAAAAACGGAGAATTTAATTCTGAAGCTGAAGCAAGAAGATATTATAAAAGAGAGTTCTTTAAAAATAAAAATGATATTAACAATGTGATTAAGCTTCACAAATCTATTATAAATGATAAGGAAAAACTACAATCGCTTCACAAAAGCCGGGATAATATGGTGATTTTCGTTTATGAGCTAAAAGATGGAAGTCACGTTATGCGTCAGTATAGTTTACCAAATCATAAATATGATAATGTATACAAACCAATCGTAGAATCTGATGAATATAAAGAAAACCTTTATCCTGTTTTAAGTTTGAAAGAAAATGAAGTTCAGCAAATTATTCTAACAAACGGTATAGGTTTTATGGAGAAGCAAGAAGTAATTTCTGATTCAAATGATGTCAAAGAATTGTTCAATCTTATGAAACAAGATGCAAGAGCACAAACATATGGAGATATTATAAGAGGCAAAGGGATGTTAATTAATGTAGAATTTATAACTGGAAAAGATCGTATGCGAACGGATCAGATTCCTCTTACATTTACGAAAACTATAAAATGGCTTAAAGAACACCATCTCTATGATAAAGTTGTTCCAAAAGCAGATGAGTTTGATTATGTGGTTGTGAAGAAATATAACATTAATGGATCTCACGAAGAGATTGCTTCAACAGAGGAAATTACAGATAAAAATAAAATTAATCAGCTTATTAAATTAAGCTCTGATAAAGGCTTGGAATATAGCATAGACTTCGTATCAAAAAATGGACATTCTAATTATGAAGTAAATGTTCAATATGAAGACTTACCAAATGACATTAAAAAGCAACTAAACTAGAAAAAGAGAATAAGAGAGGAGAGGAGTCGTGACACATTCTACACCGTCACAGCTTATGACAGTTTGGTATGAGCAATATCGCCATGATTTATGCCGCTATGTACGCACGATTGTAAAGGATGCTTACCAAGCAGAAGATATTATTCAAGAGACGTTCGTCAAAGCTTTTCAGCATATTGAATCACTTGAAGCTGTTACAAAACCACAGAAATGGCTCTATAGAGTTGCTCATAATTTAGCCATTGACTTTTTAAGAAGAGAAACAACAAAAGATAGAACAGAAGCAAACATGAAGTTTAGTTATTTTCCAGCTCCTTCAACAGAAGAAGTTGTTTCAATAAGAGAAGCATCAAAAGAACTGGTTCAAGCAGTAAATATGCTAAAACCTTCTTATAAATCGGTCGTTACGATGCGCAAGATTCAAGGTCTTTCCCTTGACGAAACTTCTGCGTTGCTTTCATGGCCGAAAAGCAAAGTGAAAGTAACGTTATGCAGAGCATTAAAGAAATTGCGAAGTACAAAGGAATCTCAGTAAGAAAAAGCTCTCCAGTAAAATGGAGAGCTTTTTTGCTGTCTTCTGTTGTAGGAAAGAAGAAATGCATGTTACGATGATTATGGGTAAATATGTAAAAATAAGATTTTTTTAGAAGGAGATGACCCCTATTGAGTGAATTTGCATTAGAGGTTCAAAATCTACAGAAGAAGTATGGGAAATTCGAAGCTTTGAAACCGTTAAATTTAACTGTGAAAAAAGGAGAGTTATTTGGCTTTCTTGGTCCTAATGGAGCAGGTAAAACGACAACGATTAAGATGATGACAGGTCTGTTAGAACCGTCAAGCGGTAAGGCTGTAATTGGAGGAACAAATATATGGATATCACCAATTGAGGCAAAGAAAAAGATTGCTTACGTTCCAGATCAGCCTAATCTTTATCCGAAGTTAACAGGATGGGAGTTTTTAGAGTTTATCGCTTCTGTTTATCAAGTTCCCGCAGAGGAGTTTAGACAGCGAGCTGAAAAACTATTAAACTTGTTTGATTTAAAACATCGTGCAGATGAGCTTACAGAAGGATATTCACATGGAATGAAGCAAAAAATTGCCTTATGCGGCGCTCTTCTTCATAAGCCAGATGTTTTATTTTTGGATGAACCTACAGTCGGTCTTGATCCGAAAAGTGCAAAAGTGTTAAAAAACTATTTGCGAAAAATATGTGATGAAGGAACAACAGTTTTTGTATCAACGCATATTTTAGAAATTGCAGAAGTGATGTGTGATAGGGTCGGAATTATTTTAGGAGGAGAGCTTATTGCCCTTGGAACGATGAAAGAACTCCGTGAGCAAGGAGGAAGAGAAGGAGCAACGCTTGAAGATATTTTCTTAGAGCTAACAGGTGGTGAAGAAGGGGAAGCACTTATGGCCGAAATTTCAAAAGATGAGGATGATGCTTCATGATGAAAGAGATGCTTAAAGTTCAGCAGCGCATGCTTTTTAATAGCATACGATCTCAAGGGACAAAAGGCGCTTTTACATACGGAATATCCGCTTTGTTCATTCTCGTATTAATGATCATTTTAGCACGGCTTACGTGGAGCCTTGCTTCGAACCTACCAGATGGGGTGTTCGAAAGTTTTTTACCGTATATTTTATTAGCCATGTTATCATTCATTTTATTAATGGGAATTCCTCAAGTATTCAAAAATCTTTATTCAGCACAGGACCTTCAATTACTATTTACAATGCCAATTCCTACAAAAACGATTTTTTGGGTCAAGTATATCCAAAGCATTGTAGGGATTCCGCTACTTGTTTTCCTGTTGTTTTTTATTCCAGCTTTAACATTTGGAATTCACGGAAATGTATCCATTTTATTTTATTTTGTTGCCTTTGTTGTTGGAGCAAGCATTGTGTTGATTGGATTATCAATTGCTTATCTATTTAATCTGGGACTTATTCAAATTGTGCCTCCTTCTCGTGCAAATGAACTTATGACTGTTATGAGTGCTTTATCTGGATTGCTTGTTTATGCCTTATTTCAGCTCCCAAATCTTTTGAACGATTCTTCAAGAGGAGCCAATATGATCGAGAATTACCAGTTTCCGAATTGGACACCAATGAGTCTTGGAGGAGAAGCGCTTTTTCAGGCTAGAGTTGGAAGCATCGATTTTCTTCTGCCGCTTTTCTTCCTTCTCCTTCAGGCTGTTGTTTTCTTTTTTCTCTCCTCACTTCTTGTTGAAAAAGGATTCAGAACAGGATGGATTCGACTTAGTGAAGGGTCAAGGAAAAAGAAAAAAAGCAAGAAAGCCCAAACTTCAGGTGCTGTGCGACATCCTGTTATGGCACTAGGGTTAAAGGAATGGAAAGCTATATCAAGAGATTTAAGGGAATGGATGATATTTATGCCTCTGGGGTTCTTTTTAATCTTGCCTATAATTGTTTTTATGAATAATGAAGAGGGGCTAAAAATTCTTATCCAAAATACAGAGCTTACATTAGTGATTGTGCAAGGGGCATTTTTATTTGTTTATGCTGTGTTTACAGGAAGTCTAGCAGCTGCCTCTATTGGAAGAGAAGGACCTGCAGCTTGGATGCTTAGTGTGCTGCCTGTTACAGGGGTTCAAGTAGCTCTCGGAAAGCTTTGGATTAGCTGGCTTTTACCGTTTGGAATTTTATCATTTCTTGAAGGTGTTGCTGGAATTTTCTTAAGCTGGCCGATTCATTATCATCTTATTGTACTGATTATGAATGCATTTGTAGCGCTTGGCATTAGTTCCATTGGAATTTGGATCGGCACAATAGGAGCGAGGTACAATCCAAACAGTCCTCAGCAGCGTAATAGTGTAATTACAAGTCTTTTTCTTTTACTTCTGTCTTACGCTTATCTTTTGTTGATGTTTGTGCCGTTCGTTTTATTAATTGTTCCAACAGAAGCGATAGAGCTTGTGGGGAGTTTAAAAGGTGAAACAAGGGGCTTCTTCTCTTTTATTGTCGATAACTCCGCTTTTTTATTGGACTTAAAGCGCCAATCAACTCCACTTGGTATTTCAATAGGGTTTATTAGTTTGGTTGTCATCTCGTGCCTTGTTACGTACTTTATGGTGACGATTGCAGGAAAACGGATGGATGGAGGCGTCGATATTAAGTTTGTTGAAAACAAAGGAAACATTCGTTTTAAGAAAAACTCCATAAGCCGAAAATTATAAAAAAACCAGCCGTTAGGCTGGTTTTTATATCTTAACATCTACTTTTCCATCTTTTTTCAGTTCGTTTACTTTGTTCATCAAGTTTTCTTGCTGATTTTGTTCTTCAAGGCTTTGTTTAATTTGAGGTTTTACATCCTCTAATTTTGGAACTTCTTGCTGTTGTTTACTATCGCTTTGCTTCAGCTGTTGTACTTGTTGATCATAAGTATCTTGAATCTGTTTGTCTGTTACTGTTCCTTTAGGGATTTCTTTTTCCACATATTTGTTCGTTTGAACAACGTCACTAATTTGAGCCTTCAAGTCATCTAAACTTAAATCAGCTTCTTTTAATGCTTTATTGAACTCTTTATCTGTTTTATAAGGTTTTTTAACTTCATCAAGCTCTTTTTGAATTTCTTCGTTTGTTGCTTTATAGCCTTTTTTAGCAGCATCTTGAGAAATCAATTCTTGGTTGACTAGACCATCTAACGTTTGTTTCTTTATTTGTTTAGCAGCTTCTTTTGAAGTTGGATCTTGTCCATATTGTTGCATTTGACTTTGAGAAGTAGAGAGAGCCATATTATAGTCGCTTCCAAGTATTTTTTGTCCGTTAACTGTTGCAACTACTTTTTTCTCATCTACTTTTTGTTTAGCAAGCTTTTCTTGCATTTCTTTCATTTGTTTTTCTTGGTCTTTTTTACTTGTTTGCTGTTCAGTTTGAGTATCTTTTGATTTATCGCTTGCATTGTCATCGTTTGAACCACATGCAGTGAGCGTAACGGCTAATAATCCTGCGATAAGAGGATACGTGAATTTCTTCATGACTTTCTCCTTTCTGAAACAAAAATAGATATCTTTTCTAAAAAAGTATCTAGTGGGCATTGTAAAGCATATCGATAGAAAAAGAAACCTTTGAGCTTTATTTTTGCACTTTGTAATCAAAATGAAAAACTTTGTAATAGTGAATGCAATGGAAAATAACTCTATAATGATGAGGTTTTACTTCTAATATGTACGAAGAATCTTAAAAAAATAACAAGACTTTGTAAAATGAACAATAAAGCACCGTGTTATAATAAACAAAAAAATACTTAAATGCATAAAAGTGGGGGAATAAATGGAGAAAATTAAGGTGATTATTGCAGATGATAACTCATTCGTCCGCGAAGGAATGAAAATTATTTTGAGTACATATGAAGAATTTGATGTCGTAGGTCTTTTTGTAGATGGAGAAGAAGCTGTAGCATATTGTGAACATCATTCTCCTGATGTAGCTCTGTTAGATATTCGTATGCCTAATATGAATGGAGTTGAAGCAACAAAGATTTTGAGCGAGAAAACGAACGTAAAACCGCTTATTCTCACAACGTTTGACGATGATGAATATGTATTGGATGCAATAAGGAACGGGGCGCGTGGTTACTTACTAAAAAACAACGATCCCGAGCGAATCCGGGATGCTATCAAAAGTGTTTATATGGGCCACACCGTTATGCAAGATGTTGTACTTGATAAAATTAAATCAAACTTGCAGCCTGCTAAAGAAGAGGTAAGAATTGATAAAAATCTTTTTACAGAAAGAGAAATTATGGTGATGTCTCTTATTGCGAAAGGACTTTCTAATAAAGAAATCGCGGCAAAGCTGTTTATGTCAGAGGGAACAATCGCAAATTATGTGAGTACAATTTTATCAAAGGGTAATTTAGGACACCGCACAAAAATTGCCATCTATTATTTAACAGGGAAAGTAGATTAATGGTTAGAAAAGAACAGCTAATGGAAGAATGGGTTTTATACAGTAAAGCGGTACTACTCTTATACTTTATGCTTCAGTATGTAAATGAGGCCGGAGAAAAAGTTCCATGGGTAGTATGTTCACTTTTACTTTATGTTTGTTGCAATGTTTTACTTTATATTATGAAGAAAAGAAACGTGAAGCTTGTTGTATTGCTTTTATCTCTCACAGTGCTTGCTATGAGTGCTATATTGCTTCATATCTTCTTTCTTTTACTTCTTCCGTTAAACATATACGAACTTCTTTTTTATCAGGGGAAAAGACTATCATGGGGGATGCCTGCTGCTCTTATTGTTCTCTTTTTTCTCCCTTATTATGTGCAAATTTTATACGGATTTGTAACTGTCTTTACGTTTTTGACGTTTACAATATTAGCTCGTTATTCAAGTAGAATTGTTTTCTTGGAACAAAAAGAATTAAATCTTCGCAAGGACCTTCATAATACAAAGCGAAATCTTCATGAAAAAGAGGAATGGAAAAAGCAATCTCAGTATATGTTTAAGCTTGAAGAACGCAATCGTCTTTCTCAAGAAATTCATGATAAAATCGGGCATGCCATGACAGGAGCTTTAATTCAGATGGAAGCCTCAAAACAGCTTCTAGGACGTGATGAAAAAAAAGCAAAAGAGCTTTTGCAAAATGCTATTAATATTTCCAGTGAAGGAATTGAAAGTATCAGGTTGACGTTAAAAAAAATTAAACCTCCCTCAGAACAAATGGGCGTAAATCAGCTTAAAACGCTTATTAATGAGTTTATCGTTCGAACGAACGTTTCTACCTCTTTTTTGTATAGCGGAGATTTAGATAAAATGGGACCAATCTATTGGAAGGTTGTGTATGAAAATATTGCGGAGGGACTTACAAATTCTCTAAAGTATAGCAATGCAAGTGAGATTACAGTTGAAGTAGCTGTGTTAAATAAAGTGGTTAAGGCTCAGATAAAAGACAATGGAACAGGAGCAGAGAAAGTAATAAAAGGAATGGGGATTATAGGAATGGAAGAACGTGCTGCATCTTTAAACGGACAGATTATTGTAGATGGATCAAACGGCTTTTCTGTTACAACGCTGCTCCTTTTATCATCTTAAATGTGTTTCTTCCTAAAAATAATGAATATTCTCATCTAAAAAACATGAACTTCTGCACTACGGAAGTTCATGTTTTTTATTTACAATGAGAAAAGATAAGGAACTGAAAGGGTGACGGTATGAACGTTTTAGAATTGAGAAATGTTACAAGAAAATTTAATGACTTTATCGCTGTTGATAATATGTCTTTATCAATCCAAAAAGGTGAGATTTTTGGTTTGCTTGGAGCAAATGGAGCTGGGAAAAGTACAACGATTAATATGATAGCAAGCTTGTTGCAAATTACAGAAGGTGAAATTGAGATTTTAGGAAAAAGCATTACTAAACACCGGAAGTTTGCCAAAATGAATATTGGAATTGTTCCGCAAGATATTGCCATTTATGAAAATCTCACAGCAAGTGAAAATATTAAATTCTTCGCTGGACTTTATGGACTAAGAGGAAGTTTGTTAAAACAGCGTGTTGAAGAAGCTTTAGAGTTTGTAGGGCTTATAGATAAAGCAAAAAGTTTTCCAAAAAGTTTCTCAGGAGGAATGAAACGCCGTCTGAATATTGCATGTGCAATTGCGCATCGACCAAAGCTGTTAATTATGGATGAACCAACGGTTGGTATTGATCCTCAGTCTCGTAAGCATATTTTGGAGTCAGTCAAAAAGCTTAATGAAATAGGTTCTACCATCATTTACACAAGTCACTATATGGAAGAAGTAGAAGCACTCTGTACGAACATTGCGATTGTTGATCATGGCAAAATTATTGCAAAAGGATCAAAAGAAAATCTTAAGTCACTGATTACAGATGTAAAAGAGCTCTGGGTTGAAGTAAAAGATCCCTTGTATGTTAATTGTGAATCTATAGAAGAAATTGCTGGGGTAAAGCGTGCAAGCGTTGAAGGAAATATAATTAAAATTTATTCAGATGTAGAAATTCAAAACTTGAATAAAATTATCCAAACTTTACTGAAAGCAGAAGTGGAAATAAGTTCGTTGGAAGAAAAAGCACCTAATTTAGAAACGGTATTTTTAACATTAACAGGACGTAATCTAAGAGACTAGGAAAGGAGGGAGAATTTATGAGGATCATCAATCTGATGGTAAAGGAAATAAAAAGCTACTGTCGAGATAAACAAACGTTTCTGTTTTATCTCGCTCTTCCAATTGGTCTTATGTTTATTTTAGGAACAGCTCTTTCTGGAGCGTTTGCAAAAGATGTGTCTATTAATAATGTGAACATTTTATATAAAAATAAAGGAGACAGTGAATTCACCGAAAGTTTTAAAAGTTTTATAAAAGAAATGGAGAAAGAAAATGATCTATCTTTTAAAGAAGCAAAAGGAAAGTTAGATGGAAAAGAAGCGATAAGGAAGGGAGAATATACAGCTTATATTGAACTTCACTCAAAAGAGGTAAAAATTTATAAAAATAGCGCTGCCTCTGTTGAACAAAGCGTTGTTCAAGCTATTATGCAAAATTTCGTAGATCGATATAATGCTGTATATGAAGTAACTAAAATAAATCCTAAAGGAATAGAAGAAGCTATAACAGCAAGCAACAGTGACTACATGAAAGAAAGGTCACTAAACTCACCTGATAAGCCAAATTCGATGGATTACTACGCTGTTGTGATGACAACAATGACAGCATTTTTTAGCTTGTTTCATAGTTTTCATCTTTTAAGAGGAGAAACAGTGCTTCATACGAGTGACAGACTTCTATCTTCACCAATTAGCAAGTTTGAAATTTTCGTTGGCAAGGTTTTAGGGAATTTAGTGGTGAATATGATGTTTCTCTTAGCAGTTATTTTATTTAGTAAATACGTTTTTAAAGCAAATTGGGGGGATCATCTCTTCCTTATTTTCCTCCTTTTAGCTACGGAAGTATTTCTAGCTGTCAGCTTAGGAATTTGTATTAGCTATATTGCTAAAACTCCTCAAACAACAAGCGTTATTTCCATTGTTTTTGTACAGCTCGCTAACTTTTTTGGAGGCGCCTATTTTCCTTTCACAGCAGAAGAGGGCACATTTTTGCACCTTATCGTAAATCTTTCTCCGCTTCATTGGGCAAATAAAGGAATATTAGATGTTATATATGCGGGAAGTTTTGACACAGCTCTCTCCGTTCTCTTTGGTAACATTGGGATCGCTTTACTATGTATTTTAATCACTACTTTTGCTCTGCAGAGACGGGAGGGACTATAAGTGAAAGAAACAGGATGGATTATAAAAAATATTATAAAAAGCTTGTTAAATATGAAAGGAGGTCTTCTTTTATATTTATTCATTCCGCTTGCAGGAATTATTTTATCAACAGTTATACATGGAAGTGACAATCCGGACATCCGAATTGGCGTTGTTGATGAAGATAAAAGTGGACTCACAAAAGACACTTTCTCTTTTTTAAAAGGATTAGAAAATATGAATGTTGAAAAAATTTCAATTAAACAACAAGAGGAATCTCTAACAGCAGGAGAAAAAGATCTTATTATTATTTTTAATAGCGGATTTGAGGAAAGTGTTAAAAGAGGAAAACCAGAAGGGATTGAGCTTGTATCCCTTAAAGGAGAAGAAGCAACGGCTTTTGTAAAAAGCTATCTTGCCAGTTATATTGATAATGTGGCTTCAATTGCGCATGGAACAGAGGGGGATGAAGAGTTTCAGCTTGTTTATAACCGCTATCAGAACTCTGAAGTTAGTGTAACAGCCGGCACACTTGAAAACACCTCTCAGTATAAGCAAATGACGTACAGTTCCATTGGTTTTCTAATTGTCATCATGTTATCCTTTGCTATGTCATTATCACTGCTTATTTTAAAAGAGAAAGAGACAAGAACTTATTATAGAATTACGGCAGCTCCTATTACAGCAAGACAGTATGTAGCAGCAAACATTATTGTAAATATGATTGTGATGAGCGTACAGGTTATCTTAACATTAACAGTTATGAAAGTTGTTTTTCACATTGATTACGGGCTGGCGTCTTGGCAACTTTTTTCTCTCATGTTCTTATTTTCTTTTGTATCCGTTGGGCTCTCATTAGCGCTCATCTCTTTTGTGAATTCAACTTCTGCAGCACCTGCTTTACAAAATGCCGTACTTATTCCTACATGCATGCTATCAGGCTGCTTTTGGCCTATTGAAGTTATGCCAGATTCCATCCAGAAACTTGCTGACTTCCTGCCACAAAAATGGGTGTTAGAAACGATTACAAAATTTCAAGAAGGAAAAGGATTAGAAGATTTGTATATGAATTTTATTGTGCTGTTTTCATTTGGGATTGCTTTCTTTTTGATTGCTATCTATAAATTTAGTCGAAATAAAAGTGTACGAACGTTTGTTTAACAAAACTTGTCTTGCCTACAATCAAGGAAGTTAAAATAATAAAAAGAGCTAATTTCTGATATAGAGCTGGGAGATTAGCTCTTTTTATAAGTTGCTGACGTTCTTATTGTAATTAGTAATAACAGTAACCTAAAGTATGAAACACGAAAACTAACAAATAAGAATTTATATTTTAATAGGATATGGTAAAATTTATAAAAAGGGGGGCGTGTAATGACCATTAAATTTCATATTGTTGATGTGTTTTCAAAAGGGCGCTACAGTGGAAATCAGCTTGCTGTTTTTGAAAATGCTCATCATTTATCAACGGAAGAGATGCAGAAGATTGCAAAAGAAGTGAATTTCTCTGAAACAACCTTTCTTTTGGATGATAAAGAAAGGGACGGAGCGTGGGATGTAAGGATTTTTACGCCAACAGAAGAGGTTCCATTTGCAGGGCATCCCACGTTAGGAACAGCACATATTATTAGACAACATTTATTGGAAGCAGATGTGAAAAATATTACCTTACGTTATAAGATTGGCCCAATTTCAGTTACATTTGAAGAAGACGGAAAAGTTTTTATGCTCCAAAATGAACCAACATTCGGGAAAACGATTGAAAAAGAAGAAGCTGCTGCTGTTTTAAATATAGGGACAGAAGAGCTTTGTGATACATATCCTGTTCAAGAAGTTTCAACAGGACTGCCTGTCATTATTGCTCCTATCAAAACACTACAAACCGTTAAAAACATTGTTGTGAATGAAAGAGCTTATTTTGAAATGATAAAAGATAGAGAAGCAAAAGCAATCATGGTATTTTGTCCTGAAACAGTAGAAGGGAATACGCTGCATGCTCGTGATTTTTGCTCTTACTATGGAGTCCCGGAAGATCCAGCGACAGGAAGTGCTAATGGCTGTCTTGGTGCCTACTGCATCTACCACAACTATTTTAGGGAAAGCTCTATATCTATGACGGTCGAACAAGGGTATGAGATAGGGAGACCTTCTCTTTTGTTTGTAAAAGTAAAAAAGGATGAGAAATTTTATATCGAAGTTGGTGGATATGTCGAACATATTGCTTCTGGGGCATGGAACGTATAGATTATGTATGAAAAAAAGTCGCCTTCTCATTGAGAAGGCGACTCCTTTGTAGTGACATTTTTTGTTTACTTAACAGCTTCTTTTAACTCTTTCCCTGCTTTAAAGGCAGGTACTTTTGAAGCTGGGATTTGAATTTCTTCTCCTGTTTGTGGATTACGGCCTGTACGAGCTGAGCGCTCACGTACTTCAAATGTACCGAATCCAATGAGCTGGATTTTTTCTTCTTTTGATAATGTTGATGAAATTGTGTCAAACAAAGCATCAAGAGCTTTTGTTGCATCTTTTTTGCTTAGTTCCGCTTTTTCAGCTACTGCATTAATTAAATCTGTTTTATTCACACTAAACACCTCTTCATTTTAGCTTTTGTGTAGAAATATCCTTTATATGAAACATTTTACAAGCATCATCTCTTCTACACAAGAGAAATTGTTTAAAATAAAAAATTAGTCTGGTTATACATGAAGCATGATATGTTTTTATGATAACCTGTTATCAGTAATAACCGAATCTTTCATAGAATAAACCTTTTCTATTAAAAAAATTTATTTTGCTCTCCTAAGATGACATTTGTACAATAGGAAAGATGGGGAAAAAGCACTTTATAAGCGGGAAAGAACCATCTATTGGAAGAGGATCTAGAAAGAAAAGTTTGCTATAAAGAGAGAAAAACAATCTATTTTCAAAGGAAAAGATATCAGGAGGGATACAGTGGCAGATTGGACGATGCTAACAGAACAAGAACGAGAGCAGCTTTCAAATATGATAGAGGAAATGACGTCTTCAGAAAAAGAAAGCGATGTGAAACAAACAAGCGAGAAGATTCATCGCTTTATTGATTTATTGGAAGAAAAGCAGCAATCTAAAAAAAGATAGTATTATAAAAGGCAGAAGAATTTCTTCTGCCTTTTGTTTTTATTGTTCTTCTTTTTGCATTTCCGCAAGCTTTGCAAGTAGGATATGCTGTGGCATATGCATAATTTGCTCAAGCGGCATATTTAGCGACTGTGCTAGTTTTTGAGCTGTTTCAGCCGATATTTGTAAAGGTCTCATACAAGTTTCTCCTTAGCTTTTTTTTCATCATATCATAAATCAAAGCCGTACGTGACCTTTATTTATACCACTCTTGGATCCGTTCATCTTTTGGAAGAAGAAACGTTAAAAATCCAAGGATAGGGAGGAAACCGACGCTAATAATCGTTGGATTGAGACCTATTTTATCAATGAAAAACCCTAAAGCAACGCCACCAATAGCTCCCATTCCAAATGCCAATCCAACGGTTAATCCAGACATTGTACCAATTTTTCCTGGCACAAGTTCTTGTGCATATACAACAGTTACAGAAAAACTGGACATTAAAACGAGCCCAATGAGAGCTAGAAAAACGTAAGCTAAGAGCGGACTGACATATGGTAAGGAAAGTGAGAATGGAACGGTTCCAAGCATTGAAAATAATATAACGTTTCTTTTGCCAAAACGATCTGCAAGAGGTCCGCCTAAAAATGTCCCAACAGCTCCCATGAGAAGAAAAAGAAAAATATAGCTTTGAGATTCAGAGATGCTTGCTTCATAGTTTTGAATCGTATAAAAAGCATAAAAATTAGAAATGGCACTAATATACCAAGAACGGGCAAAGATGAGAAAAATAATGATAAGTAATGCGCCTTTAATTGCTTTTTTGGATTCTACATTCATCTGGCGCTCTGCTTTTCGCTTCTTCGGCGTATACATAACAAGGCGTGAACTATACCATCTAGCAATATAAAAAAGTAGAGCAACGGCCACCCCGCCGAAGATTGTAAACCAAGCAGCTCCCCCTTGCCCAAGCTTTGCTAGCACAAGCGCTGTCATTAAAGGAGCAAGCGCTTGCCCTGAATTTCCTCCGACTTGATAAATAGATTGAGCAAGCCCGCGTCTATTTCCAGCTGCCATGTAGGCTACACGCGAACCTTCTGGATGAAAAACTGCAGATCCAAGCCCGATAAAAAATACACAAAGTAAAATAGTTTCAAATGAAGGAGCAAAAGCAAGAAAAAACATGCCAAGCATACTGCTTGTAAGCCCAAGTGGCAGAGCATAAGGGATTGGTTTCTTGTCTGTATAAAGCCCTACAACAGGCTGCATGACAGAAGAAACCATGTTAAGGGTAAAAGAAATAAGTCCAAGTTGTGTGAATGTCAATCCCATTGATCTTTCTAAAATTGGAAACATAGCAGGGATAACAGCTTGTAAGGCATCATTTAATAAATGACAAAGTCCAATAATAAATAAAATGTTGTACACTGTTATTTTTTCTATGCTATCCGGTTTTGGTGCAGCAACAGTAGTTCCCATAAAAAAATCCTCCTTTCAAAATATGTAAAATAGAAAAGCTACTCTTTATGATAGGCACAAATGAAAAGGAATTCAAGATAAGGGGGAGAAAAGAGGTAAAAAAAAGCTTGTAAAACACAATGATAATCATTATCATTGTATGGAGTTATACTATAATGATAAGGGAGGAAAAAGGTGTTAAAACGTTTTTTTTCATATTATAAACCATATAAAAAACTTTTCATCCTTGATTTTTCATGTGCTGTTTTTGTTGGGATTTTAGAGCTTGCTTTTCCGATTGCTGTAAATGAAGTGATTGATCGTTTACTTCCTATGGAAAACTGGACTGTTATCTCATTGGCATGTTTAGGTCTTTTGGTTATTTATCTTCTTAATACAGGTCTTCAGTACATTGTAACTTTTTGGGGACATAAACTTGGTATTAATATCGAAACAGATATGAGAAGAAAGCTTTTTGGTCACATGCAAAAGCTCTCTTTTAGCTACTATGACGAAAACAAAACAGGACATTCGATTTCACGGCTGACAAAAGATCTAGAAGAGATCGGGGAAGTTGCTCATCATGGGCCTGAGGATGTATTTGTCGCTATTATGACGCTTCTAGGCGCATTTGGAATTATGCTTACAATTAATTGGAAACTTGCTGTACTTTCTTTTATCGTTATCCCACTTTTAATGATTTGTGCGGTTCACTTTAACAAAAAGATGACAAAAACATTTCGTAAAATGTTTAGTGATGTAGGGGATATTAATGCCCGCGTAGAGGATAGCATTGGAGGCATTCGCGTTGTAAAAGCATTTGCAAATGAAGAACATGAACAAAAACGCTTTGAAATAAACAATGAACGCTATCGCCAAACAAAGCTTCAATCTTATAAAATTATGGCTCAAAATATTATGGCCAACTACATGCTTATGCGCACTGTAACCCTCTTTACGCTTTTGTTTGGGACGCTTTTCGTTATAAAAGGTCAGCTTACATATGGAGAGTTTGTTGCGTTTCTTCTCCTTTCTAATATTTTAATAGGACCAATCCAAAAAATTAATGCGGTAATCGAAAGTTATCCAAAAGGAATTGCCGGGTTCAAGCGTTATACTGAAATCATGGATACACATCCTGATATCGTTGATGCAGCGCACGCTAAAGATATGACGGTAAAAGGAGAAATCCGTTACGAAAACGTTGCATTTCGATACAAAAATATGGAAAGAGTCTTAAATGGACTAACCCTTTCTATTAAAGAGGGTGAGACAGTTGCGTTTGTAGGTCCATCAGGAGCAGGAAAAACAACTTTGTGCAGCTTGCTTCCTCGTTTTTATGAGATTGAAGAAGGGCAAATTACAATTGATGGCGTAGACATTCGGGACTTTACTCTTCAATCACTGCGTAGCCAAATTGGCATTGTTCAGCAAGATGTTTTCCTTTTTTCAGGTACGATTCGGGAGAATTTAAGCTATGGTAAATTAGACGCAACAGAGGAAGAGATAGAGGAAGCAGCTCGTAAAGCCCAGCTGTCTGACTTTATTTCAAATCAGCCTGACGGACTTGACACGATTATTGGAGAGCGAGGAGTCAAACTTTCTGGCGGTCAAAAACAACGCCTTGCTATTGCACGAATTTTTCTTAAAAACCCACCAATTTTAATTTTAGATGAAGCAACTTCTGCTCTTGATACGGAAACAGAAGTTGCCATCCAACAAGCGTTAAATGAGCTTTCAAAAGGGCGCACAACCCTTGTTATTGCTCATCGTCTTGCTACAATCAAAAATGCCGATCGCATTATGGTTGTCACAAAAAGTGGTATAACAGAACAAGGAACACATGATAAATTGCTGGGAGAAGAAGGAATATATAGCCGTCTTCACCAAGCACAGTTTGGATAATAAAAAAAGATTCAGCAGTTATGCTGAATCTTTTTTATTTGAAAATCTCTTGAAACTTTTCCAATGTTATGTCTGGTCCAATACCAAAACGGTTAAGCAACAGTGGGTTATCCCCAGGAAAGACATAGCCTTTTTGGGTTGTAAAGGCTAGAGTGAATCCTGCATCTTTGACAGCTTGAACAGATGTCTCATTTAAATGTCCAAAAGGATAAGCGAAATATGAAGAGTGTGCTGGAAGTGCTTGTCTACTTTGGTTGAAGTCTGCTAACACTTGCTCATAAGGAAGTTGGGTAATCATCCCGCGTTTATTCTCCTCATTCATTGAATGGAGTGCGTTTGTGTGAGAACCAAACGAGAATACATCCTTCATTTTCTCCATATCTTGATAGCTTAAAAAGTCTAATCGATCTGGATTGAATGGTTTACTTTCCTTTGGAATTCTACCTGTAATAATGAAGTTTTCTGCTTTAAATCCATATTTTTTAAGAATAGGATAAGCATAATCTCTCGAAGAAATAATCCCATCATCAAACGTAATAACAACAGATTTTTCAGGTAACGCTTTTTTTCCTTGTATGTAAGGCTCTAATTCTTTGAGCGTAATAGCCGTATAGCCATTGTCATGAAGCCACTTCATTTGCTCATCAAAGGCTTCAGGAGTGATAGTTGTTGAAACACCTCTGAAGTTATGATTCTCCTCATCTTTTAAAAGGTGATGATACATAAGAACAGGAACGCCATTTTGTTTTTCAACACTATCTTTTGGAATGTAACCGATAAGACCGCCAACGTTCACTTCCATCCAATCTTTATCTGTATCTTTTGCTTCAATTTGAGTACGCTGATCAAATTCTCCAATTTTTTTAGACGTTTTAGACATTGAGCGATAAATCGGCGTTGCTTTTTTTACTAAAAATGTTTCTCCCTCAAAAGCGCTCGTTAACGACTGATTTTTGACAGCTGTTGCACTCGCTATTTTCGTTTCCTTGCGTGGAACATAGCCAACATCGTTTCCAACAGCAACTCGCCACCAGTCTTGGTTAAACGCTATATAGTTGCGATACTCAGTATCTTTCGTTAAATACCCTTTAACTTCTCTTTCTGTGTAAGGAGAAGGAACAGAATAGATTGGCGTGTATTCCTTTTCTGTTACAAGAGCTTGTGGAGCTTCTTTTGTATTTTCTTTCTTATAGAAGAGATATGAAGCAAATCCGACAATAAACACTAAGAATAAACAAGATAAAACAATAACCCCTTTTTTCTTCATCTCAAAAACTCCTAAATTTTTTTCTCTATTTGTGAGTATAATAGACTTTATTTACATTTGCAATAAAAATGTAACGAAAGTGTAATATATAAGGTAAAAAATGATAATTAACGGAAGATATTAACTAATTTAAATTTGCTGAATATTTTTTCTATGCTTTTTGTAAATCTTTACTATATGTTAAAATAAAGGGAAGGCATATATTTCGTAAACTTTTTGAAAAAAGAAGAAAAGGAGAAGTTTTGAGAAAGGGATGGAAAGATGGATCGCTTATGTAAAGCAGGTGGTATAGTTTTTTCTATTTTCACCATCATATTGGCTTTAACTATACTCATTATGGAAAAAAAGGGGGATACTGAGAATTTTAACGTTGTTTCTTGGATGCTAGTAGCTATGTCTCTGTCACTTATCTTCAATAACATAACAGAGTTTAAAAAAGAAAAAAGGGAAGGGCATGTATCATGTGTCGTTTTAGGAGGAGCTGTGCTTCTTCTGCATTTTACAAATGTGTTGTAAAACATAGTGAAAAAAGTAAAAAACGGTTCCGGAATAATAAATATACATAGAAGTTAATATATGCTAAAATATAAGCTAATAAAAAGGGGGTGAAGACGTTGGGAAGGCGCTATGGAGAACGATTAGTCAGAAGAATGTAACCGTATTAATTGAAAACAAAGGACCATTTTGGCTTGAGTACCTATCTCATGGTCATCACTCTACGGGTAGATATAAATAATTTTTATAGCGGAGGTGATTCCCTCTTTTTAGAGGGGATAAGTTGGACACGACCATTATCATTAATTTAATATTAGTAGCTCTTTTAATAGTATTGACAGCCTTTTTTGTAGGGGCCGAATTTGCTGTTGTAAAAGTAAGAATGTCGCGAATTGAGCAGCTTATCTCAGAAGGAAATAAAAAAGCGGTTGCTGTAAAGAAACTAGTAACCAATTTGGATTATTACCTTTCAGCTTGTCAGCTCGGAATCACAGTGACAGCTTTAGGTCTTGGGACGCTCGGAGAACCTACTGTAGAGCGACTTTTGCACCCTGCATTTCATGAATTGGGCATTCCTACAGCTTGGACAACAGTTGTTTCTTACGCGCTTGCATTAGGTATTATGACGTTTTTACATGTTGTCTTAGGAGAACTTGCTCCGAAAACATTGGCTATTCAGTATACTGAGAGAGTTACACTTTTGTTAGCTCAGCCGCTTGTGCTATTTGGGAAAATTTTATTTCCTCTCATTTGGCTTTTAAACGGCTCAGCGCGCATTATCCTTCGCATATTTGGGGTAAAGCCTGCCGGTCATGAACAAGCACACTCAGAAGAAGAGCTTAAAATTATTATGACGCAGAGTTATCAAAGTGGAGAAATCAATCAAACAGAGCTTTCATATATGCAAAACATCCTTTCATTTGATGAAAGGGTTGCAAAAGATATTATGGTACCAAGAACAAGAATGATTGTTTTTGATCAGGAGATGGAAAAGGAAGAGCTTTTACAAATTATTGATGAAAACCACTTTACACGTTACCCTGTAACAGAAGAAGGAGATAAAGACAAAATTATTGGTGTTGTAAATGCTAAGGAAATGGTCACAAACCTTGTGCTTGGACGATCATTAAATATGAAAAAACATATCCATCCGATTCCTTTTATTCATGAATCAACACGTTTGCAAGATGTGTTAGTGAAGATGAAAAAAGAACACATTCATATTGCCGTTGTTATGGATGAATATGGAGGAACGTCAGGAATTATTTCGATGGAGGATATATTAGAAGAAATTGTAGGTGACATCCAAGACGAATTTGATACTGATGAAATTCCAGACGTAGTAGAACAAGAACAGGGCTACTACCTTTTAAATGGACGCGTTCTTTTAGATGATTTAGAAGAGCGATTCGGAATGACGTTTGATCAGCGAGAGAACGTTGATACAATTGGGGGATGGATGCAAGTAAAGATGGCTTCAACCCCAGATGAGAATCCTGTTGTTGAAGATGAGCAATACCGTTTTGAAGTAGTAGAAATTGAAAATCATCAAATTCTTCAAGTCTCTTTCTTAATTAAAGAATTAAATGAAGAAATGGAAGAGGATACGGAACGAAAGCACGGATAGGGAAAAAACGTAGAAGCTCCTGCCAAATAGCAGGAGCTTTTTTGGGGGCGAAATTCACTTAAACTTGTCCAATTTTTATCAATGAAGGACTCCTTTAAGAGGAAGACCTTCCACTCTAGTGTTTACATCCGGACAATAATAGATCCGCCTCCACTTGGCGCTGTGACCGTTTGACTTTGTTCAGGAGCTTTTCGATCTAAACGCTCAAGGAGCTGTTTGTTTTGCTCAATAAGTTGCTGAACTTGGTAAGAAAGATAATTCAAACGATATTCTAAACTACCTTCTCCATGCGGAAATGGGGGAGCAGTATGGTGGGCAAAATTTTTATGATGTGGCAAAGAATAATTTTGTTCATAATTACCTTCTCCATATGGAAATGGGGGAGCGGTAGGATGGGCAAAATTTTCATGATGTGATGAAGAATGATTTTGTTCATTTTTGTCGTTCGGCTTATAGTTTCTTTGATAATAACGAGGAAAGTAAGAGTGATGATGCACATGTATTACCTCCTTTTACAAGTCTCTTATAATATATACGAAAGATAAAATTCGGGGATTTGTCCTATAAAAAATAGACAATTGCCTAATGAAAAAGCCGCATTAAGCGGCTTTTTTTATTAGTATTGACGATAAACATAAGTATCTTCTGGTTCGCTTATTTTCTCGTACTTTTTCACTTTTAAAACAGGAATTGTTTTTTTGAATGGTTGATAATACATTGTATCTAGTTCTCCGCTTACACGTAGCCATTCGTCATTTTCTAAGTCCATATCGTCTGGGAATTGAATGAGCATCCCATAGACACCTGAATCTGCTACACAGTGAATGATTCCGAATCTAAATAGAAAAACTTCATTCTTCTTCAAGTCATCACTATTATAAGAAAAACCGGTTAGTGATACCGTTTTTCCTGTGAACTCTCCAGGGAAGTTATAGATAGTTTCCATTCCCTTTAAATAATTGTCGTCATTTAGAATAATGGAGTTTTTCTTTTCATACTGTTTCTTTGATTTATCCATTAATTTGTCGTAATCTTCTGCTCCGTAATATGTGCTCGTATCAGGTTGCAAAATTTGATGGTTACTTGACGCATCATCACCTTCTAGAATAGGAAAGTGAAACCCTTTTGCTTCAACCATTTTTGAATCAAGAGTTGCAATTGGGAAGCACATAACAGCAACGAGAGGGAAAATCATAATTGGATACACAATGAGCTTTTTGTACCATTTATCTTCATCATGACTGTGATCATGGCCACAGCTGCATGAATGATCATGTTCATGATCATGATCATCATGATTTTTCTTATCGCCATCTTTTACGTAAAAATAAACTTGAGCAATGGTTAGTAAAATAAAGATAAATATCGTACTAAATGAGATATAGCTATATTTCATATTAATATATTTATTAATTGTTCCTGTAGCATGAAGGTGCATAAAAATAAAACTAAAGCCAATTAAGATTAAAATGCGTACCACTTTGTCTCCTCCTTTACAAATAAGAAATAATAAGTGCTCCTAAAAAGACAAAAATCGTAACGTAAAAGAGTAGGAAAAATACGAGTTTAGACTTAAAAGTTCCGAGCATAACAAGCATATTTTTAATATCAAACATTGGACCAAATACTAAGAATGCAACAAGTGAACCATTACTGAACGTGCTTCGGAAAGATGAAGCAACAAAAGCATCAGCTGATGAGCAAAGAGAAAGAACGAAAGCGAGTGCCATCATTATTATAATAGACATAATAGGCCCATCTCCTAAAGAAAGAAGTGTGGATGTTTTAACAAATGTTTGCATCGCTGCCGCAATTAAGGCTCCAATGATAAAAAATTTACCAACTGAGAAAAATTCATCTAATGTGTGACGTACCATATCCCCAAACTTCTTTGAAAAAGCAAGAGAATGGTCATGATGATGGTGTGTAGCCTCGTTGCGTAGCTGCCCGTCCTTAAATTGAAGGGAGATAATCCAACCAGCAAAAAGAGCTACAATAAAGGATAAAATGCACCGATAGCCAACCATCTTCCAATCATTTCCGAAAGCTACATATGTAGAGAAAATCACAACAGGGTTGATAACAGGTCCTGTTAGCATAAAGCTTGTAGCTCCATGAAGAGGAACTCCTTTTCCGATAAGTCGTCTTGTAATAGGGACAATGCCGCACTCGCAAGCAGGAAAAAGGCTTCCAAGTACAGAGGTCACTATAACAGAGAGAAAACGATTCTTAGGAATAATTTTAGCTAGCATATTTTCTGTAATGAACATTTGAATCACGCCCGAGATAATAACGCCAAGAACGACGAATGGTAGGGCCTCTACTAATATACTAATAAAAACCGTATTCATTTGTAAAAAAGATTCTTTTGACATAAGTCTTCCATCTCCTTGTAAAGTAATCGTAATCCACGTTGATGAAAGAGAACAACAAAGACACATAGTTACAAACGAATAGAGAGATAAAAAGTTTCACTATGTGAAGCTTTTTTATTTAAGAATGTTTGAATTTTAGACAGCGTGGAATATTTACCTAAAAAAGGAGGAACTACATTATGGCTAAAACAACGGCTGGTCAAGCGTTAATTCGTTCACTACAAGAATGGAATATTGATCATATATATGGTCTTCCAGGAGATTCTATCAACAATGTAATGGAGGAGTTAAGAAAAGCAAAAGAGCAAATTAAATTTATTGGAGTCCGCCACGAGGAAGCAGCATCTCTAGCCGCTTCAAGCTACGCAAAAATCACAGGGAAAATAGGAGTATGTTTATCAATTGCAGGTCCTGGAGCAGTTCATCTTTTAAATGGGATGTATGATGCAGCATCAGATAGCGTTCCAATGCTCGTTCTTGCTGGACAAGTATCAACTGAAAAACTTGGGAGAGATGATTTTCAGGAAATTAATTTGCAGCGCATGTTTGATGACGTAGCCGTGTTCAATAAAACGGTGCAAAAAGCAGACACGCTCCCAGATCTTTTAAATCAAGCAATTAAAACGGCATATGCTAAAAAAGGGGTCGCTGTCTTAACCATTCCAGATGATATCCCTGTTCAAGAAATTGACGAGAGTTTAATGTATACCTCATCAGTTTTTAGAGAAGCTCAGATTGTTCCAAATGGAGAGGATCTAAAGAAAGCTGTTACATATTTAAATGAAGCAAAACGTCCTGTTATCCTAGCCGGAAAAGGAGCACTGCATGCTAGAAAAGAAGTGGAGGGCTTTTCAGAAAGATTTGGGGCTCCAGTTGTTGTGACACTACCAGGAAAAGGAGTAATTCCCGACGAGCATCCTTCAAATCTCGGAAACCTTGGTCAAATTGGAACAAAGCCAGCATATGAGGCAATGGAGGAAACGGATTTACTTATCATGATAGGTACATCTTTCCCATACCGAGATTATCTTCCTGAAAAAGCAAAAGCTATTCAAATCGATATGGAACCTACTCAGATCGGAAAACGCTATCCTGTTTCAGTAGGAATTGTAGGAGATGCAAAGGAAGTACTTCCATGGCTTACTGCACACGGAGATTTTCAAGAAGATCGACATTTTCTTGAGAAATGCCAAGAAAATATGGAAAATTGGTGGAGACATATTGGAAAAGATGAGCAAAAAGAAGAAACCCCTATTACAGCTCATCAAGTCATTCCCCAGCTTCAAAAAATCGTAGAAGATGACGCTATTTTATCTGTTGATGTTGGGAACGTTACCGTGTGGATGGCACGGCATTTCCGTGTAACAAACCAACAATTTATCATTTCGAGTTGGCTTGCTACAATGGGGTGTGGGTTACCAGGAGCAATTGCTGCAAAAATGGCGTATCCTGAGCGCCAAGCAGTCGCTGTATGCGGAGATGGTGGATTTTCAATGGTTATGCAGGACTTCTTAACTGCTGTAAAATACAATCTTCCTATTATTGTTGTTGTATTGAACAATGAAAAGATCGGGATGATTAAATACGAACAGGAAGTGGGAGGTCACCTTGATTATGCAGTTGATCTACAACCATTTAATTTTGCTCGATTTGCAGACGTATCAGGAGGTATTGGCTATAGAGTAGAAGAATTTGAAGAACTTGCTCCTGCCTTTGAAAAAGCGGCCCTTGCCACAAAACCTGTTATTCTAGATATTCACATTAAAGAGGAGCCGCCTCTTCCAGGTAAAATTGGATACAGCCAGGCTTTCTCTTATTCCAAATATTTGTTGAAGAATTTCTTTAAAAATCATGAAGTAGAAATGCCGCCGCTTAAAAAGAGCTTAAAGCGTTTCTTTTAACAAAAGAAGAGGCATGAGAATTCTCATGCTTCTTTTTTATAAAGTAAAGAGGGGGATAAAAAATGGGATGGACAATTACAATTCTAGTGGGGGCACTGCTGCTATTATTATTAATCCCAGGAGCCATATTTTTATGGATTTACATAAGAGATGAAAAGCAGAATGAACATTCTGTGCTAAGGAATTTTCCTGTTTTAGGGAAGGTACGCTACATCTTAGAGAAAATTGGTCCTGAAATGAGACAGTATTTATTTCATAATGATAATGAAAGCAAGCCATTTTCACGGTTAGAATATGAGCAAACAATGAAATCTGCTAAATATAAAAGCAGGTTAATTGGTTTTGGTTCGGAGCGTGAGTTTGAGCGTCCTGGTTACTATATTGCAAATTCTCTATTTCCAGCTCAGCGTGAGGAGCTGAAGATTGATAATAAGCAAAAAGTAAAAACAAAAATTTATAAAATAGACGAAGATAACTTGTTGAGACGAAAAGAACATCGAGAAGAGGTGGAGGCTTCCCCATATCTTCTTCATGAAGAGGATGTGCAAATTATTGGAGAGCATACATGTAAAAAGCCTTTCTATGTAAAGGGAAACGTTGGGCAATCGGCAATGAGTTATGGATCGCTTGGGGACCGGGCTATTACAGCTCTTTCTAAAGGGCTGAAACTTGCCGGAGGAACGTGGATGAATACAGGAGAAGGTGGATTGTCTCCTCATCATTTGAAAGGGGGCGCAGATATTATTTGTCAAATTGGTCCAGGTCTCTTTGGAGTGCGAACGAAAGATGGAGAGTTTTCATGGGAAGAGTTTAAAAAGAAAAGTGAAATAAAAGAACTGAAAGCATTTGAACTTAAGCTTGCTCAAGGTGCAAAAACAAGAGGAGGTCATGTTGATGGCAGAAAAGTAACAGATGAAATTGCTAAAATCCGCCAAGTTGAGGCTGGAGAATCGATTGATAGCCCAAACCGTTTCAAACAGTTTAGTAGTAGAGAAGGAATGCTTGATTTTATTGAACAGCTCCGTAGTGTTGGCGGAAAGCCGGTCGGCGTGAAGCTTGTTGTAGGGAATATAAAAGAACTTGAAGAGCTTATCGCATATATTGCAAAAAGTGGGAGAAGTCCAGATTTTTTCACAATTGATGGAGGTGAAGGAGGCACTGGAGCATCTTATTCAGAACTTGCTGATGCTGCTGGGTTGCCGATTTATACAGCTTTGCCTCTTGTAGATGATTTACTACGAAAATACGGAGTCCGAGATAAAGTAAAAGTATTTGCTTCTGGAAAGTTACTCACCCCTGACAAAATTGCAGTAGCGCTTGCAATGGGCGCTGATTTTGTGAATATTGCTCGCGGCATGATGTTTTCGGTTGGATGTATAAGAGCACAAGTTTGTCATACAAACAATTGTCCTGTTGGGGTTGCAACAACAGATCCTAAACTGCAGAAAGCCCTTATAGTAGAAGAAAAATCATTTCGTGTATGCAATTATATCTTGTCTCTTCGAGAAGGATTATACAATTTAGCTGCAGCAGCGGGAATCACTTCTCCTGTACATTTTTCAAGAGAGCATATTGTTTTTAAAGATGAAAGAGGCAACATTGAAAAACAAGAAAAAAGGGCAAAAATGTCGAGTTGAAGAATAAAAGTAGGAGAAACTAGCGCAATCTAAAACGAGTCTTTCTTGAAATAATCTATACATCTATACTAAATCATGGTAGATTTAGTAGGAGCAACAAATGCACCATTGAGGAGGAAGAGAAAGAGCATGAGTAAGATTGAAGCAGGAACGATTGTGACGCTAGAAGTGGAGCGTGAAGCACCATTCGGCGTATTTTTAACAAATGGCAGTGAAGATGTATTGCTACATGAATCAGAAATTATTGGTGAAATTGAAGTTGGCGAAGATGTAGAAGTCTTCCTTTATCATGATAAACAAGAACGTATTACAGCTACAATGAAGAAACCAAACATTCAAAAAGGGCGCTATGGCTGGGCACAAGTTGTTGGTGTTCAACGTCATTTAGGGGTTTTTGTTGATATTGGCATAAGCACAGATTTGCTTGTTTCCCTTGATGATTTATCAGCGCTTGAACATTTGTGGCCTGAAGTTGGTGATTGGTTATATGTAAGTATTAAAACGGATCGTAAAGGTCGGCTTCTTGGCCGTCTTGCGACAGAAAATATTATGGAACAAGTAGCGCGTAAAGCTCCTAAAACTGCATATAACAGCGATATTACAGGAAATGTGTATCGTTTAATGAAAATTGGCAGCTTCATGATTTCAGAAGAGGGATATCGCTGTTTTATTCATGAAAGCGAACGTAAACGTGAACCACGTTTAGGAGAAAGAATAAGTGGTCGCGTTATTGATGTAAAAGAAGATGGCACTTTAAATGTATCTCTTTTTCCACGTAAGCAAGATAAAATGAGTGATGACGCAGAAGAAATTTTAGCTTATATGGAAGGTCGAAATGGTGCGATGCCATATAGTGATAAAAGCCATCCAGATGATATTTTAGAACAGTTCGGAATGAGCAAGGGAGCTTTCAAGCGTGCGCTTGGGGGGTTAATGAAGCAAAAGAAAGTGTATCAAGAAGATGGTTGGACATATATAACGAAATCTTAACAACAAAAGCCCTTTTAGAAAGGGCTTTTGTTGAAGTGATTGAAAATTCATAAATTTTTTACATTTTAAAGCAGGATATCTCCTCTTCGTAGCGAATATTAAACTAAATAACGCAAACTAGAGGAGGTTTCTACTTATGATTATAGTAGCAGAAAAACATGCTTTACACAAAGCCGTATCTCACGGTGAACAAACGATTATGGTGAAAGGAATGATCGGAAAGCTTCTATCACCGCTCGTAAACGTACAGCAAAAACCGAAAGATCTTTGTATTACGATGACTCCAGCCGTTGCGGCTGCTATTATTGCACCTCTTGCTGATATAACAACAGCTCTTGCTATTACGCTTATTCTTGTAATCGGCCTTGTCACAATCGTATCTATTTTCAAAGATTATCATATGGAAAATACATATGACGGACTTGTACTACACAAGAAAGCGTAGCATATTTTGTATTTATTAATTGACCTGCTAACTCATATTTTGATGTAGAAAGATAATAGAGATCAAAATGATTTCTGTTATCTTTTTATCCCATCTAAATTTTTTTCAATTCCGTTTTCGATTTTTTCAAGAATACGGAAATATTCCTTTGTTTCATCCTCTGTTAAAACCGCAAGCATTTTGCCCCAAAATTCATCACGCTTTTTTAGAGCGTTGCGAACAAGTTCGTTTCCTTGTTCCGAAAGTGTTAGCCAAACAATACGACGATCCCGGCTATCACGCCGTCTTTCAATTAAATCATATTCTTCAAGCTGATTAAGAGTAATAGTTGTGGCCCCAGACGATAACTCTAGTTTTTTGGATACATCAACAACCATGCATTTTTCTTTTTCGTAAATAAATTTAAGCATATAATATTTTGTCGGAGTAATGTTGTAAGGAAGCTTACTACATAATTCTTCAACAAGCTTTTTTTTATGGCGAAAAAACGTATCCTTCATACGATCCATATGTTCTAACTGTTCTTTTATCTCTTTTGGATATTCACTCATTTTTGGTAATGCCCCCTTTATAATAAAACCAAAACGCTTTTTATTCTCCTTCTATTATAATAATAATAAAACCGTTTTCAAATAAACGTTTCTAAAAATTGTTCTTTTCTCCTTCTAATGAACTAAGTAAAAAGACTTTCATTTTGAAGTTTTACGCTTGAAAAAATAATATTTGTAAACGTTGTTGTATAAGAGGTCACATCATTAATAAAATCTTCAATCTGTTCAAGCTTTTCCACAGTTAGCATGACCATAAAACAGGACTTTCCTGTAATACGATAGCAGAATAAAGTATTAGGATGCTGCTCAATAAATGTTTTAAATGCTTCGTGTTTTCCATTTTTAACGGTAACTTCAATGATACAGTCAATAGAATAACCAAGCTTCGTTCTATTGACATCAATAGTATAGCGTTCAATGACCTCTTCATCCTCAAGTCTTCTAACTCTTTCAGCTACAGACGGTGGAGATAAATTGACTTTTTGACTAAGTTGTCGTATTGAAAGCCTCGCATTTTTCTTTAGTTCTTTCATAATTTTAATATCTAACTCGTCAATTTTCATACGCAACCTTCTTCTTCAAAATTTATATCAAATAAAATTTCTTTCTTGTTTTTTAGTTTCATTTGAAATGTGAAAAAGTTCTTTTTCTTTCTATAATTGTAACATAATTTACTTGAAAACAGGAAGGAAGAGAAACGATGACAACAATATCCCTATCATTAAATGGAGAAACTTCATTTCAAAAGCTTTTAGGACATAATAAAGAAGTAATGAAAAAGTGGAGTGAACTAGGGGAAGTACTTGAAAATACCATGTCTCTTTCAAAAGATTTAAAGGAACATGTGCGAACAGCACTTGCCCATGGAAACGGCTGTCTTTATTGCAAAGCTAAAAGAGAACCAGCAAAAGATATCCAGGATGAAAAAACGATAAAGGCACTTGGATTTGTGAGCGTTTTTTTAAGAGTAGGGAGCGCTATACCGAAGGGAACTTTTGAAGTATTAAAAGAAACATTTAATGAAAAAGAAATAAGCGAACTTTGCGCTTTTGTCTGTTTTACAACCGCTTCTCAATATTTTGGTGAAATGATGGATTTACGTCCATAATATAAAAGCTCCCCTTATACAGGGGAGCTTTTTAAAAAGAAGCGAAAATACCTACCTTATTCATTTCTTTATATACAAGTGTTTCATTAAGATCAAGAGAAAGGGTATTAAAATCAAATGCTTGAAGTTCAGGAATAGAACAGAGAATTTGAGCTAGTTCTTTACTCACAAGAGTTGTTTCCCTTCCTTCTAAAAGCTTCTTCTTATATCGATTAAACTTCTTATCGAGCGTTTCCACATTCTCATAAAGGCCGTCAATAGACCCATAAAGTTGGATAAGAGGAAGAGCCGCTTTTTCGCCAACACCACGGCAACCTGGAATATTATCACTTTTATCGCCAAGCAGTGCTTTAACATCTACCCATTGAGAAGGTGAAATACCGTATTCTGTTTGAAAATCGTCCATTGTAAAAACACTATCGCCACGTTTTCCTGCGACAATTTGAGCTACATCTTCATTTAATAGCTGAAATAAATCCTTATCATTGCTATAAATGTAACACTTTCCTTCCTCTTGAACAGTCCATGAAAGAGAGAGAGAGCCAATAAGGTCATCTGCCTCATATGGAGCAAGAGACATCTGTTTAATTGAGAGAGCATCTAATATTTTTTGACATGTTTCGTATTGCTCAATAAGAGGAGGAGGAAGTTCATTACGAGTTGCTTTGTAAAAATCATATTTTACTCGGCGATCCGTCTCATTTCTTTTTACATCCCAAGCAACTAACGCATGTGTTACGTCATATTGTCTAAAAAGCTGAAATAGCTTTCGAAAAAATACATTTAAAGCATTAATATAGGTGCCGTCGATATTTTTTGTAAGATCTTCTTCATCTCGTCCATATGCTGTAGCAAAGTAACCGCGACTAAGTAAATTGAAGCCGTCAATTAACAGCAGCGTATTTTTCTTCATTATAGTAAGCTCCTTTTGAGTTATTCCTGCTCTATTATAGAAGAAAAGGAAGAGGAAAGAAAAGGGAGATTTCATTGAAAAAATAACCAAAAAAAATATGAGGAAAAATTGTTGCCTTTATATATATTCGTATGGTAAGATTCCATATGTAAATTAACTTTATAGAAAAGTAATTATCGTAGTGAATATACAATTTTATGTAGTAAAAAAGTAGCTCTCTTAAAACAAGAGCTTATTCTACGGTTTTTATTTAATAAAGTTAAATATAAATTTAATTAATTATTTTAAGAGAAGAAAGGAGCAAGATTATGTCAAGAGGTCGTTTAGTTTTAATCAACATCATTGGTATCATCGTTATTTTAGCATTAGTTGGAGGCGGCGGGTATTACTACTACCAAAACGCTAACTACATTAAAACAGAAAATGCACAAGTTATGGGAGATGTGAAAAGCATCACTGCTCCACAATCAGGAAAATTAGCAGATTGGTCTGTTGAAGAAGGCGAAGATGTTTCAAAAGACAACGCAGTTGCTAATGTAAATACAGGAGAGGGCAGCGTAGATGTAACAGCTCCTGAAGATGGAAAAATTGTTAAAAAAGATGTTTTAAATAATGAAGTAGTGCAACAAGGTCAAGCAGTTGCTGAAGTAGTGGATATGACTCAACTTTATGTAACAGCTAACATTGAAGAAGATAAGCTAAAAGATATTGAAAAAGGTGACGATGTAGAAGTTACTGTTGATGGTGACGAAGGTACAACAATTGATGGGAAAGTAGAAGAAGTAGGTACTGCAACAAACTCTCTTTTCTCTTTAATGCCAAGTACAAATACCGACGGTAACTATACAAAAGTAACACACACAATTCCAGTTAAAATTTCAATCTCTAACTACTCTGAGAATGTTTTACCAGGAATGAATGCACAAGTAAAAATTAATAAAAACTAATTGAAATAAGTAATTCTTTTAAAAAGGGAAAGGAGGAAATTTAATGGCTTCATCTGTTAACGAAAATTCAGGTTCAAAAGGCTCTGGCCAGGGCGCTCTTCTTGGTATCGTTATGCTCGGTTTGTTCTTGGCTATTTTGAACCAAACGCTATTAAATGTAGCCTTGCCCCATTTAATCAATGAATTTGGCGTAACAGCAAGCAGTGCACAGTGGCTTTTAACAGGTTATATGCTCGTCAACGGAGCTCTTATTCCACTGTCTGCTTTCTTAATTGAACGTTTTGGAGTTCGTAAACTGTTCCTATTTGCGATGTTTGTATTTACCCTTGGATCGCTTATTTGCGGAATTGCGACAACGTTCCCAGTTATGCTTGCTGGTCGTTTAGTTCAAGCCGTTGGTGGCGGTGTACTTGCCCCACTTGTTATGGCAATTATTGTTCAGATTTTCCCGCCGGAAATGCGCGGAAAAGGAATGGGGATTTTTGGTCTTGCGATGATGTTCGCACCTGCCGTTGGTCCAACTTTATCAGGTTGGATTGTAGAAAATTATGATTGGCATCTTTTATTTGAAGGAATGGTTCCACTAGGTGTAATCGTATTTGTTTTTGCTTACTTCAAATTAAGAGATATCCAAGAAGGCAAAAAAATCAAGGTTGACGTTTTTGGAGCAACAACTTCTTTACTAGGTATGGGATTCCTTCTTTACGGATTTAGTGAAGCAGGTCAAGATGGATGGACAGATCCTATTGTTCTTTCAACAATGATTATCGGAGTTATTCTACTTGCGATGTTTGTAATTCAACAGCTGCGTTCACCACATCCAATGCTAGACATGCGTGTGTTTAAATTTAATATTTTCACACTATCAAGTGTTATTAATATCGCACTTACAATTAGCATGTATGCTGGTATGTACTTAGTGCCAATTTACTTACAAAATATTCGTGGGTATACGCCACTTGATTCTGGTTTATTACTACTACCAGGAGCGATTGTAATGCTTATTATGTCGCCGATTTCTGGGATTTTATTTGATAAGATCGGTCCAAGACCGCTTGGTATCGTTGGGATGATTATCACTGTAATTACAACATACCAATTCACACAGCTTACGTTAACAACATCATATGCTCATTTGTTAATTGTATATATGTGCCGTATGTTCGGAATGTCACTTCTTATGATGCCGATCATGACAGCAGGTTTAAACCAGTTGCCATCTCGTCTGAACAACCATGGTTCATCAATGTCAAATACGCTACGTCAAGTTAGTGGATCAATTGGAATTAGTCTTGTTACAACGATTTTTACAAATCGTACAACGTTCCATTTAGGCGCTTTAACTGAGAATATGAATACATCAAACACTGGTTTTATGCAAAGCTTTCATGAGCTAACAGTCAAAATTGCTTCAGCTATGCATTTGCCAATGGAGCAAGCACAACAAACAGCTGTAAAACAAGTGTATGCTAACGCAAGTGAGCACGCTACTGTAATGGGCATTAACGATGCTTTCTTCTGGGCAACAGGAATTGCTTTTATTGGTTTGATTTTGAGCTTTTTCTTACGTGATGTTCGTAAAGGTTCACAGCCAAAAGAAGCAATTGAACCTGTACAAGAAGAAACCAAAATGCTTCCAGCTCCGAAAACTTCTTAATAATTTAAAGGGAAAAAGGGGGAGAAATGGTTATGAAGATTTGTATTGTTTATGATAGCGAAGGCGGACATACTGAAGAGCTTGCACAATCAATTGCTGAAGGAGCTCGTATGGTACAAGGTGGAGAAGTTTTTCTCCGCTCTGTTCATGAGGCAAATGTAAGAGAACTTCCAGAAATGGACGCAATTATCTGGGGATGTCCAGGTCACTTTGGAACAATTAGTTCAGGCTTAAAAGCTTGGATTGATAAGCTTGGATATCTTTGGGCAGAAGGAAAATTGATTAATAAAGTTGGGGCTGTATTTTGTACAACAGCGACAACACATGGTGGACTTGAAGCTACGATGCTTAATTTAATTACACCAATGCTTCATCAAGGTATGATTATTACAGGTCTCACTGGAAATATCCCAGAAAATGCCCTTTACGGTTCTTACTACGGTGTAGGCATTACTTGTCCTGTTGAAAGCAATGGCCTTCTTTCTGAAGAGGACAAACAGCTAGGAATGGCACTAGGAAAACGCGTTGCAGGAGTAACAGCTAAATTCAAAGGTCAGCAACTGTAGGTGATTATATGTTAACAATTATAATCATTGCGGTTATTGCTGTTGTACTTATTGCACTTATTGTTTCTGTGAATATTAGAAGTCTTTCTCGTTCAAATGAGAAAAAAACAGTGAAAACACAGCCTTCCGAGGAAAAGACACAACAACCAACAGAAACGAAGAAAAGCGAAAAGCCTGCTGTTGAAAAACGTGAAGAGCCAAGAGTTGTAAAAAGAAATTCAAACGAAATGAACGATAATGCGTATCGCCAAGCGCTAAAGAACATGAGTGATAAAGAAAAGAAACCAGCGTCTTCATCATCATCATCTAATGAAATGAACGACGATGCTTTTCGAAAAGCACTTAAATCTATGAACAAAAAAGATCATGAATAGCGATGGAGAAGGGATGAGACAGGATGGCTAACGGAGAAACGATTAATAAAGCCCACAAAACGATGATGAGTATTACAAAGAAAATCAGGTTAGCGGCTAAGCATAATCTTCATCCTTATAACATCACGCCCCTTCAGTTTCAAACGTTGTTTTTACTTGACTGTGAACGTTCTCTCTACGTGAAAGAACTTGTTACAGAGCTTAATATTAAGCCAAGCGCTGCAACTCTTATTGTGGATCGACTTAGTGAACAAGAACTTGTGCATCGCTATCATGATAAGAAAGATCGCCGCATGGTTAAGGTAGAACTTGCTACAAAAGGACGTGCGCTTGTGCGAGAAGTAAAAGGAAAGCATTTAGAAATGCTAACGGCCTATTTCGCTGTTCTAGCGCCAAAAGAGCAAGAAACGTTGGTGGATTTGCTCGGCAAATTAGAGAAGAATATCCCTGTCGCTTAAAAAAAAACGCGTGCCTATCGGCGCGCGTTTTTTTATATAGATACTTCCTTTATAGGTTCTGCGCTTTTTTCATCATCAGGTTCTTCTATTCTTCTTAGAATTTCATCTTTTATAAAGGGAAGCGAACTCCCTATTAGAAGGAGGATAGCCGGAAGAAAGGTCAAGCTGAATGAGAATATAAGAGAGATCAGTGCACAAGAAGCGATTGAAATGGAATATGCTTTAATCTGAATAGGAGACAGAATCAACAAAACCATCGTAATGCTTGCAATAAGACAAAGGTAGCTCCCAGAAAGTCCACTATACTGCCCTGTTGCTTGAAGATTGACTAGTAAAAGGCCGATGTAAAAAAGGAGAAAACCACCTACGCTGTTTAAGATAAAGCTTTCTTTCTTTATATGATATCCACGTTTTTTTTGAAGCAAGACTCCGACTGTGAGTAAAAGAGAAAGACAGAAGGCAAAAGGAATAAAGGTAAGGAAACTATACAGAACGCTAATAACTTCAAGCAATAAAAAAACTCCTTTCTTGCATTGTTTATTAAATATATGTGAAAAACAAAAAGAAAAGTACCTTGTTTTTACTAGTTTCTTGTCTTGTTCTTTTCCCCTTTTTTTTGTTTTTTAAGCTTTTTTTCATAGGACAAAAAGAGCAGGACTTTACAGAAAGAACAAGAATATAAAAGGTACGTAAGTTGGGAGAAAGCGTTTTCTTAAAAAGGAGGAGTACAGTGAAAAAAAAGCTTTTAAAATGGGGAATAGCTCTTTTAGCTTTAAGCTTTGTCACGGTAGGAGGAGGAAAGAAAACAGAGGGGGCATTCTCGCCTGTTGTGAAAGGGGCTCATGGTGTAGAAGTTACTGTATTTGATGGGAAAGAAGGAAGATTTCTTACAACAGTAAATAGTGAGCAGTATCAAAAAGCTGCACTTTTTGGAAACGAAAGCTTAATTCCTTATAAATGGGGAAGCAAAGCAGACAATACGGGATGGTATAACTACTATAAGCCCCAAAAGATAACGGGAAGGGAGATAAGTGGGAACTTTGACGATTCAAAATTTATCATCCGGGTGCCAGATAAATGGAATGGAAAACTGGTTGTTTCTGCTTCACCAGCTACACGAAATGAAACAAGTACAGATTTGTTGTTTAGCGACTATATGTTAGGAAAAGGCTACGCTTATGCAGTAACAGATAAAGGAACACAGGGGGAGATTGGTCCTAATGATGCTCTTGCCAAAGTGAAAAATGCGCTTATTTCCGAGGAAGACAGCATAAAAGAATGGAATGAGCGATTTCGACAGCTAACGAAAGCTGCACAAACCTATTTAGTGAACAACCATGCTTCATCCCTGATTAAAAAAGGAGATAAATCAAATAGCGCGAGTAAGCTTATTACAAAAGACCATAAAGTTCCAACATATGCTATTGGAATTTCTAACAGTGGCTATGTTGTTCGCTACGCCCTTGAGCATGACGGAGTAAAATACAGCGGAGAGCCACCTTTATATGATGGTGGGGTAGATTGGGAAGGTGTTCTTTGGCAAAGTAATAACGATAATTTAATTACTTCTCTTACAGATGTTGTAAATAATGCTGAGCCTGCTCTATATGGAGAAGGGAAGGAAAAGCAAAAAGCAATAAAAAAAATGTATAAAGCAGGATTACCAAAAGGATCTGAAGAACTCTGGCCTTATCATGATTTAGCGTACTGGTTTGTTACGCTAAATATATACCGAGATGAATTCGATCCTAACGCTCCAAAAAAACTAACATGGGAAGATTATTTAACGATCATAAACGGAGTACGTGATCGCTCAAATGACCGTATTTTTAAAAATTATAACTACTTCAAGCGTCCTAAACAAGTAAGAGAAAACGTGGCTCAGATTGAGAATACAGGAAACATCCAGGCGCCTCTTATTAGCATAGCTGGATCGCTTGATGCTCTCATTCCACCAAGCATTCATGCAAATCCGTATGAAAAGCTCGTAAAGAAAAATAAAAAGGACCATATACATCGCCTTTATACGATTGAAAATGGCAATCACGTTGATAGTCTTGTTTGGGATCCAAGTGCTGATTCAAAAAAGAAGCTTCAGCCACTCCTTCCTTATGCCCATCAGTCATTTGATTTATTAGTTAATTGGGTAGAGAAAGGGACGCCACCACCATCAAGCGGCACAATTCAGGCACCTACAAACCCTCTTCATGTAAGAGATATTGTAACAGGTAAAGAAAAAGATCCTTCTATGTAAATAAAGCTAGGAGCAAACAGTCTTGTTTTGTTAAAAGCAAGGCTGTTTGTGTTTTGTGGGAGATTGATGAAAGTGTATGCCTTTAATAAGGTGAGATAGGAGCTGAAACTTTCAAAAAAATTTGAAATACGATACAATGAAAATAAGTCTTATTACAGAAGATTTCAAAAATACTCCAGCGGATGCTAGGAGATTTATTTTTACAAGATTATAGTGTTCAAGTGGTATAAAAATAATTCAGCAACTAAATATTATGATGAGAAAGGAGAGGTGTTTATGAAACAAGTATCCTTTTCGCTGTTGCCTAGACAAGCAGGAACGTATAAATCACTTGTTGATTCGTCTATGCAGTCTAAAATTTTGCGGAATTATATTTTACATGAATATCAATTGCCAGAGCAGCTTAGCATTATTAATGAAGGAGATAAGAAAGGATTAAAACTTGAGAAATTTTTATTTGATGAACCTACAAATATAAGACTAAATGAACTTGTAAAATATGTTCGAAAAAACGGTTATATTGCAAATAGATCTTCTCTTATGAGACATATTTTATCCCAGCTTATCACAAACTTAAAGAAAAACAGCACCATTCCTCCAAAAGAAAGAGCTGTGCGCCCACTTAACTTTTATTTTAAAAAAGGGACAAAAGAAGTACTGGAGCAATTCGTATCTTTTCGCAATCGGAATGCCGTTATTGAGCGATTTATCCTTGAGGACTACAAGCCAAGTGATGTGAAACACCTTCTTGATAAACCAAAAGAACTAGAACAAATGAGAATAAGTGTAGATAGGACAGCAATTGAAAAGCTTGATGAATTTGTTGAAAACATCGCACAAAAAGGTGTTACAAGAACTGCTCTTATGCGAGACGTCGTTGAAAATATTATTGCTAAATTGTCAAACACAGATACACGGAAGCTTATTGCAGAAGCCCGTTTGCAAAATGCTCTTTTTGAATATGAACAAGCATTTGGGAAAGATGTGCTAAGAGACCAACTCTACAAATATGTCACATATGATGAATCAGACCCTGTGCATTAAAGGCTAACAAAAAGGAACTTATAAAGAAAAAGTAAAAGGAATGATTTTAAAATCATTCCTTTTTTTGTATAAAGAGATTGATTTTCATATTAACAATGTTAATATTAATATTGTTAATATGAAAGGGGAACTGTTGATGAATATTAAACATGTTATACTAGGATTCTTACTGGAGGAGCCGATGAGCGGATATGATTTAAAAGGGAAGATAGAAAACTCTGTCTCCTATTTTTTTGATGCTTCCTTTGGGGCTATCTATCCAGCACTCAAGCGTCTTGAAAAAGAACAGCTTATTTACAAACAAATTATTCAACAAGATGGAAAGCCTAATAAAAATCTATTTGCGATAACTGAACAAGGAAGAGAAGAGTTTTTAAATTATATAGAAAGTCCGCTTCATCCAACTCTTATTCGTTCAGATTTGCTTATTCGCATCTTTTTTGGAAGGCATACGAGCAGGGAAAAGTTAATAGAGTGGCTCTTAGTAGAAAAACAGAGAGCAAGCAAACAAGCTGAACATCTAACAAGTTTGAATGAAAAATATCCTAAAATGGAACGTTATCGAAAAATTACGCTTCTCTACGGAATTGATGAAGCACTATTTACGTTAGAGTGGATTAACAGGGAACTAGCTTCTTTAGAAAAAGAGGAAGAGAGATGAGAGGAAAACGGATTGTATTTATCATGTGTATTGGAATGTTTCTATGCATGTTAGATTCTACTATTATGAACATTACGCTGCCAGCCATCCAACATGATTTAGGCACAACGCTTGAACAAAGCTCATGGATGTTGAATATCTATACGATGACAATTGCTGTATTAGCTATTCCACTTACTCGCTATGCTACAATGGTGGGGAAGAACAAAGTATATATAGGAGGGCTACTTTTATTTGGACTTGGTTCCTTACTATGTGGATTTTCCTCAAGCGGTACATTTTTAGTTTTTTCTCGCTTTGTTCAAAGCCTAGGAGCCGCTGCTCTTATTCCCTTAAGTCTTGTTATTAGTATAAGTGCTCTTCCTAATACAAAACGTGCTTTTGCGTTAACGCTGTTAGGAGCTACGCAAGGCCTTTCCACAGCTCTTGGCCCTTCAATAGGAGGAGCTATTACAGAATTACTAAGCTGGCACTGGGTTTTTTATATAAATATTCCTCTCTGTTTAATAGGAGTGCTCGCATGTCTACGTTTTCTAAACGTAAAGAATGAAGAGAAAGTAAAAGCAAAAATGGATGGTGGTGGCCTTCTTTTTTCGACCGTTTTTTTATTTTCTGTGTCACTCGTGCTCATTAAAGGAAATGAGTGGGGCTGGAATAGCGGCTATGCATGGAGCTGTTATATCTTAAGTTTTCTATCTTTCCTTTTCTTTATTTTCATAGAAAAGAGAGTGAAAAGCCCAATGATTGATTTCTCACTTTTTAAAGATCGACTTTTTCTCGGTTCTATTTTTACAGCTTCAACAGGTTACCTTTTTTTAATAGGTGTTATGGTTCTTTTACCTCAGTTTCTGACACGCTTTCAAGGGAAAAGCGAGCTTGAAGCAGCTTTTCTTGTAACACCTGTTTCAGCAGCTATCTTTCTTTTTTCTCAATTTGCAGCTCTTCTGGTGAAAAAAATAGGATTTATTATTCCTGTTGTCATTGGTTTTTGTACGATGGGGGTTGCATATTATTTACTATCAAAACTGACTGTTGAAAGTACATCGCAACAAATTGTAACGTTGTGTATTCTACTTGGAATAGGATTTAGTTTTCTTATTGCGACTTCTACAATTGCAAGTACGTCTAACTTTGAAGGAGAGTTGTTAGCTTCTTCGCAAAGTGTCTTCTCAATGCTTCGCGGTGTTGGGACTGTGCTTGCTGTAGCTATCTTTGTTGGTTCTTTAACAGCACAAATGAACACCGAAAAACAGAAAGTTGTAAATTATGCACAAGGAGTACTTGAAAAATCAAACTTGATTCAAAATAAAGAAGAATTGCTACAGTTAACAAGTAACGTAATCGATGCAAACAACGAGATGATGCAAGAAGAAATTATTAAAAGTTCCATACATAGTAAGTTTGGGAATCAAAATGAAGAAGAAAATGTTCAAGAAGCTCTTGCTGTGAAAAGGGAGCTACAAAATTACGTTGCTAATGTTTCCAAAGAAGCAAAATATAAAATGGGAGAAAGCTTCGGCAATTTATATAAAACGGCATTTCCTTTTCTTTTCCTCTGTGCTTTTCTTGGCCTTTCTTTACGCTTTCCCTTTATCAAAAGAAGAATTTAATAACAGAAACCTCCTCCGGGAAACAGAGGAGGTTTTTTCTTTCTCTTTTTTCTTCTTCCTTTAACAAAATCTACAACATCTATTAAAACTAGCTTAATATATCAACGATATAGTAAAGACCATAGAAGGATTCTGGTAGAAGTTAGCTAAAAATACCTCTTTTTACTAATGGCTTTTTCTTATAAGTAAAATATGGTAAAAATCACTGTTCGGCTAGTGTTGGAACGCTTGGAATAGAAGTTAGAGGAGGATGTAAGTTGATTACATTAAATGAAATTTCAAAAGTGTATGCTAACTCACAGAAGAGGGCAGTAAATACGGTTTCTGCAACAATTGAAAAAGGAGAATTTTTCGTTCTTGTCGGTCCATCAGGTTGTGGAAAGAGTACGCTTCTTCGCATGTTAGCGGGTCTTGAAGACATTACAGATGGAACGATGTACATAAAAGGAGAGTGTGCGAACTCTTTGCCACCTAAAGATCGTCATCTCTCAATGGTATTTCAGAATTATGCTCTTTATCCTCATTTAACTGTAGGAGAAAATATTGTTTTTGGACTCAAAGTCCGAAAAGTCAAAAAGGATGAGCGAGAAAAAAGATTGAAAGAAGCTGCAGAAATGGTTGGATTAATAGAATACTTAAAGGTAAAGCCAGGGCAGCTTTCAGGTGGACAGCGTCAGCGTGTTGCCTTAGCTCGAGCTATCGTCAGCCAAACGCCTATTTGTCTTATGGATGAACCACTTTCTAACCTTGATGCTAAGCTTAGGGGGCAAATGAGAATTGAAATTAGAGAAATTCAACGGCGGCTTGGTATTACGATGATTTACGTTACACATGACCAAATTGAAGCAATGACAATGGGAGATAGAATCATGGTTTTAAACAATGGAGAAGTTCAGCAAATTGGAACGCCACTTTGTATTTATAATGAGCCCGAAAATGAATTTGTTGCTTCTTTCATTGGGTCACCCTCCATGAATATCGGAAAAGGAACTTTTATAGATAACGGGGTAGAAATAGGAGATCTCCATATTCCTTTTTATAGTAATAAGAGAGGGGGAGTAAAAGTAGGAATTCGCCCTGAACATATTCAACTAGATGAGAATGGGCAAGAAGTTACCATTCATTCTGTTGAGGTATTAGGTTACGAATCAATTATTAATTTTTATATGGGAGAGTCCGTTTGGAAAGCAAAAGTTTCTTCCCAAGTGATGTTAGGAAAAGGGGACAAAATAAAAATTGGTTTCCCTTTAAATAAACTTTATTACTTTGATGCAGAAACTTCAGAACGCATTCTTATACAAGAAATGAAGGAAATGGTGGGCGTGTAATGGAACTTGCTAGAGATATAGATCAAGAACCAAAGTCTAACAAGACGTCAGTGAGAAAATCTGATTTAAAAGTAGGGCTTCTTTTTCTTGCTCCCTCTATTTTGCTGTTTTCTGTTTTTCTTTTTTATCCGCTTGTAAGAACCGTCTACTATAGCTTTCATATTACAGATATAACAGGAGAACAAAGCGTTTATGTAGGACTGGAAAATTATCTGTTTTTATTTCAAGACCCCGTCTTCTATGAGAGTTTGAAAGCTACTTTCTTATTTGTACTCTATACTGTGCCAACAAGCATTGTAGCAGCTCTTTTTCTTGCACTTCTCTCAAATGAAAAACTAAAAGGAATTGGTTTTTTTAGAGTGATTTTCTCCTCTACGATGGGCATATCAGCAGCGGCAAGTGCTGTTATTTGGCTGTTTTTATTTCATCCAAGCGTTGGCTTTTTTAACAACGTATTAAATTCACTAAACTTACCTGTTGTTCAGTGGCTTATCAATCCAGATTGGGCGCTTTTGTCTGTGTCTATCACAACAATATGGATGAACCTTGGGTTTTCATTTTTAATTTTACTAGGTGGTCTGCAAAATATTGATCAAACATTATATGAAAGTGCAGCTATTGATGGGGCTGGGTATTTTACTAGACTATGGCGCATTACTCTTCCATCCCTTTCCCCGACGCTCTTTTTCATTACAACCATTACGCTTATTAACGCATTTCAAAGCTTTGGGCAAATTGATATTTTAACAGGAGGAGGGCCAAATGATGCGACAAACTTACTTGTCTATTCCATTTATAAAGAAGCCTTTGTTAACTATCACTTTGGAACAGCAAGTGCACAGGCCATCGTACTTTTTGTCTTCATCTTCGTTCTTACCATTTTACAGTTCAAATTTGCTGAACGAAAGGTGCATTATCAATGAGAGAGAAAAGGAGCAAGAAATTTATTTTTTATACACTATTAATTATTAGTGCTCTCGTTATCTTCTTTCCAATCTTCTATGCTGTTTCTGTGAGCTTTATGAGTGAGGGAGATGTAAGAGCGAGAAAATTGTGGCCGTCAAATTTTACATTTTCTAACTATAGAAGTGCTTTTGAACAAATGCCTCTTCTTCATTACCTAAAAAATAGTTTTATTGTTTCATCAGTTGTGATGATTGGTCAGCTTGTTTTATCAAGTCTAGCAGCTTATACATTTGCTTTTTTGCAGTTTAAAGGAAGAAATGTACTATTTTTTATCTTTATTTCTACAATGCTCATTCCTTGGGAAGCTACGATGATTCCGAACTTTCTTATGGTTCAAGGTCTTGGTTGGACGAACTCTTATGTTGGCTTAACTATTCCTTTTTTCGCAACAGCTTTTGGCATCTTTTTATTAAGGCAGCATTTTCTTACTGTTCCGTATGAACTTCGGGAGGCATCTTTGATTGAAGGATTGGGACACTTTGGTTTTTTAACGAAAGTCGTTGTGCCGTACTGTAAAACAAGTTTTATTACGCTTGGTGTATACAGTTTTCTTACAACATGGAACATGTATCTTTGGCCACTTCTTGTCACAAGCGATGATAGTGCAAGAACGGTTCAAATTGGAATGAAGCAGCTTCGCTCTCAAGAAGTTGCAACAGATTGGGGAGGTGTTATGGCAGGGGCTACGATTATTGTAATTCCAACGTTAATACTTTTGTTTTTAGGACAAAAACAGCTACAGCAAGGATTAACAAAAGGAGCTATTAAATAAGGAAAGGAAAGGTGAAAATTATGATGCTTTTGAAAAAAGGTACGGCCGTATTGGCGGCTGGATTTATGGCCATGAGCTTAGCGGCCTGTTCCTCTAATAGTAGCAGTGGAAATGCAAGTGAAAAAAAAGAGGTAGCTCCTGTTGAAAAAGAAGGAGATAAAACGGTTGTTAGGTTTTGGCATGCTATGGGTGGGGATACCCAAAAAGTATTAGATGATATCGTACAAGATTATAATGAATCACAAGATAAGTATGAGATTAAAGCAGAATTTCAAGGCACATATGAAGAATCTTTAACAAAGTTTAGAAGTACAAAAACATCTAAGACTGCTCCTGCTCTTGTCCAATCAAGTGAAATTACAACGAAATATATGATTGACAGTGGGAAGATTACCCCTGTGCAAGAGTGGATGGATAAAGATAATTACGACACATCTCAGCTAGAAGAAGCCATCACCAACTATTACACAGTGGACGATAAAATGTATTCGATGCCTTTTAACTCATCTACACCTGTTTTGATTTATAATAAAGACGCATTCAAAGAAGCTGGATTAGATCCTGAGAAAGCGCCGCGTACATATTCAGAATTACAAAGAGCAGCAAAAGCTTTAACAAAGAAAGAAGGAAATTCCACAAAGCAATACGGATTTTCAATGCTTAACTATGGATGGTTCTTCGAGGAACTTCTCGCAACGCAAGGCGGTCTTTACGTTGATCAAGAAAACGGTCGCGAGGGTACAGCAGAAAAAGCAACATTCCAAGGTAAAGAAGGGGAGCGTATTTTTAATTTATTAAATGATATGAATAAAGAAGGTTCTCTTGGAAACTATGGTACAAACTGGGATGATATTCGAGCAGCCTTTCAGTCAAAGCAGGTTGCGATGTATTTAGATTCTTCAGCGGGCGTACGGAATACTATTGATACAGCAGACTTTAACGTTGGTGTTGCTTATATTCCTCATCCTGATGAAGTAGATCCAGAAGGTGTGATTATTGGAGGAGCATCTCTATGGATGACAAATATGGTAAGTGATGAAACTCAGCAAGGAGCTTGGGATTTTATGAAGTATCTTGCTACAAAAGAAGTACAAGCAAAATGGCATACAGGAACAGGATATTCATCAATCAATCCTGAGGCTTATGAAGAAGAGCTTGTGAAAGAGCAGTATAAAAAATATCCACAGCTTCGAGTAACCGTTGAACAACTTCAATCAACAAAGACATCTCCTGCAACGCAAGGAGCGCTTATTTCAGTATTACCAGAGTCTCGTGAAGCCATTGTAAAAGCTTTAGAATCGATGTATGAAGGAAAAGATCCAAAACAAGCTCTTAAAGAAGCAGCAGAAGCAACCGAAAGAGCAATGAAGCTTTCAAATCGTACAACTCAAAAATAAAGGATAAAGAAGTCGGCCTTATAAAGATCGGCTTCTTTATCCTTTATTTTTAATCAAATACTTCGTCTTGCCATTTTTGATACTGAATCATCTAAAAAGGAGAGGACTAAAGTGGAAATAAGTAAGTTGTCTATATCAGAATTTTTTCAACGAGAAGCAGAGAAAGTGAAAGAATTAAAGATTACAAACGGATTTTGTGCTTAAGGCAAGGTAAAAAGAGTATGGTCGTTCACGCCTTTGCAGTGCTTCATAGTGAATGTGAACTGGTATATTACCAAAATAAGAGGTTTTTTAAAATTTTCTTAGAAGTTAAAGATAATATGCCTCTTAAAAAAACAAAGAAGGGGAGAATAGATTAACCGACGGCCGATTCAAAACCTGTGTTTTGATTTATCTTATTACAAAACTTTTGTTCTATTCTTTTAAACAATATGAAGACAGAAAAAAGAACAGGGTATGATAATGAAGATAATTTTTCCTCTAACAATATATTTGTAAATTATATACATTTATTCCAAGTATATTCTTCTAATCAAGAGCGGCTTTTTTCATTTCCTCTCTTCTCCAACATTTCACTGAAAATGTTCGTTAAAATTTATATGTTTTAGAGAACGTCCGAAATAGATTGTGGACTTAAACAAACATTAAAAAGAAGAAACTTCTTTTAAAACTTATTAGTTTGTAAAAGTAAACTTTTACGGACGTCCTCTTTGCGAACTATAAAGTTATATTTACTTTTTGTGGAGTGGAAAGGTAATTAAAGGATATAACAAGTATGCTTATTCATGATATAAAAAAAGCACTGACTTGTTTACGATAAACAATTTTTTCCAATTGAAAACTTTATTGTTATATTTACATAAACTAGTCCTCTATATTACATATGAAACGAACTAATTCCATTAATTTGTTAGAATGTAAATATAAAGATTTTTATAGAGGGGTTCTGCGCGTGCAAATCAATAGCAAGAAAACAATATATTATCTTAGCTTCATTGCTACTATAATATTTTCGTTTATCCCAAAGATTGGAATTCGAGTTGCTAATGAAGTTTTTCAAACTTATTACTTTGGCTTCCCAACGCAATGGTTAGGATATCATGAAGGTGGCCAATTCAGTTTTCAAGTATTTAATCTATTGTTTAACTTTTTTGTCTTTTACTTCTTGTTTCGTATAGTGATGAAAATTCTGAAGTCCTTAAAAAATCGGTGACTTATCAATTCTGATAATAGCATCTGTAGATACAAAATCAATGTAAATCTTTAAGAACGAATAGAAGAGATAAAAGAAATTATCACTAGATATAATGAAGAAGATTTAGAAGCCTAATAGCAATTAGCAATCCATCTGTAAAAGTATAACTATGAGAAAAGAAAAAGCACAAACCCGTTGGTAATCAATCAGTTTGTGCTTTTTTACTACATTTAACATTAACATGTTTTATCTTTTTCTTTTATATAATTGTTATAAGCTGTTTCCACTTTGTTTGGTTTTGGAGATGTTTTTGAAATACTTTGGCTTATATCTTTCAATAAATATAAAGCTCTAAGCAAGCAGCCTACTATAATACCGAAAGCAATAATTCCTCCAAGTAAAGGACCAAGAAGAAATAAAAGATAACCCACAATGGTTGATAAAATGATACACAATAATAAATACATAGTAATCCTCACTTTAACCTTATAAAAAAGGATTTATTTAGTAATGAATGAGGTGCAAGTATATCGCAAATCGTACCCTTTGAGAAGCCGAAGTAACAAAGTTCCTAGTTTAAAGTAATGTTTTTCATTTACATTCAAAGGAATATTGGCTAGTAATCGGGTTATGTATTTCTAATATGACTTCACCGTCATTTTCATAACATTGTGAGCTAAAGTTTTGTATCTCTTTACTGTTAAAATAATGATCGCAATTGATTAGAATGGAGATTACAAATAATAAGATAAATATAATAACAAATATTTCTTTAAATCTTCTTTGAATAAGGGATTTAATGTTTTATTCTCCTTTACTAATGAGTTTAGTTTTTATTAACTTTTATGTAATATAATACTATAAAAAGAACCTTCTTTCATTTTTAAGCAACTTACTTCTCTCTGAACAGAACTTTAATACATCCACAAGTATAGTATGAAAATCTTAATCAATCTTTGATACCATAATCCCTTCTACATGATCAGTAAGAGAAAATTCTATATTAACTTTTCTCTTTTTATCAAAATACCCGATTATCTTCAAGCCTGTCTCATCTCTCTGATAGTAGCTTTTACCATAATTTTTTATAATCTCTTTTTTAGAAGCGCCCTTTGTTATACCTTTTGTTGCGCTATATTTGTCACTATAGAAGAAATATCTACTGACCTTTCCATCAGAAATTTGTAACTCTATTTCTGGTTTTTCCTTATCCCGTCCATAAATAAGGTTATTAAACATCTTATCCTCTGACTTTTCAATAAAGTCAGGTTTTCCTAATACCTCTTTAACTTTATCTTCTGTTGCATCTAAAGATATACCATTTACTTCTTCCGACAACTCTGTACTTTTTGTATCATCGTAATACTCCATTTTATCTACTGTTCCACAACCAAATAGAATAGCAACTAATAACGATGATAAAATAAGCAAAATGAACTTACCTTTGTAAAAATATTTAAACATTATACGGTCTCCTATAATTATCTTCTCTATATTAGATGATACAACTATTGGAAAAAATGTTCAAATCGGTATTTTTGTAAAATTATAGATTTTAATTACCTCAATAGAAAATATAACTCCTTTTCATATCAAAAATGCTGAACAAAAGTAAAACCCATAAGTCCGTAAAAGTATACTTAAAGGGCAAGAAAAAGCCCAAACTCGTTGTAATTCGATGAGTTTGAGCTTTTATTACTTACTAGAAACTCTATTATGTAAACCAAATAATTAACTAATTGTGTTAAAATAAGGAAAAGTTAGGAGGGCTTATTTGATTAAGAAAACCTTACATCTAGAAGCATTACTATTTTTCTTGATAGTAGTATGGATTTATTTTTATCATTTTCATTTTAGCTTACTTTGGTTTTTAGTCTTGCTTTTAAGTCCAGATTTTGCTGCTTTTGGTTATCTTATTAATAAGAATGTAGGATCTATTACTTATAACCTTTTTCATACATATCTCTTCTCTGTTTTATGTATTATTTTAGGGAACTGGATAGATAACAAATTAATAACTATGCTTGGACTAATTTGGACATCTCATATTGCTATGGACCGAGTAGTAGGCTACGGTTTAAAGAAGAAAAATTCGACAAAAGAAACACACTTACAAATGCTTGAACAAAGAACCTAATTGATATCAATTAGGTTCTTTGTTCCGATAACATGTTATATGTTAACTAGCATTTACATATAATATGTGTTCTTTTATATGGGTAATCAAATCTTGAATTTATTTAATGAATAATTATATTTAGCTTGACAACAATTTTATTAACCAGTAAACTTTATTATATAGTTAACTAGTAAACAATATAATAAAGTTGGGGTGTTTTGAATGGAAGATCTTCATAGAGAAGTAGTTCAAGCCATTGAATGCTTAATAATGACTAGAGAAAAGAAAGTCCAAAATAGACAAGCAATTGCAAACAAGTTAGCTCAAGATGTAAGCAGTGCTGATAACAAGTGGACTATTACTCAATTGCATATTGTTTCTTTAATAAATAGGCACAAGGATGTAAATAATACTTTTCTTGCTAACGAACTTAAAATTTCAAAACCTGCAGTATCTAAGGCAATCCATATTCTTATCCAATATGCCATAGTTATAGCTCATAAAAATGAGGGCAATAATAAGGAAACCTTTTACTCCTTAACTAGTGAGGGAGTAAAATTAGCTACTATTCATGATAAGATGCACGAAATAACGAAGGAAAAATATTTAAAATTGCTTAATAAATTTTCAGATTCTGAATTGAAGATTATTATTAGGTTTTTAGATGAGTGGGCAAAACAGATCTAATATTAAAATTATGGCATGCTAAATTAACATGCCATAATCAAATGTCTTTAGTAAAAACAGAGCCGAATTTATTCTTTAATTGGAGTAAATGTTAGTGGAAGGGAGACAGGGCCACGTGTATAGAGACCATTTTCTTTATAATTAAATCCATCTTCTAGTTTCATATTTTTCAGTTTATCTAAAACAATGTTAGCTACTACTTCAATTTCTGTGCCTGCAAAAGCTGCACCTACACAATTATGGATACCAGAGCCAAAAGCTACATGTCGAGCAATACCTGTAAAAGCTGTTTTAACATCTAAATCTGGACGATGAAGGTTAAAGACATCTGGATTTTCGAATGCTTTAGGATCTCGATTGGCAGCTCCAATCATACAAAATACTGTCGTTCCTTTAGATAAGGTTTTCCCAGCTATAATAGCATCTTGAGATAACTGTCTTGGTATAAGTTGAACTGGAGGCTTAAATCTCAGAGTTTCTGCGATTGCCTGTTTTAATAATGAACGATTCTCCATCACATCTTGCATCTGTAAAGGATTATTTAGTAGATAGTAAATCAATAAGGCTAGTGTCTTGTCTGCAGGTTCTGTAGCTGCTAACAATATATTAAGAATGAGTGCTAAGATATTTGTATCGGACATCTCTACTCCTTCATATTCAGACTGGCACAATATTGAAATAAGATCCGATTTAGGATTCTTTCTACGCTCTTCTATAATTGGATAAAGATAGTTTGCTAATTGCTCACTACAATGTAATGAATGGGCGCGCTCCTCAGGTGATAACTGTATACTAGTGATAAAGTTAGCTACTCCACTATGCCAATCAGCAATAAGTTTATGATCTTTCTTGTCTAGACCTAGCATATCCATTGTGACATACACTGCAAAAGTTTTTCCGAAATCATTAACTAAATCTATTTTACCCCTGCTTAAGTGTGGTGCTAGTAATACTTCTGCATTTTCTTTAATTAAGGGAATTAGTCGTTTAAGTGCATCTCCTATAAAGCTTTTTACTACAATTTTACGCTTAGCCGTATGTTCCTTACCATGCATTTGAGCAAGGACAGGACCTCGCATAACAGGTTCTGCACGTTTTGCTAAGGATTTAGTTGTGAAAATATCTGTGTTCTGCAAGACGTATCTTACGTCTTCATACCTACTAATAAAGTAACTATCAATCTCTTTTTCATAATAAACAGGATGTGAATCCCGAAGCTCCGCAAAATGTTTGTATGGATCTTCATGGAATTGCTTTGATAAAATACTAAATGCTTTAACTGACGTATTCATGTCTACTCCTCCTAAAAGTTTAGGTATATAGATTTATCGAACTTCATCGACAACTATGTATCCTTGATTTTTTTGCATTTTTATAGAAAATTGTTCAGCTTTTATTTGTTCGCCTAATTTCCATGGTTTATGGTACGCAAGTACAGTTTCTTCAATTCCTAAGATATCAGGTGCCCCAATGAAGAATGGGAGCTCAGCTAAAACATATTGAACAGCAGTATTTAACATTTCATCACTAACCGATGAAATATCCATATTTGTTCCAGAAGCTCTTCCTAAAATGGCTGCATGTGACATTTCTAAACAGGCATTACGAAAATTTGGTTGATTTAAAAAGGCATTCTCTATTTCTCTACGCATCTCAGAATATATAGGTTGAGTATTAAAGTCAGAAAAAGTACAAATGGATTCCGGGTTACCACCGTTTGCGGCAAGTGCTCTTTCAGCAAACCGGCGATTACGATTCACTTCTTTTCTAACCTTACGTTCAGCTTTAGTTCTAGGTGTACCTAAAGCTTCCAAGAGATTTGCAGCCTCATTTCCGGCTAAAAGGACCGATACATCCTTGAACTCTTGAGTTCCCCATTCAATTAGTCGATAAATATATTCTTCTGAAAATCTGCTGTTGAAAGGGCTAATCCCAATTAATAAATGCTTTTTTCTGTTGAAAATATTTTCGCAATTTTTCGATAGATGATGGACGTTAAATAGTTTTGTAGCTAATTTCTCTAAAAAGACCTGGGTCATAGCTATTTTCACTCCTATAAATAAACAATTAATGTTTACTAGTAAACAAAACCTATTTTAAATCTATGTATTTGTAAAAGTCAACATTTTTTAAAAAAATTGTAAATTATGAGGTGAATAAAGTCTTACGTATTAGTCTTTATTCACTTCATAATTTATTTAATAATGTTACTTAAACCTATATTTGACATATGGGTAATAAACGGTTAATATTTTATTGTTTACCTGTAAACGATAAAATATTAACTATTGGAAAGGTAAGGAATTTATATGTCTCAATTATCGAAACATTTAATATATGAAAGCTATTTACAATTACTACACCTTAATGAACAAAAGGTTGACACAGTCTCCCAAACATTTTCTCATTATCTTGATGAGCAAGAATTTAATCAATTAGAACTATTGCCTAGTAATATGAGTAGTATCCATGTAATTGAATGTATAGGACATAATGAACCTATTAATAATATAGGAATAGCTACGAAAATGAATTTGTCAAAGGCGAATATTACCAAAATCACCCGTAAATTAACAAAAGATGAGCTAATTAAAAGATTTCAATTGTCTGATAATAAAAAGGAAATCTATTTTAAGCTTACATCGAGAGGAAAACAGGTATTTGCCCTTCATGAAAAATTACATAACAAAAAGAGAGACCAATTCTATGAATTAATAGATAACTTTTCAGATGATAAGCAAAAAGTAATATTAGAGTTCCTTGGAAAAATGATAAATCAGTTAACTGAAGAATAATAAAAACTTAAATTGTAAAAATATGTAATTAATTGTTATTTGAATAAATCTATAAGGTAGGAGATCAACATGAAATATCGGAATCCTAAATCTTCAGTTGTTTTGTATATAGTTTGTGTAAGTGCTTTTTTTGCATCTTTAAATCAAAATATTTATTCACCCATTATTCCTTTAATTAAAGATTCATTTCACGTAACAACAACAATGGTTAACTTAACGGTTTCGTTATTTATCTTTATCACGGCTATTATGCAAATCGTCTATGGTACAATTCTTGACTTAAAAGGAAGCCGTTTTATTCTCTTTCCATGTCTCATACTTACAGTAGTCGCTAGTGTTGGATGTGCGGTTACAAGTAACTTTACTTTATTTCTAATTTTTCGCTCTTTGCAAGCCCTTGGGACAGCAGCTATTCCATTAATTGCTGCTGCAACCATTACAGATCTTTTTGATGGAAATAAACGCGGAAGTGCTATGGGTACTTATCAAACTCTTTTATCCATTGCTCCTGCAGTAGCCCCAATTTTAGGGGGGATAATAGGTGAACAATATAATTATTATGGTGTGTTTTGGATACTAGTAGGTATATCTGTACTTTTACTTATTATTAATATTTTATTCTTTCCTAAAGATCAAAAGAAACAAAAGAAAAATAAGGGTAATACCCTTAAGTTTTACCCCATAATTATTCAAGATAAAATAGGGAGTTTATTATTGTCATTAAGCTTTTTAAACTTTCTAGTCTACTTCTCAATCTTGGTCTATCTGCCTATATTACTAACCGACCATTATCACTTAAATCTAAATGTTGTGGGTTTGCTTTACTTACCTATGACTATAAGTCTTATAGCTGGGAGTTTAATTTTTAAATATGTTCAAAAGAATATTTCTTTAATGAAAGTGTTTACGTTTACTAATCTTATTATCACTCTTAGTATTATCGGTTTTGGAATTACACATAAGGTTTCCTTAGTTCCCATGTCTCTAAGCTTATTAGTCTACGGAATAGGTATTGGAATTTTAACACCTTGTTACGCAACCATATTAACTAATAAATTTGAACAATATAGGGCTAGTGCTATGGGAGTATTTAACTTTGTAAGATATATAGGTATGGCTATAGGCCCTATCTTATCAAGTTTATTACTCGAAGTTTTACAAAGTAAGTTGGTATTTACATTATTCGGTGTTTCATTTGGTATTATAAGTTTTTTTGCGTACTTATTGGTCCATAGAACAGAAAACGCAAGTAAAAGAAATTCTACCAATAAACCTTCTTTTTAAGGAGATATAGTTATTATATAGAATACACGATTCAGCATTATAGAAATTATATTTCTAGTAACGACAATTCCACTTTTATACAAATGGAATACAGAAGAAAAAGCAAGGAGTTGAGGAATAAAAAATGGAAAAACTATATAAATGTATTGAATATGGAGACTTTAATGGAGCTCTTGAAATAGTTCAAAACTCTAGAATTAAAGATGTAGAAGAAACTCTAATAAAAGCCATGTTTGAAACAAGAAGTATGATTCCTTATACAATAGTCTGTCATCTTATTTCTCATAATGAAAACGCATCTTTACACCACATGGCTTCTGTAATGTTATCTCAGCCTTTATGCATTATACCAGGATCCTATCAATGTTCACTTTTCCATCTTAAACAAGCAATGAGATTGGATCCTTATAATATTGATTTAAAAGAATACTTTTTATTTTTTTATGGTAATCCAGATAAACTTATTACTATAGAAGAAGCTATTGATATGGCTAATTTTATACTTTCTGTTGACTCTAATAACCAAACAGCATTAAGATTCTTATCAGAAGCAATTTAAAAATAAAAAAGCATGAATTTGTTATTTCTCAACAAATTCATGCTTTTTTTACTTCCTGTAAACTGTGTTATGTTAACTGGAAAATTACATATTATAAAGTAAAACAGAGCTTCCAAACCAAGGAGGCTCTGCTTTTTTAAAGATGTTGTTCTTTCTTAGTAAGAATCCATTAACAACATGAGTTGTTAGAAGGTGCTGTTTGATTAGATTCCGAAGGGTTTTCAATTTTGTGTACTTCACTGTCTGATTTAGTATAGAAAAACTCCCATTCGTTTCCGTCAGGATCAGTTACCCAGAATTTATCTTGAACAGCATAACAGCACGTCGTATCCATTTCCTCCCGAGCAAAGAAGCCTTCTTTCTCTAGTCGTGTTTTATGTGATTCAATTTCTTTCTGTGTTTCCACTTGAAAACCAAAATGATTAACTTGATTTCCTTCAACTTTGTCACGCACATTTAAGGTAAAATTCAATCCTGGTTCATCCAATAAGAATTTAGCATAGTCATCTTTCACCTTCACAGGCTCTGTCCCAAAAACTTTTTGATAAAACTCGATAGACGATTCTAAATTAGTAACATTAATTCCTACATGTACATATTTCACTTTTTATTCCTCCTGTTAAATCAAATTTTTTTGATGTATTAATTAAAAAATTAAGAGCATGAACAGCTATCTGTATTTTCTTTTCTAAAAAGACAGCAAAGCTCTTCGGATAATACATGATTGACTTCTTTATCATTTAAATCATAGTAACTCCATGTTCCCTTCGTTTCTTTTGTGATAAGGTTGGCATCTAATAAGATCTTCAAATGATAAGAGAGTTTGGATTGTGCCATCTCAAAATGTTCCGTTAAATCACATACACAGGTCTGGCCTCGTTGGCAAAGTTCATACATAATCTCTAGTCTCTTTTGATCGGCAAGTGCCTTAAATTTTTTTTCATATTGTTCAAAGGTTTTTTTCATATCCTTTACTGTCTCCAATATCATCCCTCTTTATCAACTTTTTTTGATTTAATAATTAAAACTTTGATAGGCTTTTTCAAAGTTTCTGTAGGTAATCGGACCTCTAGACATAGGATTTTGATTAAAGAAACGATGAAAGATGAAATGTTTAGCTTCTTCTTTTTTCATTTGTTGCGTATTCATAATGAGTTGAAAATAAGATTGAAAATACGCTATGGATAAGTTTCCCGAGTTATTAACGATCATCTTATAGACCTCACTTCCTATTAATCAAATTTTCTTGATGAATCTATAGTATCTGAAAAATTAACCAAAAGCAAACATTAAATCAAGAAAATTTGATGAAATAAAAAAAGGAGATTTCAGCTTGAATATATAAGCGTATAATTATATAATGATTTTGTTATCAGAAAGGGGTGTACATTATGAGCGTAAAAACCACTATCGACATGGAGAATGCTGCTCAAATCCTAAAGTTATTATCAGACAAGAGAAGACTGTCAATGATGAGATTATTGCAGCACCATGAATGTTGTGTATGTGAATTAGTCGAAATCTATGGAACAAGTCAGCCAGCCATTAGCCAGCATTTACGAAAACTCCGAGATTCTGGGGTTGTAAAGGAAAGAAGAAAAGGTCAATGGATCTTTTACTCGATTAACAAGGAAAGTGAATATTATGAGTTTGTTTCTGTAATACTTGATAGATTACCAAGTCAAGATCAGAAGTTAACGGATTTAGAAAATCAAGGGTTGCGCATTAATTGTTGTGAATAGGAGGTGTAAATATTGATATCGGTTTTATTAGCATCATTGATATTCCTCCTCACATTAGTTTTGGTCATTTGGCAACCTAAAAATCTATCCATTGGTTGGTCGGCCTGTGGAGGAGCTGTTTTAGCTTTACTTGTAGGCGTTGTTGATTTTCACGACGTTGTAGATGTAACGGGAATCGTATGGAATGCTACTTTAACGTTTATTGCTGTTATTATTATTTCTTTAATTTTAGATGAAATTGGATTCTTTGAATGGGCAGCCTTACATATGGCGAGAGCTGCTGGTGGTAATGGTGTTCGAATGTTTGTTTATGTTTCTCTTCTTGGAGCTGTAGTGGCTGCATTATTTGCAAACGACGGAGCAGCATTGATTCTAACACCCATTGTATTAGCTATGGTACGAGCATTAAAATTTGAAGATCATATGGTCTTTCCTTTTATTATTGCAAGTGGGTTTATTGCTGATACCACGTCATTACCCCTTGTTGTCAGTAACTTAGTCAATATTGTATCAGCTGACTTCTTCGGGATTAGTTTCTCTGAGTTTGCTTCACGCATGATTGTACCGGATTTATTTGCTCTGTTCGCTAGCATCATCGTGTTGTACCTCTACTTCCGTCGAAATATACCAAAGACGTACAACGTAGCTGATTTACAAAAACCACGTGAGGCCATCAAAGATGAGAAGATGTTCCGACTATCTGGAATTGTGCTTGTGGTTTTAGTACTAGGCTACTTTATTGGAGAATTCTTTAATATACCGGTTTCTATCATTGCTGGCATTATTTCTATCTTGTTCTTACTAATGGCTAGAAGAAGCTCAGCTGTGCAAACGAAAAAGGTATTGCAGGGTGCTCCATGGGCTATCGTTTTCTTCTCGATAGGTATGTATGTAGTTGTCTATGGACTACGAAATGTTGGTTTAACAGAAGTATTAGCGAGTGTGATTCAAGCAACGGCTGATCAGGGATTGTTTGCAGCTACGATGGGTATGGGATTCATTGCAGCTATCCTATCATCTATTATGAATAACATGCCAACGGTCATGATTGACGCCTTGGCTATTGATGCTACTTCTGCAACAGGGACCATTAAAGAAGCCTTAATTTATGCGAATGTAATCGGTTCGGATTTAGGGCCGAAAATTACGCCAATTGGTTCTCTAGCAACCCTTTTATGGCTTCATGTTCTTTCTACAAAAGGAGTTAAGATTTCTTGGGGAACCTACTTTAAAACGGGCATCATCTTAACCATCCCAACATTGTTTATTACACTCGTTGGTTTATATATTTGGTTACTTATTATTTCATAACACATCAAAAGGAGATTTAACACATGTCTAAAAAAACACTTTATTTCTTATGTACAGGAAACTCTTGTCGTAGCCAAATGGCAGAAGGTTGGGCAAAGAAATATTTAGATTCTAATGAATGGAATGTATACAGCGCTGGCATTGAAGCACATGGTCTTAACCCAAATGCGGTTAAAGCAATGAAAGAAGCAGATGTTGATATTTCAAACCAAACCTCTGATATTATTGATCCTGAAATCCTAAATAACGCAGATTTAGTAGTGACTCTATGTGGAGATGCAGCTGATAAATGTCCAATGACACCTCCTCATGTAAAACGTGAGCACTGGGGATTTGATGATCCAGCAAAAGCAGAAGGAACAGATGAAGAGAAATGGGCCTTCTTCCAACGTGTACGTGATGAAATTGCAGAACGTATTCAACGTTTTGCAGAAACAGGTAAATAATTAAGAAAAAGCAGCCTAGGTGTTAACGGGCTGCTTTTTTACTTCCTCTAACAAATTTTATGTAAACTAACTTTGGATACAATTAGAATATATACAATAATTAAAACGAGCATGCTTAAGAAACGAGCATGCTCCTTCAACTTACTAAAATTATTTACTTAGCTGAAAGCTCACTCTCAGTAATCCATTTATGATTGGTTACCTTTTCTCCACCTGTAGTTGGGGTATAATCTACTACATAAACAATAGTTTGTTCAGATGAATCAATGGTGGCCTTTGCCCCCTTCATACCTTCCATATGATCTGCTTGTAGAGTAACTTCAGTGCCTGGTTTTAAGGTCTTATCGCCAGCATCCTTAATTTCCCCTTGAACCACCCATTTATGATTTGTAACCTTCTCTCCACCAGTTGTCGGAGTATAAGAAACTGTATAAACTGTGGTATCATAAGCGCCTACAATTGTCGCTTTTGCCCCTTTCATATCTTTCATATGGTCTGCTTGAATAATGGCTTCACTTCCTACTTTATATTTCGGATTCTTAGCTTCTTTTAATCCTTCAGGAAGATTATCTGAACCGGAATGATTCATTTCCGAATGGTCCATCTCGGAGTGATTTGATTCTTTCTTAGTATCTGTCTCATTTCCATTAGAATTATTTGCGCATCCACTTAGTCCTATAATAGTGGCTACGCCAAGAATAAAAAGTTGCTTTTTCATTTTCATCCCTCTTCCCAGTTAACAAAATTTGCTTGTGAAAAACATAAAAATATACAATAGTAGATGGAATACCAAAATTAGAATTTATAGACTCTTTTTAGCCAATTTCTACTTTGTTATATTGCACTAATTACTTAAATTAGTAACAAATTACATGCCCCTTTTGGAAATCAATTTTTCACCTATATGTGTAGGATAAATAATACTTATGCAGATTTTGTGCAGTTTTTATGAATTTTATGATGGATTGTTTTTAGTTATTATCCTTCGGTTGGAGATAACCATTGAATAACAACTGGTTCTATTTGTTGTCAACCCATTTGTAGCCTAGTCCCCATACAGTTTGAAGATGCTCATCTACAGGAAATTCTGCTCTCCGTAGTTTATCTCTTACATTACGGACATGAGAATCAATAGTACGACCTTCAATTTCGGTATCGTATCCCCATACTAATGTTAGTAAATCTTCCCGACTAAATACCCGATTTGGATATTGCAACAGTAATCCTACTAATTCAAATTCTTTTGGAGTAACTTGTATGCTTGCATTTTTATATTTTAATAGGTGATGCTCTCGACTCCATAATAATCCTTTGTAGTTAATTTCCTCATTTTCAGTTGAAGCTCTTCTTAGCACTGCTCGAATACGAGCAATTAATTCTCCCTCACTAAAAGGTTTGACAATATAATCATCAGCCCCCATATTCAAACCCTTTATTATATCAACGGTTTGATCACGTGCAGTTAGCATGATTATGGGAACTTTAGAACTATTCCTAATCTCTCGACATATCTCCCATCCGTCTTTTTCAGGCATCATAATATCTAGCAGCATTAAATCAGCTTTATTTCCTTCTTCTATATAATTTAATGCTTCCGTTCCAGAATCAAACTTGATACAAGTAAAACCATTTGGAGTAAGATACAGTTCAAGTAAATCTAACATTCTTAATTCATCATCAACTAACAAAATAATGGGCATCTTAAACATCCTTTCTTAATGAGATTTCAACGGTTGTTCCTTTTCCTACTCCACTTTTGATTGCTACTTCTCCTTCATGTGCTTCCACAATTTCTTTTACAATCGACAGTCCTAAACCATACCCTCCACTCTTTCTGGACCGAGATTTCTCCACTCTATACAATTTATCAAAGACATAAGGGAGATCTGTTGATGGGATTCCTATTCCTTGATCCCTTAAAGTTATTGTCACCTTTGTAGGAAGTTCTCTCGCTCGTACAGAAATCTGCGTACCACTTTCAGAATACTTTAATGCATTATCTAATAGGTTAAGAATGACTTGTTGGAATCTTACAGGGTCAATATATAATTCGATTGCTTGAGGGCAATCAAATTGTAGTTGTATATCCTTTTCTTTTAGAGCTAAATCAAAATGTTGAATGATATTATGTAAATAGGGATATAATTTCACATTTTGTTTCTGAATTAAAAATGTGTGTTGATCAAGTCTGGCAAGTTGAAATAAATCTTTAACCAATTGGGATAACCTTTGAGCTTCTTCTTGAATGATAGTAAGGTGGTTATTTCGTTCCTCTTCACTGTTAAATGACCGTTTCGCTACATCAGCATACCCTTTTAAATACATAAGAGGTGTTTGGAGTTCATGGGAGATACTGCTCAAAAATTCATTACGTTCTTGTTTTAAACGATGTAGTTCATTAGAAAGTGTCTGAATAGAGGTTCCTAACTGTCCTAATTCGTCTCTTGAATGCGCACCTAGTTTTACAGAAAAATCCCCTTGACTAAGCTTTTGAGTGGCCTGTTTCATTCTGATGAGGGGGAGAGTTATAAATTTAGAAAGTGCAAAAACAGTGATAATTGAAAACAACACGGAAATGATTCCAACTATATAAAAATGATGTTGAAGCCTAGAAATCATATCTTGTATGTCTTTCGTATTTTTAAACATATATACCGTTCCGACATTTTTATCCTTTATTTTAATTGGAGATGCAGTGGCAATATAAGATTTCTCCTTCTGATATTCTTGGATAATTTCTCCTCTGTATCTAAAAGAATGACCTTTCCATTGTTCTACCGTTTTTCTAGCTCCTTTAACCAAGGGATGAGAGGACCCTATAACTTTTCCAGTTTTATCTGTAATAATGACATCTGTTTCCGCCTCTGATTCCATCAAAGCAACGTGACTTAGCGTAGGTGAATCATGGTGTTTCTCTAATACTTCACGATGGCTGTTTCCCCTTAGTCTTAAACTCTCTAATTCCTCTGAAATTCTGGTGTCTGCCAACCCAGTATACAAATAAAAAAATAAACCAATTTCGATTAATAAAATAAAGGCTAAGAATAATAAGCCAAGTTTTATTGAGATTCTATTCATGTTTTCACATCCTCCAACCTAGCCTTCGATAAATTTTAGAAAAAATATGTGAAGAAAATGTGCAGATTAGATATTAATCCTACACTATTTCTAGACAACTTTCACAACGTATAAATTTATAATAGTAACCATGTTAGATAAATTTTAATGTTAAGAGCCCTTCAATAAAGAAGGGCTTCTTTTTATTTGATTTCCGATAATCAACATTATGTAAATTGTAACCTTTTTGTAACAATAATGGAAAATACATTAGTATAATGGATATAGGAAACAAAAAAGAGAGTTAATGTAAAATATGGTTTTAAATATCGTTGATAAAACATTATTTACATTTATTGCAATGCTGATTTGATTATCTAAACTGTATGTTAGCTCTAAAATACCTGGTGATAATATTGTGACTCTAGGAGTAAATATATAGGTCACCTACTATCAATATATAATTTTTGAAAATCAAAAGTTGTATATTAATAGTAAATTTTATCGGTTACCTATAGAGGAAGGAGAAAAAGGAAGGATTAAAAAAAGTAACACCTAGTAGTACTTTTTAGACTAAGTTAATATCAGAATACTTGTGTAGGGGGATTACTTTGATTAAGAAATCATTACTAAAGAAAGTCACTTTGGTGACTGCATTAACATTAACATTGGGTTCTTTATCTTCTTTAGGTAATTTAGCAGATAAAGATGTATTAGCAGAAGGGGTTTCAACAGATGGCATTGAGCTAAATAAAAATGTTTTATCTGATGACTTCGACCTTGAAGAATCAGTAGAAAATATGCCCTCATTAGACCAAATGACTTCAGAGGAAAAGGAATTATTCAATTCAATTGTACAAGAACAGGTTTCCTTAGCTGGATTAGAAAATAAAAAAGAAGAGGGATTATTTACTGAAGCTATGGTGGACTTCTTTGACAAGAGTTCTGATACATATAATGACTTTGACTTAGCACAATCTGAGTTAGAAGAACAGTTTGAAGAAAGTAATACTGGAGATTTTAATAACGAGGAAGATCAGGTTGCTGTAAATGAAATTTTAAATCAAACATTTGGAGTGGGAAAAGCAGATGCTGCTCAAGTTAAAGTTGGTGTAAAATTTGCTGGTGCTGTATTTAATACAGCAATTGGTTTTGCTATAGGTGGTGGAGCCGGAGCTATTCAAGCTTTCATTGTAAAAAAAGGGAAAAAAGAGGCCCAAAAATTATTTACACGAACTGTAGTCAGTCGCTTGAAAGCATGGGGTGCACCAAAATTAGCTGCAGCTGTAGGTACTAGTGTTACTATTGCTTTAAACTATGCAGATGTTGGCACTCAAATTGCTAAACAACTTGATAAAAGAGATAAGAGACCTAATAATGGGTGGATAGATCTTTATTAAATTTATTTAAGGGATGATAGATTGATAATGAGAAAACTAAGTAAATATGTGGTTCTATTTCTATGGGTAGTATTGTTTTTATATTTTTACAACATGTTCATGCCAAAAGGTGTCCTTTATTTTGTGGTAGGAATACCAGTCCTTTTCTTCAGTTCAATCCTTATTTTAAAAATCTTTGGCAAATCAAAAGATGTGAGGAATTAGTGGAATAAGCAATAAGGAAATTTTAGGATTTAGATGAGTTAGGCTGTCGATTTTATCGACAGCCATTTTTTTATAAATAATGTTTTATAAATATGTATGATTTATTAGATTTAGAAAAGGATCTCCATTATATCTTGACGATTAAAATTACGTCCATAAAAAAATATATAAATGAAAAGAAAAAGCACAAACTCGTTGTTATTGAACTTGTTTGTGTTTTTTTACTTCTTAGAAGATCTATTATGTTAACTAAGAATGTATATGATACAGTTTAAAGGCAGAAAAACAACCAATGAGAAGAGATTGTTTTTCTGCCTTTAACAAAGATTTATGTTGGATACCTCACAGTATCTTTAGTAGTTTATTCAAACTATGGGATGCTATCCATTTTATTTTTGACCTACAGCTTTTGAGTTCAAATTAGATCCCAAGTTCGATAAGGAGTAGCGCCAACTTTTTATCATGTTTCCCACGTTAAGATTGAAATCTTTGATAAATAAGGAAACTTCCTAAAACGATCATTTTAGGGAATTTGTGATAAGATTCCTCTGATAATCCAAAATATATATATTTCTGTTCTTTCAACCTATCCTTAAATCAAATACCCTTTCTACATGGGGATTTACCTTAAAGGGAAATCTTAAAATTTTACTACTATAAAATATCTTAGCGTGGGGTTTACGTCAAAATGTCGGTGGAACCCCAAGTAGATTTTTAATGAAAATTCACTTTTGTAGCACACTAATATTATGAGAAAAAGGGAAGAAGGTGATGATGTGATGAAAGAATTATTTTTACTATTAAAAAAAGGAAGCAAATCCGCCCTTTTAGCTTCTATTGTTAATGCAGTAATTTCAATCATAAAAGGTATTGCATATGTAATGACGGGGAATGTAGCGATGTTTGCCGAAACAATGCATAGCTTGGGGGATATGGCAAACCAATTTTTCGTTTTTATTGGTTCTGCGCTGAGTAAAAAAGCACCAACAAAACGTTTTCCAAATGGATTTGGTAGGTTAGTAAATTTAGTATTGTTAGGTGCAGTATTAGTCGTTGGGGTTATGGCATATGAAACAATTATTGAGGGGTACCATCATATCTTACATCCAGTAGAATCTAAAGGGTTTATGATTAATGTTATTGTGTTATCCATTGCTGTAATCTTGGAAGCCTTTGTTTTATTCAAAGCAATGAAAGAAACGTTACATGATGTAGGCATTCATGCACAAGGGTTGGAAATTATCACGAAAAGTCTTGCTAACGTTAATAAAGCTAAGCCAGCAACAAAGCTTGTTTTTCTGGAAGATTCCGTAGCAACTGGTGGTGGTTTATTAGCCTTAATAGCTGTAGTGATTTCTGAATTCACTTTATTTCATCAGGCAGAAGGAATCGCTTCTATTATAATAGGACTTTTAATGTTCTTTGTTGTTGGTAAAATTTTTCTCGATAATGCAGCAGGTGTTTTGGGTGAAGCAGATGAAATTATGCAAGATAAAATTGGAAGCCTTGTTTTGGAAGATCCAGATGTCAAAGATATACCTGAAATTACTGTTTTAAAAGAGGGAGACGAATTCCACGTTGAAATTAAAATTGAAGTTGATCCAAAGATATCTTTAGCAACTGCAGATGACATTAAAGATCGGTTAGAGGAAAAAATAATAAAAGAAAAAGGAGTTACAGATGTCATTGTTGAGTTTGATGAAGATGACAATTTTAGCTCTTGGGATAACAGAAAAAAAAGTAAGGATGATTAAGAAAGAAAATTTAAAATTCAAGTCATATCCATCACTTTCTTTTAATTACCCAGTAATGTTATAAAAAAAGAGCATAAATAGATTCGCAAAGTTAATGTCCGTAAAAGTATACTTATGGGAAAAGAAAAAGCGTAAAATCCTTGTCAGTCAAGGGTTTTACGCTTTTTTACGTCTGATAAGACCTATTATGTTTATTTTACAGCTTCTTTCAATTCTTTTCCTGGTTTAAAAGCAGGAACTTTTGAAGCAGCAATCTGCATTTCTTCGCCGGTTTGAGGGTTACGTCCTGTTCGTGCCGCACGCTCACGCACTTCAAATGTTCCAAATCCAATCAATTGAATTTTCTCTTCCTTTGAAAGAGTGTCAGAAATGGTTTTAAATAATGCATCTACAGCTTTTGCCGCATCCTGCTTTGTTAGTTCTGATTGTGCTGCAACAGCATTCACTAATTCAGTCTTGTTCATATTGAACACCTCATCCTTTTATTTTGGAATCCTATGTAGAAAGATTACTATAACACAGGTTTGAGATATCTGTCTCTTAATTAAATTAGATAAACGGAAGCGAAACTCCTTTTTTGTAAGATGTATGTTGGGATTAACTCTATGGGACAGTTAGGTGAGCGATTGTTACATTTGAATTACTCTAATGGTGGACAAATAGAGAAAAAATAGGAAAGGAACTCTTATTGATATTATTTCACACACTTTGTTATAATGAATTGTTTTTAACATTATTGAGGGGGAACATTTTCCATGTCAATCGAAGTAGGTAGCAAGGTACGAGGTAAAGTAACAGGCATCACTAATTTTGGAGCATTTGTAGAATTATCTGGAGGTCAAACAGGCCTTGTACATATCAGTGAGGTAGCTGACAGCTATGTAAAAGACATTAACGACCACCTTAAAGTTGGTCAAGAAATTGAAGTAAAAGTTGTGAACGAGAAAGACGGAAAAATTGGATTATCCATTAAAAAAGCTATAGATAAACCTGAGAGACAACCTTCTTCTTATTCACAACGCCTACCACGACAGGCAAGAAGTAATGATAACCGTTCCAAAGACTTTCGTTCAAAAAGTAATTTTCAACCCAAGGAAAACTTCGAACAAAAAATGGCGCGTTTTTTAAAAGATAGTGAAGAAAATTTATCCACACTCAAACGTAGTACGGAAACAAAACGAGGTGGTAGAGGAGGAAGACGCGGATAAACTTTACTACTTCATGATATAGATACAGGCAAGCCAGTAGAGAGTGGCTTGCCTTGTTTGTTTCCTTTAATCTACTAAAAGGAATAATAATAACTGTTGTTCGTCGTTCCACAAAGCTACTTCCTGTAATTCGTGTTATGTTAAGTAGTTTTTGGATATCCTGCATCACCTAATAATAGATTTTTCATATAGTCCTTTGCTTGTTATTTTGTTGGTTTAATATAAGGAACAATTTGTGCAGTGGCCCCTACAGAAGCCCCATGAATAAAGCTCTTATTTTCTAGACTTTTAAAGTTTTTAGTTTGGCCCGTCACCATGACTCCCAAAACTTTGACATCTTCAAACGGTTTATTTTTATTTGACTGTAAGAAGTTTTGGATAGTCTCTTCATTCCCATTTTTATCGTACTCTTTAAGGGATTTAATAAATCTATGGTAGGCCCCCTTTGGTAAATCGGATGGGTTAAACCCATAAACTGGCATACCAGCAGGTCCCTTGCTTTCATCTCCAACCGGCGATGTCATATACAACCACACAATGTTCAAGTTATCAGGTATCTGTTTTTGAATCTCTTGGAATGTATAAGGCTTGTCAAAAGAAAGTGCAACTTCTGCTACATAATCATCCATTTGTGAAATTTCCTCTAAATCATTTTGTACACCGTCATGGGACTTTTGAATAGATGGATGATAAAAGGTTGCCACTTTATTCTTCGTTTGTTTATCATACTCATAGAGTTCTGTACCTTCTCCATAGAATCCTGGTATTAACTCGTTATGATCAATATTAATACGAAGCCAATCATAGGAACTTGTAAGCGTACTCCATGGCACTAAATAGCCATCTACATTTTTAGAACGATTTGTAATAATATTACCGCCAAACATGGAAGAATTATTCGTAACCTGAGAATCAATTTGAATATTAGGTTCAGCAATCTCATTATGTAAAAAGAGCTGTTCATGAAGTCTTGTAGAACTTTTTGCAGCAAAGTAATTTCCTATTTTATAAAGGACGGGTAAAGTAATGAGTACCACAATAATTGAGATGATAATAATCTTTAGTAATTGTCGTCGCTTTGCTTTTCTTAAAGCATCTTTTAACGAATGTTCCATCTATGTCTTCCTCCTATTTTTGAGTGAATCGACTTACGTGCGCGGAATAATTTTTGCTTCACACTACTTACTTTAAGATTCAAAATAACTGCAATTTCTTCGTATGAAAAATCATAGTAATACTTTAAAAAGAAAACTTCTCTATATTCTTTTTTGATGTCTTTTAATAAATAGAAAATCTCCTCTTTATTTAAAAGAGCCTCCAGTTCACCATCTGTGTATTGGAGCTTTGAATAAATTTTCTCCGTTAAGTAGATGTTTTGGTGCTCCTTCTTTCTCTTTAAATCAATGTACTCGTTAAGTGCGACTCTAAAGAACCATGGACGAATATTGTTTTCTGTTAGGTCATCTAATAGCGTGTACACTTTGTAAAACGTATTTTGAATAATATCCTCCGCATCTTCTTTTGCCGATCCTTTTGTCAGTAAGAACTTCAATACTTCTTCTCCTAAATGGATAAGGTAGGAGGCTAATTCATCGTCTTGTTTCATCATTTTTCCTCCCTATACTTATACAACGAATAGGTAACAACAAAAGTATACACTTTTGATAAAAAGTGGAATAACCTAAATTTTATAATGAAAACCTTAATTTTCATTATAATTAAGATACAAATCAAAACGTTCGTAAAAATATATACACAAAAGTAAAAAAGCGCAGACTCGTTGTTACTGAACACGTCTACGCTTTTTTACTTTCTCCGCCATGCTTTATGTTAACTAAAATTGAAACCAAAATAATACAGCAGCGTATAGAAAAGTGGTAAGGGGAAGAATAGGAGAGGCCATTTATGTATAGCATAGAGTCTACTTTCGGGCTGAGATTCATATCGTTATTAGCTATTGTTTTATTATTAGGGGTTTCATTTAATATCATCATGAGGAAATGGCTAAAAGTAGAGAGAAAGAAACTCTTTTCATATAACCATGTTAATGAGAAACATAAAAAAATAGATTGGACCATGAGAATGATTACGATAGCTAGTATCTTGTTAGGATTTATTATAAACATGAGCAGAGCCTCGACCGACTGGTTTTGGTTTTTACAATCTTGGGTAGTCTTATTCATTTTTATTGTGGTTTCCGAAACGGTTAGAGCTGTTATGGAGAAAAAGTATGCCAAAAACCTTAATGCTTATAAGTTAACTATTAGTGAACTACTATTTGTTCTTATATTGTTTTTTATCCTATTCAAGACTGATTTTTTTGGATTATTATAAATAACGAAAAAACAATATTTATGGAAGTAAAGAATCCTTTAGAGTAATGTTGTGACGTATAAGGAAGTGGTAAGGGGAAGAGCAGGAAGGTACAGGTACTTGGTCTTTCTAAAAAAGTTACAAAGTATAGGAGTTATAGATATTAAATTAGAGAAGGTGCATTTTTGAAAAAAGCTATTTTAAAATTCTTCATCTATTTTTCAATCTTTTTCACTAGTAATTTAATTAGCGATATACTGTTTAAACCCCATATCTATTTTCTAACAGCCTTTTCAACAGCCTTTGGTGTTTCGTTAGGTATAGCTACCATCGAACTCTATATAAATAAAAAATCTAAGGAAGTATAAGAATCCTTAGATTTTTTATTTCCAATAAGATTTATTATGTAACCTAAACTTATATATCTTATCCAATAAAAATTTATTCCCGCCTATAAAGGTCAACATGTTGACTTTTTTAATTAGGTTCTTTAAAATGGTCAACATGTTGATTATTTTAAAGGAGAATGAGTATGGATTCTAAAGTGAAAATTATTATGAACTTCCTTCGTGCCTCTACATTGCTTAATCGAACAGGCCTCAGACTCGTAGAAGGCACGGATTTAGCTAGTGTCCAACAGTGGCAGTTGTTAGGAATCATTAATCGAAATGAGGGAATTTCCTTAGCTAAATTATGTGAGGAAACGCTTGTGACTAAACAAAATATTACAGGGCTGGTTGAGCGTTTGCGTAAAGCAGAGTTAATTACAACATGGACCGATTCAAATGATAAGCGTATAACAAGGGTTGGAATTACGGCTAAAGGGAAGAAAACCATGGAGAAAATGAAACCTCGAACAGAAATAAGCAATAATACAACCTTTGCTGACTTTACTACAGAAGAGCTCGACATGTTTGATAATATGCTTGAGCGTTTCGTTACTTCTTTACTTATTGAATCAAATGAAAAGAAAGGAACAAAAGAATGAACGCATATCAACGTAAAATAACAATTGCTTTACTTATTGCAACTTTTTTATCTGCGATAGAAGGAACGATTGTTAGTACTGCAACACCAGCTATTGTAGAAAAACTAGGTGGAATCGATCTGATTAGTTGGGTATTTGCTCTCTATTTACTTACTTCCGCCGTCACAACCCCTATCTTTGGTAAACTAGCCGATCTTTTTGGGCGAAAAAAAGTCTTTATAGTGGGGACTTCCTTATTTTTAGTAGGATCCTTATTATGCGGGATTTCACAAAATATGGGGCAATTGATTGTGTTTCGTGCTATTCAAGGAATCGGGGCTGGCGCTGTTATTCCCATTACCTTTACGATTATCGGAGATATTTTTACTTTCGAACAACGGGCGAAGGTTCAGGGGTTATTTAGCTCCGTTTGGGGAATTGCGGGTCTCTTTGGACCATTAGTTGGAGGTTTTTTAGTCGATTATGTGAGTTGGCATTGGATCTTTTTCATTAATCTTCCTTTTGGTCTAATCTCGATGTGGATTATTGGAAAGCATTTAGAGGAAAATATTGAAAAACAAGAACGGAAAATTGATTATGGGGGAGCCATTACGTTTACCATCGGCACCACAGCCCTATTATATCTCCTTCTTTCAGGAGGAAGTAGTTTCCCTTGGAATTCTATGATAACGTACATACTTTTAGTGGTATCCATCATTCTTCTGGTGGTGTTTGTACGTATTCAAATGAAGCACCCTGAACCCATCATTCCGGTTAAACTGTTTCATTATCGAGAAATCTTAGTATCAAATCTTGTTGCTTTTTTAGCTAGTACTATTTTGATTGGACTTACAACCTACATCCCTTTATGGATTCAAAGTGTGCTTCATAAAGGAGCTACGGCTTCGGGTTTTATCTTACTACCTATGTCTATTGGCTGGCCACTTGCAGCAACATTCGGCAGTCGCTTCTTGATTAAAGTAGGTCCTAAACCGGTTTCACTTATTGGAATATGTTTTGTTACACTGGGTTCATTCGCTTTAACATTTATTACTCCATCATCTCCTATCTGGATGATGCTTGGTATTACCTTTGTTATGGGATTAGGATTTGGTTTGTCGATTACTACATTTACAATCGTTGTACAGTCTGCAGTTGGCTGGAACCTTAGAGGAGTCGCTACTTCTTCGAATACCTTTGTTCGTACATTCGGACAAACATTAGGAGTAGCTGTATTAGGAACATTCTTAAATCAACACTTAGGTGGTTCAACAGACTCTGCATCAGAAGTAGCTTCTCATTCTCTTGCAAATGGAATTCATAACATCTTTCTAATTATGGCAGGAATAGCTGTAATCAGTTTAGTTGTTACGTTCTGGGTGCCTAAGAAGAAAAAAGAAGAAGAACAAGCTATATAATATAATGATTTGAGATTCCACGATTGGAAAATCTGATTTCTTATAGAAGGCTTCCAATCGTTGTATCCATATAACACACAAGAAATAACAAATTTCAACGAAATCAAAATACTAAAGGAGAGAGAAAAAGTGAATAATAAAGTAGCTATTGTCACAGGATCCAGCCGAGGAATTGGCGCAGAAACAGCTAAATTACTAGCTCAACGTGGAGCGAAAGTAGTAGTTAACTATGCAAGAAGCGCCACTGCAGCAGAAGAAGTCGTAGCCTCTATTCAAAAAAAAGGTGGCCAAGCCATCGCTATACAAGCTGATGCTAGAAATATGGAACAAATGAGTCAGCTGGTCGAAGAAACCGTAAAAGCATATGGAACCGTAGATATCCTTGTTCATAACGCAGGGATGAGTTTTCCGAAAAAGACATTTGAAGATATGGAATGGGAAGAATTTATTCAAAAAACAAATGATGAACTTCAGGCTGCATTTGTGTCAACCAAAGCCGTACTGCCTTACATGAAAAAGCAGCAGTATGGAAAACTTGTATATGTATCAAGTGGCTTAAGCAATCATCCAGCTCCATCTTTTATTGCTCATGGAACATCCAAAGGAGGGCTTAATAGTTTTGTAAGATATATTGCCCAAGAAGTAGGTAAGCAGGGAATTACAGCAAATGTCATTTCTCCAGGCTTAGTCGAAACGGATGCTACGGCTGATCTACCACAAGGGTTTAAACAACAACAAGAATCTTTCCTACCACTTGGAAGACTTGGGCGTCCTGAAGATATTGCCAAAGCCATTGCTTTCTATGCAAGTGATGACAGTTCTTATATTACAGGGAGTTATACGCCAGTAAGTGGTGGCGGTGAAATGAATTCATAAAATGGCTAAAACAACTTAGATACGTCCTTGAAGTCATTATATATCTATACATGAAAGAAAATAATAGACGAATAAACTAAATCATGATGGATAAATGAAAGAGGGAGTTGTGGAGAGTGAAAAAGTGGCATGAGTTTTTTTCATCCAACAAAGAGATAACGATACGAAACCTGGCCAGATATATGAATCAATTTGTACAGCAGCAATGGGATTTGATTTTAAAAGAAAATCACGATGAATTAATAGAGCATTTTCGAACAATAGGTGAGCCTGCTTATGGTGTGTATTTAAATAAGCTTCTAAAACCTATTTTTAAGCAACTGACAGATGCAGGATTGAATGTGAAGCCTGGCTTTATTATGCCTAATTCTATAGAACACTGGGGACCACCAGAGGAACGCGAAAGATGTATCTGGTGCGTAGTAAGGAAAAAAGATGAAACGCCTTTAGGTACACTTGTATTACGAATGTTTCATTCTCATACGAAGTTTGATGTTCCAAGGGCTCCCAATTTCTTTTCATTAGAAGAAGTAGATAAAGAAGCGATTATAAAAGCTATTTCTCAAGCTTCTATACGCCTAAATAAGAAAGATCATGGATTCATTCCCCAGAATAGAGAAAACACAGATACTCTAAGATGGGAATATAGTGCAGAGACAGGATTGAGCGATTATTTAAAGTCTGATCAAGATGTCTTGGAAGTGAGTTATCTTGATTATGCTCTTTCACAATGGGGAAGACAAGGATGGGAGTTAACATCAGTAGTCCCTTATGAGGGTCGCCTAGTTGCTTTCTTTAAACGTCCTATATCAGCTAATTAAATGAATCCTGAAAATAAGACCAGATGTCTATATAATATATGGTCTTGTTTTTGGGGTTTTATAAGAAATGGGTGTTTGCTCTTTCTAGAACCAACATTATGTTGACTGGTTAGTATTGAATTTCCTGGAATAAAAAAACCTTTGCTCTGCATTAGCAAAGGGCATTTATATATGGGGGAATACACTAGTAGTATGGACAGTTTTATAGATTGATATACTTTTTTACTTCTTGTCTGAAGTTTCAAGATTAGTACTAATTCAACAAAAAAACACCGATTCTTTTATATAGGGAATCAGTGTTTTTTCATTTTTAATTATTATTTCCGCAAAATTTTCTCCATCGTTTTTCCCTTTGCTAACTCATCGATTAGCTTATCTAAATAGCGAATTTCCTGCATAGTTGGTTCTTCGATGTCTTCCACTCGGACACCGCAGATCACACCTTTAATCAAAGCCCTCGAAGGGTTCAGTTGGGGAGCTTCCGCAAAGAAGGTCTCAAAGTCTGTCTGTTTTTCCAGTTGAGCTTCTAACTCTTCCTGGCTATATCCTGTCAACCAACGGATGATTTCATCGACTTCTGTTTTCGTACGTCCTTTTTTCTCCGCCTTCGTAACATAAAGGGGATAGACCTTTGCTACACTCATTGTATAGATCCGATGTTTGGTCATGGATACATCCTCACTTTTATGTTTTTCTTTATTATATCACGAAAAATAATGGGTTCAAATGAAGTAATAACCGTTTGTATGGGTCAAGATTACCTTAGAGCTGTATTAGGTTTGCTTTCTTATGTGAAGGACTGGCTATAATTAAGAAAATTAGGCTTATATATACCCTCTACAAAGTTAAGTTAATAAAAACAAATATTTGTTTTACTTTTATTTAAATTAATAAAGCAATTATCACTAAGGAGGGGAGGGGGGAAATAGTAGTATTAACGAAATGATTATAAAACCAAGTAAACATAAAAATCACTTCATTGTTCATATGAGAAGAAAAGGGCCCTTTTAATTATCTCCCCCTTTTTAAGAGATTTATTTGTTATCACTTTTTCTATACGTGTAATATACGGGAAATAGAGGCAAAATTAATAATTACCCATAAGGTTTTTATATTCTCCAGAATAATATATTACGCTCTCTTCTTCTTATTTTTTAAGAAAGCAACAATAAGAAGAAGAAAAGGAATAATGGCTGAGAGAGTAATATATGGAACAAAAATTACTTCCCGTCCCTCACCTAGGTGTTCTTGAACGTTACTCGCAATCGTGATAGATAAGAAAAGAATGGCTATGCCTAAAGGATACGATAGTCGTGAAGGCGATTCAATATTAAATAAACTAGCCGTGCCTATGACAGCTGCATAAAAAAATATGCTAATCTTAAAAAAAATACCAATTATCGAGGCGATCATAAAAAATACATCAAGACGTTCCAAAAAATTAGCAACCTGGATGCTTTGTATAGTACTAAGAAGAGGGAATTGTGAACGTGATGTTAAGTCCACTCCAAGTACACTAATATTAATAATCATTGTAATGACCAAATTTATTCCACTTAATCCTATTGCACATAACATGGTCACTTGTGCTTTATTAGACTTATTTAAATAGGGAAGAATCATCGTAAACACGATTGCTTCTGCAAAAGGAAAATCTAAGGTTTGAGTGAACGCAACTTTTAAGACGGGTAACATCCCTTCTTCAAGTACTGGTTGTAAGTTGGTGAAATCGATTAAACCAGAACTCACAATAAGAATAAATCCAGTGATAGCAAGGATATACATCAATATAAAAAGAACCTCACCTGAGCGCGCGATAACCTCGATTCCTTTTCGAACCATATAAATAATGACAAGCATCAATAAAGCATCTGCAATAAATAGAGGTGTCTCAGAATAGGCAAAGGTTAGTAACATCTCCCCAAAATCACGTAGAACTCTTGAAGCATCATACATAAAGTAAAGAATGTAGACAAAGGCAAGTACGCTTCCTATCCCTTTACCTAGGATCTTTTGCATGTACTCCGTAGGCAAGAGATCTGGATAATAGGAATAAAGCTTGTGATAAATTAAAAATAGAACCAAGCTGCCTATCATTCCAAGTAGAATCGCAAGCCAAGTGTCCTGTTTTGCATCGATGGCAAGAGGTACTAGTAACGCACTACCTAGTTCAAATAGTACCATTAAGATAAATAACTGACCGGCACTAATCTTGGCTTTTTCCATGTAATGGGTACCTCTTTTCCAAATGGCTATCTTAGTATCAAAATTCTCCCCCATTTTTAATTGACGAATGATGATATCTGAACTGTTTTCTGTTTAATCGTAACAAGATTCGCTGATAAAGAACGGTGTATATTTTCTACTGAGTTGTTATCTGATTGATTTTCAGTATCCTGTTGGGGGGTCTTTTTTGATTTGAGGTTTTTAAAAAACGAAGGGATAAAGTAAGGCATCCTTCTCTTGTATTTTATTACTTTAACCACATATGGGATTTATATGTAATTTACAACGAAAATTTATATCATATTAGAGGGAAGAGAAAATCCTATTCAGTGAAGGGTAATAAGTATGAAAGTCGTAGGTGTTTTCCTTTTAATGACGGGATGTTTAATAGGGTTATCTCTAGGCTTCGATATGCTTCAAGGAGCAGACATTTTTCAGGCATTGTACAATGCTTGAAACCATTTTCGTATAAATTTAAATTTAAATATGTCTTACTAATTGAACGTCTATAAAAGTATATTTAAAGGACAAGAAAAAGCTCAAACCCGTTGGTGATGAACGTGTTTGCTCTTTTTACTATCTGGAAGATGTTTTATGTTAATCAGATAAGTATATTAGAATTAGTTATTGACTCTTACCTTAGAGTAGCCTTTAGACTGACAAATGAGGTGGATAAGTGTGCTATATACAGTAAAACAAATATCAGAATTAACAAATGTGACGGTAAAAACCCTATATCATTACCATAAAATTGGTCTTTTATTGCCTTGCAAAATAAGTGAAGCAGGTTATCGTCTCTATGGAATAAAAGAGCTGGAGCGTTTACAACAAATCTTATTTTATCGAGAGTTGGACTTTCCCCTCAAAAAAATACATCAATTATTGGATGGTGAGCCAGAACGGTTATCTATATTGTCTGATCAAAGAAAACTACTTCTTGCACGAATGGAAAGAATAAAGCGTTTAGTTCAGACACTAGATGAATCGATTCACTTCACCATGAAAGGTGATATTATGGATAAATCAGAAATGTTCAAAGGATTTGAGAGTGAAAAAGAGTGGGTGGAAGCAATGACGGATCAGAGTGAATATCTAAAAGAAAAATATGACTACGATTTGTTTAAAGAAAATCAAATTGATGTTCAGTCAATGAATGAGCAGGCTTTAGAGGCAAAACACTTTATGGATAGTATAGCTAATGCACTTAAGGAAGGATTAAAGTTTAATGATGAGAAGGTACAAGATTTAATCAAACAGCATATTGATTTCTTAAATAATCAGGGGCATAATACCAGAGCAGAAGATTTTGCAATACAAGCACGCTTCTTTTTAAATGATGATTTTCATAGAAATATGCTTGAGTCTCAGCAAACTGGACTTTCTTATTATCTATGCATTGCAGCCGAGTCATTTGCTGCTTTTAAGTAGAAAAGTTCAAATATAGAGTAACGAAATAAGTCAATCTTTCTGAGTTGGCTTATTTTGTTACTCTAATTTTCATTGTGTTAACCATACATTAAAAAGGATAGGATTACTCAGTAAAAATAAAGTGATATATGGAATTTTGTGCTGAAATATTTTATTAAAATATGAAAGCTGAGGAGAGAATTTATGGACCACTTCAAACATGATACCTATGTTGTGTTAGATTTACCAAAAGAAATTACTGAGCAAGTTAGAAAGATTAGATATCGTTTTAAAGATAAATTTTATACGGCTCTCCCACCTAAAATCACAGTTGCCGGTTCTAGTGGTGTTGGTGTATTACAAAATAATCAGGAACCAGATCAAGTATTTAAAATTTTAGATGATATTGCAACGAAAATAGAACCAATCAAGGCTTCTTTTTCAGAGGTTAAAAGATTTCCATATACAAACATCTTCTTTTTTTCCCTACATGATGAAGCTTCATTTCACAATATTCATAAAAAAATAGCACAATCAGATATTCGCTTTTCAAAAAATGACTTTCCTTATAAACCTCATTCTACACTGTGGGACCGTTCTTCTATATCAGAAAAAGAAATTCAAGAGTTACTTTCCATACGTTTAAAAGAAGAATTTATACTTAATACAATGTCAATTTACTCCCTTGAGTCCCCAGGGGGTGATGTAATTATTCTTTTACGTCATAGAGTCACATTTACATGGATGTTGTTTTCATTTTCTACCAGATTTATTAGGTGAACTTTTTATCGCTGTTAGAGGCCTATGGAAGCCTAATAACTAAAAGATGTCTCTTGGCAATCTTTCATTCATCTTTTCCCACTCACTCCACTTCATAATCGGTTTATCAGGTAAAGGTTCATCGTCTAACATAGAGATATATTCTACAGAATGTCCATTAGGATCCTCGAAGTAGAATGATACAGCAGGCATAAAAGGAAATACATATAATTCTCCTGAATCATCTTCAAAAAAATTACTAATAGAAATTCCTAATTTCTTTACTTCTATAGCAGTTTTTTTAAGGTCGTCTAAATCAACTGAGATAGCAAAGTGCTGTCTTTGGACATTCTTGCTTGGATAGTTTTCCCTTATACCTAGCATACCCTTACCTTCACCACCAACCCAAAAGAATGTAGACTTTCTACCTTCGTCTCTATATAAGGGAGATATACCAGGTAACTTTTTATAAAAATCCGAGGATTCTTCAAAATTTAATACATTAATGTGTGTTTCAAATATTCCGTTAATCATTTCTAAATCCTTTCTCTTAATGACTTTTTCTAAAATATAGTTTTTTTGCAATTGACCTATATCGAATTTCAATATAAGTTCTAAATATCGTAGATTGTTATTTAAATTATAAAATAATCCTATCGGTCAATTTATGCTCGCTGAGTTTTAAGCCACTTAAGCAACATTGTGTAAATGAACATTTACTTACTAAATTGCCTTTCTAACATTGAAAAAAACAGAATTAGGTGTAAACTTACAACTTTACTTTGAGTTTACAAGGATTTAGGATGGTGAGTACATAGTGAAATCTAAAATTTGCATAATCATTCTTTTAATCTCAGCTACTTTTTTAGGTGTATATGGCCAAGATATTTCCTATTTTTTAGATGAAAACATAATAGAATGGAATGCTATGTACTACTTGACTGCTGTAACGTATATAAGTATTTTTTTATACTTTGTTAAAATTCTCTGGACTTACATACTCCAAAGAAAAAATGTACTAAAGGGTAACATCTTAAACTTGTATTGGCTTGTTACTGTAATTCCTAGTTTCCTTATTTCTTTATGGTCCATATTTGTTTTAGCTATGTGGTGGGGATAATTATTCATATGTTCAAATTTATGAATGAGGGGATATTTTTACTTTTAAAAATATGCTTTGCTTGGCCACTTCCTGTTTTAATAAGTGATCATCATCTGGTTTAAATAACATAGATATATGGAAAATTATAAAATAATGGGAATTAGACAGTCAAATAAACGTCCATAAAAGTATATATAAAGGAAAAGAAAAAAGCGCAAACTCGTTGGTACTAAACTTGTTTGCGCTTTTTTACTTCCTCTACGGTGTTTGACAGACGCCGTAAAAAATGCTCTAAACAAATATAAGAGATAAGCCATCCGCTACTCATCAGGTAATTTCTTCCGGTCATTTGCTTGAGGTGGTTTTTCTATCCATCCTTTTTTAATCATAATGTTTCCCCAACTAGTCGTAAGTTTTAAATCTCTTAGAATAGATGATTCACAATGTGTTATTACATCTACCCTCATACTTACAGCCATAGCATTAGAATAATACACCATACCTAGGTTGAACATAAAACCTGCATGAAATAGCATTAATTTATCAGAGAAAGGAGCCATTTTAGAATCTGTAACGTGGGTATCTAATAACCGTGGTGAATGAAGGTTCTCTTCATGTAGTATGGAAGAAAAAATACCTATATGTTTATTAAGTAAACTTAAACCATCCTCCATAAATTTACGTATCTTTTTGTCCTTAGTTACTTGCTGAAAACCGAGAATAATACCTTTTGCCACAATACTCTTTCTCAAATTAATATATATATTTCCAGCCTCCATTGTATTTAAATGTCTTTTCTTCCCCAATACATCTATAGCATATCCTAACTCGGTAATGAATCCAGGATTTTGTGGTGTAGAAAAATAAGGATCTCTTTCATAAATTCCCTTAGACAGGAGGATATCAATTGATTGATTATAAACCTCCATTGTATCTATATTACACTGATAGTAATGGTTCCTAATATCTTTCCGAACGGAACTACTAAAAGACATGCTATACCCTGATAGCCCATGAGTTGTCATGGTATGTATGTACTGTAACCAAAAAAGATCCGTAAATAAAGGAGGTGCTTCGAGGTTTACATCTTTATCAGTAAAACCAATTGGTAGGGGGAAGTTCTCTTTATTTAAAAACTTTTTTAGCACTTCGAGATGCTTTTCAGATAATTCTAGACAAAATTTAAAAAGAGTACGAATTTCATAATCTTTAACAGTTGCTAACACGTAGTTACTTATACAAATTGCCATAGTTTCCCGAATATATTGAATCCACAGATTTGTAATTTCTGAGGAAGTCAATCGATCGTCATTCATCGTCAAATTTGTTACCTCCAATAATATAAACCTTATGGAGTATTTTGCCCCAAACTTTTACATTTATGAAACCAAAAATAAGTTTCTAATTGTATTCGTTTAATGAACTGAAAATTCTACGGTGCTCTAACAGGAGTTTTATTTCATAAAGAATATAATCATTTATCTAACGGAGAGGAGGAATGTTGATGAATAATGGTAAAAGCAATTCAAACGAAACTAAAGGGAAATACGTTACGAGTATCTTCTTTGAGGCTTCAATTGGAGCTGTATTAGGATTGCTTGTTTATGTGAAGGACTGGTTATAATTAAGGAAAGTAGGAGTAGGAAGCCTTATAAATTTTTATAAGGCTTCTTTCATTGCCTATAAACTACATTATGTGAACTAGAATTGAACAAGGTCTCTATTTTTTTGGAAATTAAAAAAGAATAAATTGGGAAGATAAATGAAATACTCAAGATAAATACATGTAATTAGGAGGCATTATGGTTAAACGAAATGTAAGATTATCAAGTCCTGAAATTGGTGGTTTATGGGGAGTTTATATACAAGAAACAATGTCTATTTGTTTGTTAAAATATTTTCTGCATCACCTCCAAGATAACGAAATAAAGCCTATTTTACAAAAATCTTTACATATCTCTCAAACCCATGTAAAACAAATTAAAGCCATTTTTTTAGAGGAAAATATCCCTTTACCCGATGGATTTACAAGTAAAGATATTAATTTATCAGCTCCTCCACTTTTTTATGATCTCTTTGCTCTGAGTTTTGTCTATTCAATGAGCCGCATGGGAATGGTTAACTTAGGATTTGCTACTTCTACTGTTGCTCGAGCAGATGTTCTTGATTTTTTCACACACGCTTTGAAACAGACTACGGAGCTCTATGCAGAGTCCACTAATTTAATGTTATCTAAAGGTATTTACGATAGACCGCCTATGATTACTTATCCTGAGAAGGTCGAATATGTAAAAAAGCAATCTTATATTATAGCAGCCATAGGAAAAAAAAGACCTTTAAATGCTGTCGAGCTTACTGAAATATTCTTTAACATTGAGCGTAACTATTTTGCAGTTCTACTATGTATGGGTTTATTACAAGTAGTGAAGGATAAAGAGATTAAAGATTATATAGAAAATGGGATGAATTTATCAGAAAAGCAGATTAATTTCTTTAATGACCTTCTAAAAAAAGAGGAGCTTCTTGGTACTGTTCCTGTTAGTATGGAGGTGACAAATTCAACCGTCTCCCCTTTCTCTGATAAGCTTATTGTTGCGCTTTTTCATTTCTTAAATTCTATTGATGTTACACTTATTGGCCATGCTTTGTCTTTATCTATGAGGTTGGATTTAGCTACTTATTATAGTAAATTAATCGGAGAAATATTAACTTATGCTGAAAAGGGATTCAATATTATGGTAAACCGACAATGGCTAGAACAACCACCCCAAGCACCAAATAGAAAGGCTTTAAAAGAAATGTGACTTACTTGACAAAAAGATGATACTTAATGGAATGGAAAAAGCCCTTGATAATGAGGGCTTTTTAGCATGCTACGGCTAATAATATAAGTTATGTAAAGTAATTTTAATTATGGATAAAAATAAGAAAATAGAATTTATGGAACGTAAAGAAGGGCATCTCCTTAAGAATATAATGCTAGTACAAAATAATAAAGACTTAGCACTGATCTCACGGTATGACATAAATATATAATAATTATTTTTTATTATAGAAATAATATTAAGGGGTTACGAAAACAATGAGGATAAATATGCCAATCTATAATTGGTTAAAAATTACAATTATAAAGACTTACCTGATAAAATTTATTCGGATTACAATAAGAAGAGGATAGATAGTTTATTATATACTTATTTATCCTCCTTTTCATGCGCGTCAGATGATTTTAAAGCCGGCTTTGTCTTCTCAAAACCAAGGGATCTGGCAATGCATGGAGCAAAAAAGTATTTTATTAGAATGAGTACATAATCCCAACTTATATCTTGGAAATCCTATTGCTCCTTCATGTGGGGAGGGGAAGCTGACGGCTTATTACGTCTTTTAAGGCTCTATTCGCAAACCTCGTCTCCATAATTGGAGGTGATCCTCAAGTCCGTTGCGCTTAAACAGTTGATTTTATGGGCTTTCGTGCTTCAGGTTAAATAGATTGATTCTATCGTAATAATGTAGGGACCGAGCGGTAATTCCTGTTATTTGAACGCTATCTTTAACAGCTAATAATGGTTTCTTCATTCCAAAATCCCTTTACTTCGTCTAGTATTTGAGCAGCAGGTGTTATTGTGGCCTCAAAGATTGTTCTTCCTGTTTTTCTTAAATAATATTGGATTAAATAATATCCGCAAGCGTAGCCAGCGCTATACGGCATATTGACTGGTTTAAAGTTTTGAAGTTTTGCGATCTCGTCACCGTAAAGATACGGAGCAAATTTATCAAACCCAGTTAATTGCAATTGCTCTCTAAGCACAGGCTTTATGCGCCTGTTAAGTGTTTCTGCGTTTGTTTTCGTTACCCAAGGGCCGAGCAATTCTTCTCCAAACATGAACGTAGCATAGTTTTCAGCTAATCCTTCACTTACAATTAGCTCGCCCAAATTAACGGTATGATCCCACTGAATAAATTGATATCGCACATTATGGTTGCATTCATGCGCCAACGCAGCCTTCATTCGAGGAAGCGTGTATTCATTTGGCACAAGTGTACACATGATAAACCCAGGAATGCCTCCAAAGCCGCTATACCCTTCATTTAATGCTAAGGAACGGCTTTCTGGATTCCCTAGTTGAATGGTAAACAAATATTCGGATACGGGGAGGCTTATTTCATGTTCTATAAATAGACGGAGGCTTTTCCTTACAGCGTGCTCACACTCTAACCAAAAAGAATCGGACGAAATCAACCCTACCTCAGGTGAAATCTGCTGGGTAATCTGATCAGGGGACCGATTCATCATACTATTAAACGTAATAACGTCGAAACCATTCGCCTCTTCAGCTTTAAAAGGAATCTGTTGAATTTGCCATTGTTTCATAAAGGGAGCCATCATTTCGTTTCTGAATAATTCAAGCTTTTCCTCGGGCGAAGCTTGGGCAACTTTTTGATAAATATGATCTGAGCGCAGTGATTTTATATTCATTCCTTTCACTCCCAGTAGTTTATAGTGATCATTAAGCACTATGGGGTACAGTCAGGAAAATGTGGATTTACAACGTTAAGTCTAGTAAATGAAAATTGCTAAATTAGCCACGATAAGAGTTTTGAGACAAGTCATATGAGACACCGACAAGCCTTATTCCCCTTTAAATTGACTCTATCTCAATAGATTAGCCTCTATTGGTACATAGTTTATAACCCTTGTTGCGACTGAGTTTGTGTTCTTGCCGTTGTAAATTGTCAAAATCCTGACGCTACCCCACTATAACCTACCATTATTGTAAAGTACTTTGAATCAAATCCTGAAATTTAGGTACATAGGGCTCCATCAGATACCTCCAAGAATGAGTTAAATAACTGCCTAAATAAATTTACCAATTAATTTTCAACATACTCTTAAAACTATCCTGCTCATTTGTTCAACAACTGGCAGGGATGCCCGCCAGTCTGCTGTCATTGGGCTCTTGTACCCGTTACGTTAACGGGTACAGTTAATTAAGTTTTATATTTATTAATTAGTTATTGAAATGCTTGCTGAACGTCTATGTGCTACCGTTGTTCCATAACCGCGTCCTTTAGTTCAATAAAAAATAGGAGTTATTCACTCTTTTCCATGACTGCAAAGTAATTTTCTTCACTATCTGCAAAGTTAAATACTCTACCAGAAGGCATATTTACAATTTCTCCGACTGTAACATTTTTATTTGATAAATTGTTATATAATTTATCAAGATTTTCTGTGAAAAAAAGCAAAGAAGGTGTACCAAGATTTAATTCAGGCTCCATCTTAGCAACGAATTTTTTATTTTGTAGAATGATACTTGTTTCTGATTCCTTTGTTGGAGCAATTTCAATCCATCTCATTCCTTGACCATTATCTTGTTCGGAAATTACACTAAAGCCTACCTTTTCAGTCCAAAACTTTACTATCTCATCTTGATTCTCTACATATACCATAATTTGACCGACTTTATTAATCATTAGTTTTCTCCCCCTGAATATTTTGGTTTTATCATTAGTTTCTACCACCACTATGGATAAACCTTTTTAATCAAACTTTCACTAACAGAAAAGGGAAACGTTATTGTTAGAAACACAGGCCGTAAACGTATACGTTTACGGCCAATTTTCAAATTTCTCATTTTCTCTTATTCCTTTTTCTATTATATAAGTAATAACTGTATCTATATTACTTTTTGGTTCCTATATTACTTTAAAGTACGTACTTTTTTTTGATATCTACATATTTCATAATAAACTTTGACAAACAATTAAATATTCTTTGTTTACTTATATAGCTTCTTCTTTATTATTTTAACCGTAAATTTTTTAAAAAAGAAGAAGGATATAAAATCAAATAGAATTTTAATTTATATTAAGGATTCTTAAATTAAAAGTACAAATATTTTTCATTTTTGATTTTAAGTTATCAAAAATGAAATTAAACCCATTGATGAGTTTAATCAAAATCATCGTGTATGTTTAAATCCTGACAATTTTGGTTTTTAATGAAGATAGGAGGAGCTAGACATTGTTAATTGTTTAACTCCTTTTCTGTTTAAAAGCAGGAGATTTATTCAGACTAATACCAAAGATGTATTTACAGTAGTATCTCTTTTTAGCCAACAAGTAAGATTTTATAGAGAAATTAGGAGGAGTTTAGATGGAATTGAGTTTAAAAGGAAAAACAGCTCTAGTAACAGGATCGACAGCTGGTATAGGCAAGGCTATTGCGCTTTCGTTAGTAGCTGAGGGAGCAACAGTTCTTATTAATGGGCGACGGGAAGAGAAAGTAAAACAAACCATTAGAGAAATTCAAACTCAATACCCTCAAGCCATTCTTCAGCCTGCTATTCATGATTTAGGAACAGAACAAGGATGTCAACAGATGATTGAACAATATCCAGAAGTAGAGATTCTTATTAATAATCTTGGCATTTTTGAACCTGCTGAATACTTTGATATTCCAGACAAAGATTGGTTCCGATTATTTGAAGTAAATATTATGAGTGGAGTTCGATTAACACGCTCTTATCTCAAGAAAATGATTCAAAGAAAAGAGGGAAGAGTAATCTTTATTGCCAGTGAAGCAGCTATTATGCCTTCTCAGGAAATGGCTCATTACAGTGCAACTAAAACCATGCAATTGTCTCTTTCTCGTAGTTTAGCTGAGTTATGTAAAGGTACAAATGTAACGGTTAATACAGTTATGCCTGGGTCTACTCTAACAGAAGGTGTAGAGACAATGTTAAATAGTCTGTATCCAAATGAACAATTAACCATAGAAGAAGCTGAGAGCCGATTTATGAAAGAAAATCGCCCTACCTCTATTATCGAGAGATTTATTCGCCCTGAAGAAATGGCCCATTTTGTTACTTTCTTAAGTAGCCCACTTTCTTCAGCTATTAATGGAGCCGCATTGCGAGCAGATGGTGGACTAGTACGTAGTGTATTTTAGCTAATAAGCCTAGGGAACTCTATAGGAGCTATCTAGGCTTATATCGCTATAAAAAATTTCTGAATTATCCCTGTTTTATATGTTGTACGAGGAAAACTCCCGTTTAGGTATTAGGAAATTGTCTGTTTTTTTAGCGGTATATCATATACAAAGCTAGTTTACATAAAACGTGTTATAGATAAGGTAATCATTTGCCAAGAAAACAATATAGTTGACTACGACAATCATTATCATTTAAACTTTAAATATAATTGCTAAAATCAACTATATTTAAAGGGGCAGTTCTAACATGATAGAGTCGAATAATGAAAGTGTATCTGGATTTAGACAATTTAATCGTTTTTATACCAAAATTCTTGGTTTACTTAATCAAGAAATATATGATAGTCCTTTTTCATTAACAGAAACACGCGTTTTATTTGAGATTAACAGTAAAAACAAGTGTACAGCTAAATTGCTGCAAGAGGAATTAGCTTTAGATCGTGGTTATGTGAGTAGGATCTTAAAACGCTTTGACGAACAGGATATGATTTATAAAGAAAAATCAGAAGAAGATGGTCGTACTTATTTTATTCATCTAACGGAAAAGGCAAAAAACATTTACTATGATCTAGAAGATAAAGCTAATGAACAGGTTAGATTTTTCCTAAGAAATTTAGATAGAGATAAACAGCAAACTCTGATTAAATCAATGAATACCATTGAAGAAATATTGTCACAACAAATGAATCCAAAAGAATCCGAAATTTACATAAATGAACATTATAAACCTGAAGATAAAAAAGAGCTTATTATTGAAAAACAAAGAGCTTTTTATACAGATAAATATAGATTTGATAAGGCATTTCTAGACTATCTCTATAAAACTTTTGATGCAGAAGTAGAAAAAGTCTGGATTGCAGAAAATGGCGGAGAATTTGCGGGTTCCATAGGACTAGTAAAAGAAAATGAGAAAACGGCTATGTTAAGATGGTTTATCGTTGAAGACTCTACACGTGGAAAAGGGGTAGGTACACGATTAATTCAAGCTCTACTTGATTACTGTAACGAGCAACAATATGAACGTGTCATTTTATGGACGGTAAGTAGCTTACCTGCAGCAAGACGATTATATAAAAAATTCGGGTTCGAAATTACTGAAACAAAAGAAGAACAAGTATTGTGGGGACAAAAACTTATCGAAGAACGATGGGATTTAGAATTAGGATAACTAAAATCCCTTTAAAAAGCATTATAAAGTGAATAACAAATAATTCCCTGAGTAAACTACTCAAGCTGTATGAGCCAGCTTCTTTTAAAAATTTATATATCTGAAAAAAACTCCTTCCCAAGCAGCAGGAGTTTTTTTGTTTTTAATCTGTATACGATATACAAAATTAGCTTATATAAAACATGTTAGAAGTAGTAAAAAAGCACAAACCTATTGATTTTCAACGAAGTTGTGCTTTTTCTTTTCCGCTTAGGTATGCTTTTACAGCCTTAAAATCATATAGATTTTAAGGCTAAATCTATATGATAAATATTTATTACAAGAAAACACTCATTTGTAACCATCTGGAAAGTGTTTTATGTTATCCTGTTATTGTTTCTTCCTATTGATTTAAAAGTATAGAAGAGTGAAAAATAAATTGATATAAAGGTGTGTTTTTGATTGAGTAGAGGAGCAACATTAAAGAAAGAGAAACTAAAGAAAGAAAAGCAAAATAAAAACAAAGGAACCTGGGGAGTGATAGGAGGAATTGTTCTCTTAGGCTTAGGGAAAATGAAGTGGCTTTTAGCCATTTTAAAATTTGCTAAGTTGTCCACTCTTATTTCTATGATACTTTCACTAGGTGCCTACGGACTTGTTTATGGATGGAAGTTTGGTTTTGCTCTAATTTATTTACTGTTAGTTCATGAACTTGGACATTATGTTGCTTGTAAAATGAGAAGACTCCCTGTAAAACCGACCTTATTTATTCCCTTTATAGGAGCAGCTGTACGTATGGAGAAGATGCCAAAAAGCGCAGCAGAAATGGCGTTTATTGCATATATGGGGCCCGTATTTGGGGTTCTTTCACTTGTTCCACCTATCCTGTTATATCTAACTACAGCATCTTCTTTGTGGTTGGTTGTCCTATCATTTGGTGCACTGATTAACCTGTTTAACTTAATTCCATTTGGAGGGTTAGATGGAGGGAAGATAGTAGGGGGAATTAACACAAAATTATGGTTTTTGGGACTTATCCTTATTATTGTCTTTGTTATCTATACACACTCCGTTTTAGCTACAATTATTGCAATCTTAGGAGTTATTCACCTATGGTATTTCCATAAAAAGAGTAAGACATTGGATAAAGATAAACAAGAAGTAACGGCAGCTCGCACACTTTATCATCGCCTTCAAGAAGTTAAAGAAGAACCTTATTTATTTAGAGAGGCTATTCGTGATTTTAATCTTGAAAAAGATAGCTTAGTGCAATTAGAAGTGGAACAGCTCTATGAGGAGTTTAGGGGAACTGCTCCAAATGTAAATCTAAGAAAACCGGTTGTAATAGAAGGGGAGCAATTAGATGAATTCGCTCAAGCTCGCTTACAAGAAGAGTTAGAGGATTACGCCCTTTATCAAAAGGCGTCGGAAAACTTCCTACAACAACTTGAAAAGTATCTGACACAAGAAGAAATCGATTTACAGTACGCAGAGAGCTACCGTACAACAAGTACAAAGTCGAGAGTTATAACGTTTATCATCTATATAGCTCTTATTATTGTGTTATCTGTATGTCTAGACGTCAGCAAAGAATTGCTCCATATGCATCCAGAAGCGCGAGAATTTTTTAATCGTTAATAAGATAAAAAAGAAAAAGACTGTCCCATTATACATAGTAGAGGATAGTTTTTTTCTTTTTATACATGTGCGATTCAGGTGAACAGGTTGTCCTACACATTAATATGTAGGTGGTTTTTACTTTACATAATACACATTCTAGATAAGGATAAAAGAGCATCTAATTTATGATATTAGATGCTCTTTTATCCTTATCTACAACAAGTTTGAGATTTATTTTTTATCTTTAAAAAATGCTCCCCAACTAATGACACTAAGGAAAGTTAAAACCAAGATAATAAGAGATTTTATGAATACCTCCATTCGTTGTTCCTCCCTGTGTATTTTAAATAAATCTACTTCTTTAGATTTTACTTTATACGGTGGAAATCTTTTCTTTTTATATGGATAACGTATTTACTTCTAATTCGCATAATGTGATTTATTGACAGAAAACAACATGTTATAGCCTGCTTCTTCATTTGAGGGTTAAATTAATAAGTTCCCGATAAATAGGAGAAAATAAATATACCTTCAAAAAAGAGGTGTCTAAATATGCACTCAATCATTCAAAATTTAGATTTATCTGCAAGAGGTATTTGGTTTCCTGTTTCTGTAGGACTTATATTATTACTCTTTTCCCTTTTTATGCCTAAAAGAAGAATTAACTGGTTAGAATTTTATATTACTTTTGGCGTTGTAGGTTATGTAGCTTGGATTTCTGATACAGTAGTGGGAGGCATGTTAGATTGGGTAGATCTAGGTAATCCTAAAATTACGGGACTTGGTGAATTTACAAGCTATAGTTTTATACCTTCATCGCTTTCCGTTATTTATCTAAACTATGCCAAGAAAACTAACAAATGGATTCTTGTTCTTATCTTTACGTTATTCTCAACTTTAATTGAATGGATAATGATACAAACAGGGTATTTAAAAATGAAAAATTGGGGCTTTTTCATTTTTTCCATCATTGCCTATTTGATTGTATTCAGTCTTATTCTTCCTGTTCACATAAAAATGATAAAAAAGCACTTACTACATTACAAATAAAATTTTATATCTATAAGCAACCTACTTAAGATAAGTAAAGTATCACATTTAAAAGTTGATAGGTAACAGAAAACATCTACTGTTTACAATCCAGTAGGTGTTTCTACTTTTCAATTGGATAAGAAATTCTTTCTTGCTCGTTTTTTCAAGTAGACTGAGCTATAAGATAGTTATCAAGGTTATTTTTAAGCGTTGAGAGTATATCTGAAAGTTATATTTTACGTACACATAAAAAATACTAGATAAAAAAAGAAACCGTGGGATTGATCATTCCGCGGGTTTCTTTTTTATCATTCTACTCTTTTTCACGAATAACTAACAAAACACCAATTAAAATTAAAAGAGAACCGCTCCAAAATGTTCCCCCAATCTTTTCACCTAACACAAGCCAGCCAAGGAATGTTCCAACTAGAGGTTGAAAAAAGAAAAATAACCCTCCACTCGAAGCATTTAATAATTGTAATCCACGATTCCAAAGGATAAATGCACAAGCTGTTGACACAATACCTAAGTATAAAAGACCGCTCCAAATTGTCGGATGACTTAATTGAGCAATAGAAATATTACTTAACCCATTCAGAACAAAAGGAGTTAGGATGACAAGAGCAACTAAAATAGAATACGTTGTCACCACTAGTGGTGAATAGCTGCTTGGTACACGCTTGATAAGAACTGACATAAGAGCCCATGTTAAGGCTGCCACCAAAAGCGAAATACCACCAAGTTGGCTAGACATATCTATATTACCGTTCCCTACAATGAGCAATACTCCGATTATAGCTAAACAAATAGATGTCCCTTTTTTTACATTTAATCGTTCTTTAAGAATAAATTGAGCAAAAATCACCATAAAGGCGGGTGTAGAAGATGTAATGATAGCTCCCATTTGAGCTGAAGATAACATTGTCCCATATTCTTGCGTAACAATGGATATTGTATTGCCCACGATTCCAATAGCGGCAATCAACCAGAAATGTCGTTTATGAACCTTCCAAGATTGTCTTTTTATTAAACCAATGATAAAAAGAGTAAAAATCGCCACTAAATATCTCATCCACACCAATTCTAATGGAGGAATTACATCTACAACTACTTTCACTACAACATACATACCGCCCCAAATGCTGGCAGCTAATGTTAAATATATCGAACCTAACAAGGTGTTTTTCATTTTTTGTACCCTCCGTTTTTAAAAATTAGGTCAATGAATGCCCTAACGGAGAGAAGTAGTCACTTTACTCCATTAAGGACGGAGAAGTGCTACTGGTACATCATTTTCAAATAATGGAGCTAAAAACATTTCGTTTCACCTCAATTTTACTCTAATAAGGCTATTATACAGGGGTTTTGTTTACTCGTAAATCAAAGATCCATCCTCTATTAAATAGGACATTTTCATAATCTGATTTGTTCTAAAAAGGTATATGTTTTATACAAAACTAGCCAGCATAATACGCTTTATCAGCTCTGAAAAAGGATCTCCGTTTAAAAGATTCTTCAGCTTCTTCAAGTGTTTCTTCTACCATCTAGGTTTGGATTAGTACTATACTGTTTTTATAGCTATAAAAAGAAGGGAAGAGGCGCAGTGGGAAAACAAGTATACATTATTCATGGATACGGAGCTTCACCAACTAATCATTGGTTTCCATGGTTAAAAGAAAAATTAGTAGCAGATGATCATCAAGTTTCAGTTCTTCACATGCCAAATTCGTCTGATCCCAAGAAAGAAGAATGGTTGAAAACATTAGCTAATAACATAAAGAATGTAGATAACAATACTTATTTTGTAACACATAGCTTAGGGTCTATTACACTATTGAACTACCTAGAACAATTAGATCCATTACCAAGCTTTGGAGGGTTTATTCTTGTTTCTGGTTTTTCTGAATCCTTATCATCCTTACCTTCACTAAACCCTTTTACAGCTGAAAAAGTAGACTATAAAAAAATAATTTCCGCAACTCATTCACGTGCTATTATTGCTGCAAAAAATGATTCTATTGTTCCTTTTCAATTGAGTCAAAGTTTATCAAAACAATTGAATACCTCTTTTTATCCCGTTAAAAAGGGTGGTCATTTTCTAGAAGATGATGGGTTCTTTACTTTCCCGTTGGTTCATGAGGTTTTAAATAATATGATGAAACCGGTATAAAGAATGAAGGTGTCACCTTTTAGTGACACCTTAAAACTAAAAAATGTTCCTAAACAATCCGGCCTGATTGTTGAATAAGGTCTCCAATAATCAAATGAATATTCTATACGAACTTAGTGCATATAATGTCCATTATCAGAAGTGAAAAAAGCGCACCTTCATTGAGTGACAATGAGTTTGCGTTTTTTCTTTAGGTATACTTTTACGAATATAAAAAAAGATGAATCATTGATAGAAGTATTCGAATAAAAATCATGCACTGTAATATGAGTTCTTCCCATCGAGCAATTGGGCCATTTAATGGAGGAAGAATCTTAAGAGGAATGGAATACTTAATAGAAATGATAGCATAGTGTTTGAAGGAATTTGTACTTAAACGATATGCTAGTTTGGTGAAATTAGTAGTTCTATTCAGAAATAAAGGCTGTAAATAATGAAAATATAAAAAACTTGGCGGAAGGAACAATACCTAAATGATTATAGGGAGAGAGAATGATGTCCAATAATGTAAAATCAAGAAGAATAATTTTAGATTTAGCAGTTACTTTAGATGGTTTTATTGAAGGGAAAAATGGAGAAGTCGATTGGTGCATAATGGATTCTGAAATGGGATTTATTCATTTCTTAAATCAAATTGATACTATTTTATATGGAAGAAAAAGCTACGATTTATGGGGACAATTTACTCCAGAAATTGAAGATATTGAAACTGAAAAAGAACTTTGGGAATTAGTTCATAGTAAAAAAAAATATGTGTTTTCCAGAACGCAAAAAGGGACTGATAATAAAGCAATATTCATAAATGATAATATTGTTGAAGAAGTAAATAAATTAAAGAAAGAGCCTGGTAAAGACATATGGCTATATGGCGGAGGGAGTCTAATTACAACATTTATCAATTTAGGGCTTGTTGATGAATTTAGATTATCTGTACACCCTGTTATTTTAGGGGAAGGAAAACCGTTGTTTATGGATATAAAAAAAAGGTTGAATTTGAAAGTGGTTAATACAAGAACGTTCTCCTCTGGTGTTGTGCAACTAATCTATCATTTAAATAGAAATTAATAATAGGGGAGACTTGAATTTTTGATATAGAGTTTTTTGACACTACAGCAACGTTTTTTTATATATGTAACAGAACTCGATTTGTGGCAAATTTTAAAGGAGGCAAAAACAGTATGAAAATCATAGTTACCAGTATATTTGTACAAGATCAAGACAAGGCACTAGAATTTTACTCAGAAACGCTGGGTTTTGTAAAAAAGGAGGATGTTCCCGCTGGTGAATTTAGGTGGATAACGCTAGTTTCTCCTAATGATCAAGATGGTACAGAGCTCTTGCTTGAACCGAATGTCCATCCAGCCGCTAGAGAGTATCAAAAGAAGATATTTGATGAAGGTATTCCAGCAACAATGTTTGGTGTTACAAATGTTTATAAAGAGTACAAACGATTAATGGAACAAGGCGTGAAGTTTACTATGGAGCCGACAAAAATGGGCGAAGTCATACTGGCTGTCTTTGATGATACATGCGGAAACCTTATTCAGATAGCTCAGAAGTAACTTTATCAAATAGGTTTTGGTGCGCATTCTGTAAAGGGGAAAGAGAATGATGCTAAATTCTTATGAGACCAATTATAATCTTACAAGGACTGCATAGTTTGGAATCTCCCTCTTGTTAGAGAATAGATACTGTTTTTATATCTGTCTTTTTTATTTGGGAACCACTATATCTCCAGTTGACCTTATCTATGCGTCCTTCTATGGAGGATATTTTAGTGAATCACTTAAAAGAAAAGATTGCGATTATAACAGGAGCAAGTCGTCTAAAAGGCATTGGGGCTGCTATCTGTAGAGAGTTAGCCGAAACAGGATATCATATATTTTTTACTTATTGGACAGATTATGATAAAGAAATGCCTTGGGACTTTGAATTAGATGAACCAATGATATTAAAAGAAGAGCTTGGGCAAAAAGGGATTAGAGTGTCATGTATGGAGCTAGATTTATCACATCCTGATGCACCTGAAAAACTTTTAAATAGAGTTATTAAAGAACTTGGTCATCCACATATCTTAATTAATAATGCAGCATTCTCAACAAATACCGATTTTTCTACTTTAACTGCAGAAGAATTAGATAAACATTATATAGTAAATGTTCGTGCGACAACACTTCTAAGTATTCAATTTGCTCAACAGTTTAATAAGAACAGGGGAGGAAGAATCGTCAATCTTACTTCCGGTCAATTTCAAGGACCAATGCCTGGCGAATTAGCCTATGCAACAACAAAAGGTGCTGTTGATGCGTTAACTATTACGCTATCTGCAGAACTTGCCTCTTTGGGAATAACCGTCAATGCCATAAATCCAGGACCAACTGATACTGGGTGGATGACAGAACCGATTAAAAGTCAACTAAAACCATTGTTTCCTTTCGGTAGGATAGGTGAACCAAAAGATGTTGCAAAAACGATAAAGTTTCTAGTGAGTAATGAAGCGGATTGGATTACAGGTCAAATCATTCATTCAGAGGGTGGATTTAAAAGATAGGTGAACCAAAAAGTCACTTCTATTAGAGGAAATCGTATATTTTAGTTTTAAATTGTTTACCATACAAAATTTTCATCCCCCTATTCACCTTAAATATATGTAATAAAGTAGAAGGAAACCAAATCAATCATTTCGGATTTCAAGTTGAGACGCGCGAAGAAATTGAAGCCCATCAGTTGCGATTAAAGAAAGTCAGATTTTTCGCTCGAGGAGAAATGGATACAACATGTTGCTATACTGTTCAAGATAACTTTTTCGTAACAGATTTTGATGGTAACAAGCGGGAGTTGTTCTATACTAAATTAGGGCCTCCGTAAAGGTGAAAAATAATAAAACCCGATCTTCAAATTGTTTCTATTTCTAACACAGTTTACTAAAAAAGACAGAGCTTCCTTGGTGTGGAAGCTCTGTCTTACTTTATAATATCTAATTTCTTAGTGCACGTAACAAAGAATATCGGCAGTGAAAAGGATAGGATAACCAAGAGGTTTGTTCCTATAACAATCGTTCTAGGAAGCATTCTAATGGTCAATTATCCTCATTCTCTTTGAGTAGTGTAAATCAATCCCAGGCTGTTACAACGGAATTTCCGCTAGAATATTTGGCAAGATAAAATTCAGCTTGATCACCATCGACATAATCACCGATATTTTTAAAGACATGACAGCCATTTGAATCAAAATCATTACTATCTGTACCTGCTGTTTTAAAGTAGGTACCTTTAACACCATTAGATATTACTTCATCATCTGGATTATACGGATCTTCTTCAAATAACTGATAATAGCCTGGTTGACTATTAGAGCTGAGACACATTTTAAAATCGCCTCCACCTGATAGAAAGATCTTACTTTGATTGGTAAATTCATCGCTTCCTAGAGAATCCCAATCACCGCTACCATATTGCGGAACAGTATTTGCAAATACAGAAGAAGGGACGAATAACGCAACAATTAAAGACATGACTAACATTTTAATTTTCTTCATAATTACCTCTCTTTTTTAATATTTTTATATTTTGATATTTCTAAAAATTTTAACATATTATACATATCCTTTCATGAGAGGTTATACCTGATTTTTTTCTATTTGTTGTTTTGTAACAAAAGACTTGTTATTTTGGGATTTTGGTTACTTTGACCTCTAAGGCTAATACGAAAAACATCAGAAATATAGGTTATTGAATGAGATATTATAGACATACATACTTATACAAATTCAGTTAACATAATGTTACTTTTCCTTTAGGTATACTTTTACGAATGCTCCACAGTCATCTATTTAGAATATATAAATTTCAATTTCATATGAAAAAGAATTAGCTCTGGGGCAAAAGCTTCAGAGTCATTATAAGTAATCTCTAAATCTTGGACATACTGGGACTATTACTCTAAAAAAGGTGTATGATCGGTATGGAAAAGGAAAATTTGTTCAAAAGGAAGCTCTATTAGCCTGGTATTATGTTATTAAAGGATAGATGGTACCTACGATGCCATTTGAGCTTTCGTAGTTTGATGAAAATGAAGGAGAATCAGCTACCTTGAAGTTTTTGGACAAGAACAAATTTTTATTAACTGCTCATGGTAAAATGTAATTTGAAATATATAAATATTGGGTGCGAAAAGATATACACATATTTTTACTCCTTATACGATGGGGTAAATCATAAAAGTTCTTGTGTTGTCAATGAGTAAGCACTTGTTATTTGGAGGAGGTATAGCTATGGTTTTAAGTGTATTCAAAACGTACAGATCATCTCTTATTCTACTTGTCGCCATTTTAATCGGGGGGATAGCAGGATATGCTGTCGGGCCAGATGTAGCAGTTGTGAAGCCCTTTGGGGATTTGTTTCTTAATTTAATGTTCATGATTATTGTGCCACTTGTTTTTTTCAGTGTCGCTTCTGCGATTGCAAACATGAATGAAATGAAGCGTCTTGGTAAAATTATGCTGGGTATTGCAGTTGTATTCATCGCCACTGCGGCTATATCAGCAGTTTTAGGGTTTATAGGAGCATCTCTTTATAATCCGTTACATAACGTAGATACTTCTGCTATTAAAGAGTTGATGGGAGATAGTGGAGATCCAACAGAGAAAACGACATTTTTAAATCAGCTTGTTAATACGTTTACCGTCCCTGATTTTGTAAATTTATTTTCGAAAGAACATATTTTACAATTAATTGTCTTTGCCATCATCTTCGGTATTGCTACAACGATGGCTGGAGAAAAAGGACAACCTATGGTTAAATTTCTGACTTCTGGTCAAGAAGTATCAATGAAAGTTGTTAAAATTGTTATGTACTATGCTCCAATTGGGTTAGGTTGCTATTTTGCTACTGTCGTAGGAGAGCTAGGTCCAAAGATTTTGCAGGGATATGCTAGGGCATTCATTCTTTACTTATTAATTGCAATTGTTTACTACTTTGGTTTCTTTACTCTATACGCATGGATGGCTGGTGGCAAAGCAGGAATTAAGCTGTTTTGGAAAAATGCAGCTGCTCCTTCTATCACAGCTATTGCTACTTGTTCTTCTGCTGCATCTATTCCAGTTAATTTAGATGCAACGAAGAAAATGGGTATACCATTAGATATTGCTGAAACGGTTATTCCATTAGGAGCAAACACGCATAAAGATGGTTCTGTTATCGGTGGCATTCTAAAGATTGTTTTCTTATTTAGTTTATTTGGCAAAGATATGACGTCTGCTACAAGTATTCTTAGTATTTTAGGCGTAGCCTTTTTGGTTGGCGCTGTAATGGGAGCTATTCCTGGAGGCGGGATGATTGGTGAAATGTTAATTATTACGATCTATGGTTTTTCACCTGAAGTGCTGCCAATCATTGCCGTCATTTCAACGATTATTGATGCTCCTGCGACATTGCTAAATAGTACGGGAAATACAGTAACAGCGATGCTTGTGACACGTTTTACAGAAGGTAAAGATTGGATTAATAAAATTAGGAATAATAATAGAGTCGCCTAAATGAAAAGGCAGGGAAAAAAGATTACTATCTGGTTTTCCTGCTTTTTGTTTTAAATAATAATCAATAAATGGAATAGTTACTCTTTAGATACTGTCCTAAAACCTTATAACACATATGTAAAAGTAGCTACAAATGCTTTGTAATAAGGTAGGTGTAAACACTAGTTAAGATAAAACATGTGGCAGGAAGATATGAAACAAAGGTGTCTTTTATAAGAGACACCTTTGTTTATATTCTATGTTTCTAGTGAGGAGTTTTTGTAGCAATACTGTTTGTCATATTATGTTCTAACACAGCTACATGCTTAGTTTTAGTAAAAAGTAGCCCACAAATGGCAATAACCAATTGTGTACCAATTAATACATAAAAGCCAGATGAGATATTGTCGTTTCCATTTAAGCTAATAATGTAGCCCATGATAGCGGGGATAAAGGCGGAGATAAAGTTCCCAAGTCCGTTGATTATTCCATATGTACTTCCTACACTTGTTGGGTCAGATAAATGTTGAACCAATGTTGGAATGGCAGCTCCTTGAATTCCCCAAAAACCATTGGCTAGTATAAGTCCTAAAATAATTATGGTTATATTGTTTGATGTGATCGTTAAGATGATGGACAAAGCAGTAGCCAATCCGCCAACAAAAAATATCATGATCATATTTTTGTTGGCAATCCGATCAATAATATATCCACCCAAAAATTTGGATAAAACACTAAAGATGAATGGTAAAGAAGAGACAATGCCCATCTGTTTAATGGAAAAACCTTTTTCATCTAATAAATATGCTGGTAACCATGAACTGCTTCCCCATAAGTAACTTAGTGTAGCGACTTCGATGACGAGCACCCATATAAGCCCTGGTGTTTTCAACGCGGTAGTAAAAGTATTAGTTAACTGCTTGACAGATTTTTTACCCTTATTCTGATGATGGTTAGATGGTTGAATGAAAAATAAAACGAGTGGTAGCCCAATTAATATATTAAGAGCACTTAATATATAGAAAGATGATACCCAACTAAATTGATAAATTAGAAAAGTGATAATGGGAAATCCAATGGATAGACCGATAGAGACCCCCATTGAACTAACTGCATTTGGCTTTCCTCTTTCATGGGAGTTAAAGTGTTCATTAATATACATCGTTTTTAAAGAGAAAAGAGGTCCTTCGCTCCCCCCTAGAATAGCTCTGAAAATCAGTAAAATAAATATCGAACCGGCAAGAGGTGAGATTGCAGTGAAAATAGCCCATAAAAGAATGCTAAAAATTAATCCGCGGCGATATCCTAAAAAAGTTTCAAAAATTGGCGTTATAAAAAAAGCTGACAATCCGTAGCCTATTAAAAAAATTGTCATCAATTGACCTTGCAGAATTCTATCGTCATGGAGTTCAAATGTTGTTAAAAAATCATTATTCGTGATTAAAACAGAAACGTTTATTCGATCGATGTAGGCAATAATAACAATTATTAATAGCGCTAAAACTCCTAACCATCTCTTTTGTAATGAAACCTTCTTCATTAAAATCCCCCTCTTAAATTGTGTTATTAATAAATCTTTAAGAATTCATGTTTCTTTATATTGTTTTGTATATGAAACTGTGTTTTATATATTTAATATATAATAGAATATTCAGAAAATATAGTCAATATAATTGTGGTGTAAAGTTTACTTCTATTTGGAAGAGGTAGGTAGGTTAAATTCATGTTTTTCTTATGGAATGAAAGAGGCAGGGGAGTTTAATAAAGGAATGAATTTTATGGTAAATTTAAATAGAAATAAGTAAGGTTTTTGTTTACAATAGCAGATTTAGACAAGTATAAGCAGAGATATGTTATTGAAGGAGATTACTAGAGGGAAGAAAGGAGCGGTTAGATGAATTTTAATATGAAAGAAGCTACTGAGGTTTTAGAGCGTACACCACAAACATTAGAATATTTTTTAACTAATGTATCTGAAGGGTGGTTGCAATGCAATGAAGGTGAAGGCACTTGGAATGTCTCAGAAATAATTGAGCATCTCATTGAGGGAGAGAAAAATAATTGGATACCAAGGTTAGAAATGATTCTTCAGGAAGGTGAGAATAAACCATTTCCCCCCTTTGATCGTTATTCACATTTAAACGAAAGGTCCAACAGATCGATTGAACAAAAACTGTTTGAATTTAAAGTGATTAGAATACAAAATATAACCAAACTTAATGGGCTTATTGAATCTCCCTTGTATCTTGAAAGAACGGGATTACACCCTGAGTTTGGTATAGTGAAGTTAAAAGAATTGCTTTCTACGTGGGTTGTTCATGATTTAACACACATTGCTCAAATTGTACGGGTAATGGCGGAGAGATACAGAGCAGATGTTGGGCCTTGGAAAGAATATTTGGGTATATTGAAGAGGGAATGATGATAGGAGAAAAAGTTAACTTTTATAAATGAAATTCTCACTTCACATAATTTGAGTTATCAGAAGAAAAAAAGCGCACACCCGCTCAGTAACAACGAGTTTGCGCTTTTTCTTTTTATTTATATCACTAGAACCTGGGGTTTAGAAAGAGTTGTATGTTTTAGTCTTTCCGAAGATATGTTGTGTATGAACAATACCGAGTTAAGTGGAGCAAAAGGAGGTTTTCGTATAAAAGAAGATAAAAACGCCAATCAACTAATTAATCGCACTTATTCTTTGTAAATATCCTTGAGGCTCTCGTTTTTTAAAATAACAATAATAAGGTTTCTCTAATCAACATAGGGAATAGCTCGGTAATTGCCGTTCCGTTTCTAGACAATGTCCTTATAATCGTTTAACACTAGTATCCGTCAACTGATTATTAGAATATTGTCTTTTCTTCTACGTATCGGTTCCCTCAGGCTTTTGATATATTTACTCAACTTTTCTCGTATGAACAAGTTTAAACATTAGATTCAGTCGAACCGGCATCTTTTAAGTGCTCATCTAGTATTGCATAGTCGCCGTGTTTATACGCTTTTAATCTTTCCTCAATGTCTCATTTACTTCTAACTCTTTTACAGTTTCTCCTTCAATTAACACTGGTTGATAATAGGTTTCTTTTGGCAAATTTTTTCTTCCTTGTAGCTTCTTAATGACCCAATCAGCTGCATCGCGTCCCATTTGTTCTTGGGGATGGGTTAATGTCGTTAGGTTGATGTTCGCATTTTTGGAAATATAAGAATTGTCCTGGCCGATAATTGATAGTTTTTCTGGAACAGAAATATCAAGTTGTCTGCATACATTTGCTACTTCCAGTCCTACTTCGTCGTTATAGCAAACAATTGCTGTCAACACGTCTCTATTTTCATTTAGGAACTCCTTCAAGTTAGTGTATAGGTCCAGCTTTGTCTCTGTATTGAACGAAAGCACTTGCTCTGGCTGAAACCGTAATTTGGCTTCTCCAAGCGCTTTTATATATCCCTTCATTCGATACTTTCCTTGTAAGTCATCCATCTTTGAAATGAGTCCAATTTGTGTGTGTCCTTTTGCAATCAACTCTTTTGTTGCAAGATAGCTAGACTGAACATCATCAAGACAAAAGAAAGGAACATCTAATTCTTCATAATGAGCATTAATCATTATGAAAGGAACATCTTGTTCTTTGAACGATAGGTAGTAAGAAATATTGGGATTGTATAGGTTGCTTTTCGTAGGTTCAACAATCAAACCATCCACGCCAAATGACAACATCATTTCCAAAGCTTTTTTTTCTTGTTCGACATCGTTATTTGTACTAGCTAATAATAACGAATAATCATCCTCATTCAATCTTCCTTCAATTCCACGAATAATAGACGGAAAAATATAATCAGAAATGTAGGTCGTGATTACACCAATTATTTTACTATTGGAATTTCCCCCAGACTTGGATTGGTATTGATTACTAACATAAGTGCCAGATCCTTTTTCACTTCTTAAGAATCCCTCTGTCGATAGTTCTGAAATGGCCTTTCGAACAGTGTGCCGGCTAACTTTGTACTTTTCTTGAATGGAGGATTCAGTAGGTATTTTTTCTCCTACATTGTAATCACCTGAAAGAATTTTACTTTTTATATCATCAATGATGACCTGATATTTTGGTTTCATTAAACTCACTTCCTTTATAGTTGTTCGCGTTCAAATTTATTCACTTGGAATATTTATACGTACATATTTTATCGTAGTTTTGAAAGTTTTAAAAGATTTTATCTTATTTTCATATAAATATCCAAACAGTTATAATTTTTTTATTTGGATTTTATGTCATTATAATCCCTTTTGTTACAGTTATTAAAGGGATATTTACGGTGGGATTATCGTTATAATATTTGTAAGTATGTATAATATTTATATTGACAAATGTACGTACAAAAAATATACTGAGGTTGTTAATAAAATTAAGCGAAAAGGAAAGCGCTTCCTTTCAATTATAGATATTGAAACCGCTGTCAAGGGAGGGATTAGTGTGAAAACGAATCGAGCACACATTAAACAAGCGATTACTAAGGGAGAAACTTCACTTGGAATTGAATTCGGATCCACACGTATCAAAGCAGTGCTAATTGATAATCGTTTTGAAACAATCGCATCTGGGAGTTATGAATGGGAAAACCTCTTGGAAGATGGATTTTGGACGTACAACTTATTGGATATTATTACTGGTCTGCAAGCAGCTTATAGTGAAATGAAGCAAGAAGTTGAACGAAATTATGGCATCATAATTCGAACAATTGGTTCTATTGGATTTTCAGCCATGATGCACGGATATATGGCTTTTGACCACACTGGTGAGCTACTTGTTCCATTTCGGACTTGGCGTAATGCAACAACAAGTATTGCAGCAAAGGAATTAACTGATAAATTCCAATTCAATATCCCTGAACGATGGAGTATTGCTCACCTTTATCAGGCAATATTAAACGAAGAAAAACATTTACCTCGTATTGATCTTATTACAACTTTAGCTGGATATATTCACTGGTTATTTACTGGTAATAAAGCAATTGGCATTGGGGATGCTTCAGGCATGTTCCCAATTGATGAATCAACGCAGGATTACAATGAATTGATGGTGGAGCAGTTTGATGAACTAATTGCGAACAAAGGTTATCCTTGGAAGCTAAAAGATATTCTTCCTAAAGTTTATATTTCAGGTGAGCAAGCAGGTGAATTAACTGAAATTGGAGCGAAAATTTTAGATAAATCAAAAAACTTACAACCAGGCATCCCACTTTGTCCACCAGAAGGTGATGCTGGAACAGGGATGGTTGCTACGAATAGTGTGAGAAAACGTACTGGAAACGTCTCAGTAGGAACTTCAGTTTTTGCAATGATTGTATTAGAGAAAGAACTTTCAAAAGTATACCCAGAAATTGATTTGGTAACTACACCAAACGGTAGTCCTGTTGGAATGGTTCATGCGAATAACTGTTCAAGTGATATCAATGCTTGGCTGGGATTGTTCCGTGAATTTTCTGAGGCAATGGGACAAAAGGTTGAAATGAATAAATTATTCCATGTGCTGTTAAATAAAGCTTTGGAAGCTGATCCAGATGGTGGTGGTTTACTTAGCTACGGGTATTTCTCAGGTGAAAATATCACTGGATTAGAAAAAGGCCGACCATTATTTGTTCGCTCACCTGAAAGTAATTTTAATTTAGCAAACTTCATGCGGACTCATCTTTTTACTGCTTTTGGTGCTTTAAAAATTGGAATGGATATTTTAAAAGATAAAGAGAATGTCGCAATTGATAGCATTTTAGCTCATGGTGGTTTATTTAAAACCCCTGTTGTTGGACAAAAAATTGTTGCAGCTGCAATGAATGCTCCTGTTTCGATTATGGCAACAGCCGGAGAAGGCGGTGCATGGGGAATTGCTATTCTTGCTTCTTACATGATGAATAGAGATCAAAAAGAAAGCTTAGAAGACTTCCTCGACAAAAAAGTCTTTGAAGGGGTTGATAGACAAGAAATTTATCCTGATAGTTTTGATGTAAAAGGATTTGAAGAATTTATTGAACGATACAAAAAAGGGTTAGCGGTTGAACAGGCTGCAGTAGATAATTTAATTTTATGAGTGGAAAATGGGAGGGATTGATGTGTTAGAACAACTGAAAGAAGAAGTATTTCAGGCAAATTTGGACTTACCTAAACATGGACTCGTGAAATACACATGGGGAAATGCAAGCGCTATTGATCGTGAAAGCGGTTTATTTGTAATTAAACCTAGTGGTGTTGATTATGAAACGATGAAAGCTAGTGATATGATCGTTGTTGATTTAGATGGCAATGTTGTAGAAGGAGAATTGAACCCTTCATCAGATACACCGACTCACGCAGTACTTTATAAGCATTATCAAGAAATCGGTGGTATCGTGCACACTCATTCAACTTGGGCAACAATCTGGGCTCAAGCAGGCCTTGATGTTCCAGCGATGGGCACCACTCATGCGGACACATTTTATGGTTCTGTACCATGCGCACGCTTCTTGACACAGGAAGAAATTGATCGCGGTTACGAAGTGGAAACGGGTAATGTAATCATCGAAACATTTGAAGAGCGTGGGTTAGATATTTTAGCAGTTCCCGGTGTCTTACTTCATGGTCATGGTCCATTTACTTGGGGAAGAGATGCAAAATCAGCGGTCACAAATAGTGTGGTATTAGATGAAGTTGCGAAAATGAATTTATTTGCACGAGAACTAAATCATTTTGCTGAAGAATTACCACAACGTATTTTAGATAAACACTATTTACGAAAACATGGGAAAAATGCCTATTATGGGCAAAAGTAATGCAAACTATTAAAATATCAGACTATCAAATTAAGAAAAGAGGGTTATTATGTTAACAACAGAAAAAAAAGAATTTTGGTTTGTCGTAGGTTCACAACACCTTTATGGGGAAGAAGCGTTAGCAGAAGTCAAAGCACACGCACAAACAATGACCGATGCATTAAATGAAAGCGGTGTTTTACCCTATCGAATTGTATTGCAAGATTTAGCTGTTAGTGCAGATAAAATTACAAGCATCATGAAAGAAATCAACTATCGTGACGAGGTTGCCGGTGTCATTACTTGGATGCATACTTTCTCGCCTGCAAAAATGTGGATTCGCGGAACAAAATTATTACAAAAACCATTACTTCATTTAGCAACACAATTTAATGAAAGTATTGCTTGGACAACGATTGATATGGACTTCATGAACCTGAATCAATCCGCTCACGGCGATCGTGAATACGGTTTTATTAATGCTCGTTTGAACAAACAAAATAAAGTTGTCGTAGGTTACTGGGAACGAGCTGAAGTGCAACAGCAAATTGCAGACTGGATGGACGTAGCGGTTGCTTATAACGAAAGCTTCAACATTAAAGTCGCTCGTTTTGGTGACAACATGCGTAACGTTGCAGTCACTGAAGGGGATAAGATTGAGGCACAAATTCAATTTGGGTGGACAGTTGACTATTTTGGTATTGGAGACCTTGTTCAATACGTTAATGCTGTTAAGGACGAAGAAATTGATGATTTATTGGCAGAATATGCAGATCTTTATGAATTTGATTATGGCACTTACAGTAAGGAAGATTGGGAGAAGAGTGTAAAAGTACAAGCAAGCTATGAAATCGCCATTAAACGTTTCCTTGATGATGGTGGTTACAATGCTTTCACAACTAACTTTGAAGTTTTATATGGTATGAAACAGCTTCCTGGTCTTGCAGTCCAACGTTTAATGGCACAAGGATATGGTTTTGCTGGTGAAGGAGATTGGAAGACTGCAGCGATTGATCGCTTACTCAAAGTGATGAGCCATAACCAATCAACTGGCTTTATGGAAGATTACACATATGAATTAGCTGCTGGTCAAGAATCAGTCCTTCAATCACATATGCTTGAAGTAGACCCAACTTTAGCAAGTAACAAACCAAAAATTATCGTATCTCCATTAGGTATTGGCGATCGTGAAGATCCAGCACGTTTAGTATTCGACGGTAAAGCAGGGGACGGCGTAGTTGTTTCAATGGCTGACTTTGGCACTCATTACAAACTTTTGATTAACGAAGTTTCTTTATTTGAGCCAACTGTTCCAGCACCAAAACTTCCAGTAGCTCGTGTGCTTTGGGACATTAAGCCAAACTTCCAGGATGGAGTTAAAGCTTGGATTGAGAATGGTGGCGGTCACCATACAGTTGTTTCATTAAATTTAACAACAGACCAAATTATCACCTATGCAAAACTTGTTGACTTAGAATACGTAGTTATTAAGTAATGCCTTTATCCTCCGAGGAGGTTCTGCTTCCTTGGAGGTGAAAAATAGATGTTCTAGAAGTTGAAGAAGGGGAACCATTAACAAGTGGCTCATGGTTCTTTTAATTGTAAGCGTAATCACTTCTTTTAGGGAGATATGAAAGCGTTTAATATAACGGAATGAAACAATGTGATTTATGAGAAACTAAGTTTTTTCATGCATTACAGTTTAAAAACACTTTTATTATTTCTTATAAAGCCATCGATATTTTTAGGAATGGGATAAAACCTCGAGGAGGGACTTTAATGGTTAAGGAAAAGAAAATCTCAAGTGGCTTCATTTATTTTTTTGGTGCTTTTGCCGGCATTCTCTTCGGTTATGATATCGGCGTTATGACAGGTGCTTTGCCTTTTCTACAAAATGATTGGAACCTTCAAAACAACGCTGGGGCTATTGGGTGGATTACCTCTTCTGTGATGCTTGGAGCTATTTTTGGAGGTGCCCTGGCCGGACAACTTTCTGATCGTTTGGGACGACGCAAAATGATTTTAATATCTGCTATAATTTTTATGGTTGGATCTATTTTGTCAGGAATAGCCCCTCATAATGGGATACTTTTTTTGATTGTTTCACGGATTTTATTAGGATTGGCTGTTGGTGCTGCTTCTGCGTTGGTCCCAGCCTATATGTCGGAAATGGCGCCTGCACGTTTACGTGGACGTCTGTCAGGAATTAATCAAACAATGATTGTTTCTGGAATGTTGCTTTCGTACATTGTCGATTATTTATTAAAAGATTTACCAGGGACAATGGCATGGCGATTGATGCTTGGTTTAGCTGCCGTACCTGCAATAATTTTATATGTTGGAATGTTAAAATTACCTGAATCACCACGTTTTTTAATAAAGAACAATAAACTTGAAGAAGCTCGTAAGGTGTTGAGCTATATTCGGTCTAACAAAGAAGATATTGATTCTGAAATAAGACAAATTCAAGAAACTTCCAAGGAGGAAAAGCTGGCGAATCAAAAAGCATCATGGGGTACACTTTTAAGTAGTAAATACCGTTATTTAGTAATTGCCGGTGTGGGAGTCGCTGCTTTTCAACAATTCCAGGGCGCAAACGCCATTTTTTATTACATTCCTTTGATTGTGGAAAACGCAACAGGGCATGAAGCAAGTTCAGCGTTGATGTGGCCAATTATTCAAGGTGTTATTCTTGTATTAGGTTCATTAGTATTCCTAATGATTGCTGATAAATTTAAGCGCCGTACGTTATTAACAGTAGGCGGAACGATTATGGGGCTATCCTTTATTTTGCCAGCAATATTGAATATACTTATTCCTAATGCAAGTCCGATGATGATGGTTGTTTTTTTAAGTATCTATGTAGCACTTTATTCATTCACGTGGGCTCCTTTAACTTGGGTTATAGTTGGGGAAATTTTCCCGCTGACAATTCGTGGGCGTGCGTCAGGATTAGCTTCATCATTTAACTGGATTGGTTCTTTCTTGGTTGGATTGCTATTTCCAATCATGACCGCTACGATGGCTCAAGAAGCTGTGTTTGCAATCTTCGGTATTATTTGTTTACTTGGAGTTTTATTTATCCGGAAAAGCGTTCCTGAAACTCGCGGTCGCAGTTTAGAGGAAATTGAAAAAATTGGAGAAAATAAACAATATAATGGAAAAAGTGCGTAAATAGCCCTTTCATAGGATTCCTTACTTGAGGCCGGAGTTGCTACTTCGGCCTTATTTCAATAATCTACTGACTATAAAGAAGCAGTATTACATCAAGTGTTACAAAACGTGTAGCAATTGAAACAGGATCAAGCTTTAGTTAGGCAAATACGTGTGGTTTGATAGCCTAATTGACAACATTGAAACGTGTGGTGCTTTAGCTCCTGGAAATATTGTTTACGAAAAATTTGGATTCACAGTTGAAAATGTCATTGCAAAATATAAAGAATTAATTTAATTATTCGTTCTCACTTCGTGGGTTAATCAAATATAAAGATTTTAATTATCAAAGGAGTCGAAAAAAATGAAATTAATACAAAGTCCATTTGGGGATGAAGCCTTACTGTTTACTATTGAAAATGATAATGGAGTGATAGTAGAAGTTACAAACTTTGGGGCAAGAATTGTCAATCTTTTTGTGCCAACGGCTTCAGGTCATAAGAACATAGTATTGGGATTTGACTCTATTGACGATTACAAGAAAGAAACATACTGTGGAGCAACAATAGGAAGAGTCGCTGGAAGAATAAAAAATGGTGAATTTTTACTTGGTGAGTCATTTTACAAAACGTCTGTAAATCAATCAGGGAATACTTTACACGGTGGAACCCCTGGATTTGATGAGAAACTTTGGAGTTATGAAGTGAATGAGAAGGAGCAAAGCACCTCAATCATCTTTTCAACAAATGCGCTTCATAATGAGAATGGTTTTCCAGGGAATTTAGAAGTAAGTGTAACTTATACATTAGACAACTTAAATATCTGGTCAGTGAGCTATCAAGCCAAAAGTGATAAAGATACAATTTTTAATCCAACAAATCACGTTTATTTTAATTTAACAGGACATCCAAGTAAACCAATTGATGATCATTCTTTACAAATATGTTCAGAAGAATTTGCGCCAGTAAATACAGATACCACTGTAACTGGGGAAAAGCGAAGCGTAATTGAAACGCCTTATGATTTTCGAACCCCGAAAAAATTAAAATCAACCTTTGAATCCATTGATGCAGAAGTGAAAAAGGTTCAAGGGGTAGACCATCCATTTTTCCTTACCTGCACAGAACTTGATCAAATGGCAGCGAAATTAATTAGTCCTGACGGGGAAATAAAAGTTGAGGTATACACAGAAGAGCCTGCGATAGTCGTTTATACTGCGAATATTGTGGAAGGTGTACCACTTATGCACGGAGAAAAATTAATTCAACACGGTGGAATAACATTTGAAACCCAAGTTGCTCCAGGAGCTATCGAATTTGAAGATTTTGGAGACATTATTCTTCGTGCAGATGAAAATTACGGTTCCCAAACAAAATACAAAATCATTTTTTAGGGATGTAGCTATGAACATATGGTAGAGAAATTTCCAAAATATGATTCAGTAGCTTTTTTGATTCTAATTTGACTTTAGTTAATTCAAAATTTGAGGTATCCTCTGAGAACATTGAGGCTCTAAAAGTAGAAGAAACTCGCCAATAGTAGGAGAAGGGGGTACAGTTTTAATGCCTTTTAGAAGAAATAGATAAGAACTCATTATTATAAGATGGAACCACTAAATCAAGAAAAGAACCCTTTTTTTCATTGGTGTTTTTTTGTTTTTAAAATATGTGTGGTATACAAAATTAGTTTATATAAGGTTCGTTTATCAGCATCTATGTTTATATAGGGAAAAGGCATTTAAGAATCATCTTAAACGCCTTTTGCAATCTTCATCATCAGCTTTATATCTTCTTCAAGTGCTTGCACCAGAACTTATCTTCTTGTTCTCATCTAACGGTTTGTTCCATTTTTCTTCTACTGAAGGGTGAACTTTTTTTATGAAAAACGCTAAAATCACTCCAATAAGGGAAAGAACTGTAATAACGATGAAGGCAACATTTATACCATGAATCAAAGGATTTAGGATCTTAGCTTGTTGTGAAGCATGTTGTGCTGTTGTTGTCATTACCGTCACGATAAGAGCCGTTCCAATGGATGCAGCAATCTGACGCATTGTATTGCTCATCGCTGCCCCATGTGCAAGCAAGCGTTTCGGAAGTTGATTTAAACCTGCTGTTGTAGCTGGCATCATCACCATAGATAAGCCAAACATTCGAACTGAATACATAATTGTTATGTATGCAAACGATGTAGTGGGATTGAGATTTGAAAAGGCCAAGGTTGAGAAAGTAATGATAACTAATCCTGTAATGACTAACCACCTAGCCCCGATTTTATCAAAAATACGGCCAGTAATAGGGGACATAAAGCCCATGACAAGAGCTCCCGGTAATAAGGCTAATCCAGCTTCCATTGCAGTAAAATCACGCATATTTTGCATATAAAGCGGGATTAATGTTTCGACGCCAATCAACCCCATAAAACCAATCATTCCAAGGATAGTCGTCAGTGTAAAGATAAAAGATTTAAATACTCGGAACTCAAGCATAGGGTGGTTCATTCTCAGTTGGCGGAGAACAAATAGACAGAGACTAATCATTCCTACTCCTAAAGTGATAATAGTCACTACGTCTGTCCAACCGTTATTACCTGCACTGGTAAATCCATAAAGCAATCCTCCAAAACCAAATGAAGATAATATAATAGAGAATATATCAATTTTCGGATAGGTCAATTCTGTAACATTTTTCATGGCGATAATGGCTATAATTACATCTAATAAGGCAATAGGCAAAATGATAAAAAATAAAATGCGCCAAGAATAGTTAGCAATTATCCATCCGGAAAGTGCTGGCCCAATGGCAGGGGCAAAAGATATTACTAGGCCAACTAATCCCATAGCCGTTCCTCGCTTATTAACAGGGAAAATTAATAAAAATACAGTTTGCATCAGTGGTAATAGAATACCAGCACCAATCGACTGAATGATCCTGCCCAGTAGTAAGATTTCGAAGTTTGGAGCAATCCCTCCAATCACGGTCCCAATAATAAACGTACTCATAGCAGAAATGAAAAGTTGTCTTGTTGAAAAGCGCTCAAGTAGAAAGGCACTAACTGGAATCATTACACCACTGACAAGCATAAAGACCGTTGTTAACCATTGTCCTGTATTCGCACTAATATTCATTTCTTCCATAATAGGAGGAATGGCCGTTATCATAAGCGTCTGATTTAAAATGGCGATAAATGTGCCTGTCATAAGCAGGATAACAATTGATTTTTTATTATAATGTTGAGATGGCATTCTTTTTCTTTTCTCCCTTTTTTCCCTGATAAAATTCAAGGAGCTTTAAATATTTTATACTTTCTAACATTATCATGATACTACTATTTCTATCTATATAAATGAGCGAAATTTATTTAAAGCCTGGACCTTAATATATTAAATAGAGTTCTGTTGTAAAAATTGTTACCTAGAAACGTAGAGAATCAGTTTCCTTTAAGTAGTTAGCTTATGAAAGTAATCCAAACAGTTGATGGATAAATCCTTTTTGATTTTGAACGAATGTTCCTCTTTAATAAGTCTGTTACATCTTAATTATATGTATAGTTCCTATGTTATACATTGTATAAGTGATTATACTAATTGATTTCAAGGAAATAAAAAAGCACATACACATTGAGTAACAACGAGTTTGCGCTTTATCTTTTTCCTTAAGTATCTTTATTATAGAACATTAGAAAGGTTAGGTTTTTAAAATAGAGTATAGAAAATCAATTATTTTAAAATAATAAATAATGGATAATTAATTAAAAATATTTGATTAAATTAATTAATTGCGTTACTATTAATAACATAGTAAAAATAAATTACTAACTACATTGATGTTTTTATATTATAATGCTAAATCTTTTTTACGTTCACGTCAATGTTATGGGAGAATTAGGATTTTAAGGGTGGATTAGTAAAATAGCTTACCAACCCTAAATTAAAACCGTTTGTCACAGACTTGACACATTTCATTTTCAGGAGTATAGTGGGTTTGTTGTTTTTTATATCTAGTATATCGTTGTACTAAATGTATCTCTTTGTGGAATGCCAAACTTGTAATACTTAGGTATTGGCAAAGGTACATCGTTCTACTTACCTTAGACCATACTGATATACTCAGTCTTATAAATGGGAACTGTAAGAATGAAATAGTATTTTTAGTAGAACGATATACTCAGTTCTTACATTTAGTATATCGTTCTACTAAATGTATCTCTTTGTGGAATGCCAAACTTGTAATACTTAGGTATTAGCAAAGGTACATCGTTCTACTAATCTTATAGCATGTCGATATATTCAGTCTCATAAATGAGCGCTAACAAGAATGAAATAGTATTTTTAGTAGAACGATATACTAATAGTTTAAATGTAAGTTGTATCATCCAACTTGTAGTGTGAATACATTTTTAAAGCCCGTGAATTATAAGAGAAAGGTATTAAAGAAAGCGCTTTAGTCATTGGGGTCACTAGCTTTGAAAGAGGTGAGGATGTAAAAAAGAAATTGATACCAAAGTGACTTAGGATGTGTGAAAAACAAGAGTTAAAACCTTTGCTAAATAAAGGGTTTTTATATAGGAGTGAAAAAAGTGAAAAACCCTTATATCAAATCATCTTTAGGAATGTATATAAACTACTTCATGCTTGGCATGATCAACATCATTATTGCAGCAAATATGGAAAACTTATCGGAACGCTACGGTGTAACGGTTGCACAAATTAGTTTACTTGTAACAGCTATAGGGATTGGTAAATTAATTGCTCTATTTTTTGTTGGTCATCTTGCAGATGGATGGGGTCGCAAACCAGTGATTATTACAGCCAATTTTCTTTATTTATTATTTCTAGTAGGGATACCTATGACAACAAGTTATGTACTTGCTTTTGTCTTTGCGATTTCAGCCGGTATTGCTAACTCATTACTTGACTCAGGAACATATCCTGCATTAACAGAAGCATTTCCAAAAACAGCAAGTTCTGCTTCTGTGTTAGTAAAAGCATCTGTAGCGATTGGGGCAACCTTACTGCCGTTTATAATGGCATTTTTAGTCGCAAACCATATCTTCTGGGGATGGGCATTCTTTGGAATGGGCTTATTATATCTAATAAATGGGATTTATTTAATTTTCATGCCGTTCCCGGACCATAGATTAGTTTCAACGAAAGGAGGAGATGCGATTCAAACAGACTTTAAAGAACAGCCAAAGTTACTTGGTGAAGGATTAGCCGTCATCCTAATAGGCTTCACTTCAACAGCATTAATTGTTGTATGGGAAACATGGTTGCCGCAATTAGGAATCCAACTTATAGGACTTGAATCTAATCAAGCGGTACAATTACTATCTTATTTCAGTATCGGTGCTCTTGTATCCGTATTGTTATTAGCGATTATATTGGATAAATTTATCTCACCAATTATGGTTGCAATCATTTATCCAATTGGTGCTCTTATATCCATGCTTATACTGTTCATGGTGAAATCATCAGGCATTGTGTTAGTAAGTACATTTTTGATTGGATTATTCACATCAGGTATTTTACAACTAGCTCTAAGCATTATGATGAAGCTTTTCCCTGCGAATAAAGCAATAACATCTTCGTATGTAAATATTGCTTCGAGCTTAGCTTTCATCCTTGTACCTCTTATTATAAGTGGTTTAGTAAGTTCTGCGGGAATTTCAGTGACATTGATATTCGGCATAGTTATCGCAATTATTAGTGTTGCACTTGCCGTATTTGTATTAGGTAGAATCAAAAAGATTTTTGCCTAGTTTAATTAATTTTAAAAAAAGCAAGTTTATAAAATATTTAAAGGAGAGTTTCAACATGACAACAAAAGTACACGAAAAAAACATTGATGGAAAAACAAAATTAGTAGGGTTACTAGCAACACCAATCGGACATAGTCTTTCACCACGTATGCACAATCTTGGTTATACATTAACTGGTTTAAACTACGCTTATCTTGCATTTGAAGTAGGTAATGATGAATTAGAAGCAACAGTTAAGGGTTTTAAATCTGCAGGTGTGGCAGGATTTAACGTATCAATGCCAAACAAAATGAAGGTATTAGATTACCTTGATGAGCTGGATGATTCAGCTAAATATGCGCGTGCAAGTAATACGGTAGTTAATCGTGACGGTAAATTAATTGGTTATAACACAGATGGTCTTGGTTATGTGAGAAACTTAATCGAACACGGTGTGAAATTGGAAGATCAAAAAGTAACACTTGTTGGTTCAGGTGGTGCTGCAACACCAATCGCTATTCAATTAGCACAATCCGGTATCCGTGAAATTAGTATTTTTGCTCGCAATGATGCGTTCTTCGTTCAAGCGGAAGAAAACGTAAATTATATTAACAATGAAATGAAAGAATTCGGTGTGAAAGCTACGGTCTTTCCATTAGAAGATAAAGAAGCATTTCGCCGTGAAATTGCAGAAAGTGCTATCTTGGCAAATGGTACAAGCCTTGGAATGAAACCATTAGATCATTTAAGTATTATAGATGACACTTTAGATGTACTACGTAAAGACTTAGTCGTAACAGATGTAGTCTATAATCCTCAAAAATCAAAACTTCTATCCCAAGCAGAAGAAGCTGGTGCGAAAGCAATTAATGGTTTAGGTATGATGTTATGGCAAGGTGCTTTAGCATTTAAATTGTTTACAGGTGTTGATATGCCGATTGGACAAGTAAAAGAAATCTTATTTGGAAACGACTAAAAATAAAAAACTACTCCAACAATGTAGGGACTTTGGAAAAAACAAAAGGAGAGATATCCATGACTAAAATTTTAATGTTACACGGTGTAAACCATAATATGTTTGGTAAACGTGATCCTAAACAATACGGCACAATTACATTAGATGAAATTAATGACAATATTGCACAGTTAGCAGAAGAGTTAAAGATTGAAGTAGAAACATTCCAAACAAATCATGAAGGTGAAATGGTTGAAAAAATTCATGAAGCTTTTTTAACAGGTGTAGACGGAGTGGTGCTAAATGCAGGTGCTTGGACACACTACAGCTACGCAATTCGTGATGCTTTAGCCATTTTAACAGTACCAGTAATAGAAATTCATATGTCAAACATCCATTCACGTGAGGCATTCCGTCACGAGTCAGTTTTTGCAGAAATTGCAACTGGCCAAATTTCAGGATTTGGTGAAGAAAGTTATTTACTAGGTATTCGTGCAGCAGTAGCAGCTAATTCTAGTAAATAAATATTTGATACGGAAATCATGATAAAAGTATGAGAGGAGAGTTGAAGAAAATGAAAAACCCTTATTTGAAAACATCAATAGGGCTTTACTTAAATTATTTTATGCTGGGCATGATTAATATCATCATCGCTTCAAATATGGGTAATTTATCAAGACTATACGATGTCTCTGTTTCCCAAGTTAGTTTGCTTGTATCTGCAATTGGTATAGGGAAGCTGGTGGCGCTCTTTTTCGCCGGAAGGCTTTCAGATAAATTCGGGCGTAAGCCAATCATCATTGCAGGAGGTTTTCTATACTTACTCTTTTTAATTGGCATGCCGATCACAACTAACTACTATTTAGCATTTGCTTTTGCCATTACAGCAGGAATAGCGAATTCCTTTCTTGATTCTGGCACATACCCAGCACTTATTGAAGCATTTCCGAAAAACGCAAGCTCGGCATCGGTATTTGTAAAAGCGTTTGTATCAGTTGGTGCAACTATCTTGCCATTTCTGATTTCTTTTCTATCGGCAAACGGCATCTTCTGGGGATGGTCATTCTTTATCCTAAGTATTCTTTATGCAGTAAGTGCTATTTATCTTATATTTATGCCATTTCCTAAAGTGGATAATGCCGGAGATGATAAATCAGAAGAAAAAGCAGAACTTGCGTCTGAAAAGCAAGTAATGAGGGGAAAACCCTCTATGTGGCGTGAAGGTTTAGTTATTATCGTCATTGGTTTTACCTCAACTGCATTATTTGTTGTTTGGCAAACATGGCTGCCTGAACTAGGAGAAGGTTTTATTGGATTAAGCGAAAATACAGCTGTACAGCTGCTCAGCTACTTCAGCATAGGTGCGCTTGTCTCTGTTCTTTTGCTGACTGTCCTTTTAGACAAGTTTATCAAACCGATTACGGTATTAATTGTGTACCCAATTATTGCCTTTGTAGCAATGCTGGCCCTTTTCTTTGTTAAATCATACCCTATTGTGATGATTTGCACATTTTTACTAGGTCTATTTACAGCAGGACTATTTCAGTTGGCCTTAACAGTTATGACTGACTTTTTTAGAAAAAACAAAGGGACAACAACGTCTTACGTCAACATTGCGGGAAGTGCAGCATTTATTCTTGTTCCAATTATAACAAGTTCTCTTGTAGACTCTATTGGCATCAGTATGACGCTTGTTTTTGATATGGTGATTGCCGTACTAAGCGTTGTGTTAGCACTATATATTTCTATTCGCAGGAAAAAGATTTTTTCTTAAGTGATAAGAACAACTTATTTTAAGAAGATGCATGACTTTATTGGAAAACTTGGAGAAAAAACTATGGGAATAGATATTCATTGAACTAACGCTCCAGTTATTCAATAAAATTTATATCAAGTACTACAATATAAGAGATTCAACCACTGAAAGTTTATAGAGTTACGTAAAAAGCCCAATTTCTCAATTTTGATACTGAGAAATTGGGCTTTTTAGTTTTTTCTAAGAGGATTCTTTTTAGATTTATTTTTTTGAAGTTTCTCGAATAATAAGTTCAGGCTTTAGGATAAGACGTTGAAGTTCGCTACTTTCATTATTCATCCTATTGTATAAAAGATTTGCGGCTTTAATACCTATAGATCGTGGAAATGAAGAAACCGTTGTTAATGGAGGATGATAAAGTTCTGCTTCAGGAATATTATCGAATCCTACGATATCAATATCTTGGCCCGGTATTATACCATTCATTGCTAAGCCTTTTATGACACCAAATGCAACCAAGTCATTAAAGCAAAAAACAGCTGTAGGTGGATGGTCATTCTCTAGAACTTTTAATATTGCCTCTAACCCGCCTTTTCGATTAGGCTCAATATCTATTATAAGGGATTCATCAACTTTTAAGCCTGCTATATCATGGGCTATATGAAACCCTCTTATTCTTTCCGTCCAAGTAGAAGATTGCTTGATTCCTCCTAAAAAAGCAATTCTTTTATGCCCCTTTTCTATCAGATGATTAACTGCCATAAGAGCTCCTGTTGTATAATCAATTCCTACATAATCAGAATTGACATTAGCAAGTTCTCTGTTAGCAAGGACCTTTGGTATTTCAATTTTATTCAATTGACTAACCGTTTTTTCTGAACTTTTAGAGACAGGGTTAAGAATCAAGCCGTCTACTCTATGTTCTATCATGGTTGAAAGTAAATGGTCTTGCTTCGAAACGGAATCAAAGGTAGTCCCTAACAAAACTGTATATCCGACCGCTTCTAATGTAGATTGAACCCCTATTAAAAATTCCGAAATAAAACTATTGGAAATATCCGTTACAATCACGCCAACAATATCAGAACTCCTAGATCTCATATTTGCAGCAACTCTATCGTAAACGTAACCCAATTCATTTATAGAATTTAAAACCTTTTTTCGTGTTGCTTCCGAAATGCGAGGATTATTGCGAACAACTAGGGAAGCAGTTGAAGTAGAAACACCAGCATGTAATGCTACTTCTTGTAACGTGACCCGTTGTTTTTTTGATTGTTTCATACTTGTATCACCATCTTTAAAGTAATTAAAAGTTCAGTTATCTTATATAATTACACACATGATAAGGTTATAGTAGGTCAAAACTGTTCTTAAAAGACATCTCTTAAACAACAATCAAGACGTTTTTAGGTTTTAATCATGATACATTATGTACATTAACTGATCTTAAATTTTTTATCATTAAATTTATTATACCTTTAATTCGCTAAAACTGCCTTGGGCATGTCCCTGATTTTGCGAAAATAGAAGTTTTCTCTTCATTATAATTTCGTTTCATAATTGAGTGTAATCTATTTATTAGGGGGAGAGTCAAGTTATTTTCCTGAGGATAACCTTGTATTAGAAAATGATAAGCAAAAAGGGGTCAAATATTTCACGATCTAATTCCTTAAATTTCGAAAATATAGTATCCCTCTTAGGGGCTAAAACACACAAGCAAATGAAGAGTTCTATTTTGAACTCTTCATTTGCTTAAAGCGATGTAGCAACTTGTTCACCATTAATACAGTAATAAGAATCAGTTTGTTATGTGGTGAAATGTAGAGGTTTATCTTCTGATATATAAGGGTATTTATTATATGTTGAAAAGAAGAGGTAATACAAGGTATCATCATTACCTTCATTATAGCCATAGCTGGTATTTTTTGAATGAGTGAAAAAATGTATATTATGTTCGTGAAGGGGGTTGTTGAATATATTTATGCTCAATTGTAGCTTATTGCTCTGATGGTATTAGAGTAGAAACTCGGAAACCCATAACAGAAAAGGAGATGAGTATAGGTCCGTTCGTTACATGAAGATGAAAAATTGCCCTCTAGGTTTATGCCGAATCTAATAGAAGTATTTATCTATATATACTGATGAAATAAAAATATACATTGTATGCTTCACTTGCTGATTTAGGTTGATATAAAACATGCCTTACTAGGTTAAAAAAGTCTTTCAAACCAAATTTGAAAAGCTTTTTTAATAAAATTTATATGTTTAATCCCATTTATGCTCCGTTTTCTATTTCTTTTCTTTCTCCCTTCATTCTTTCTAAAACTTTATCAGTATTATTAAGAACTTTTTGTCACACAATAATCATAAATATAAGAAGAACCATTCCTAAAGCAACAAATCAGAAAGTTTCGATGCGTACTGTTATAGAAACTTTTATAACTTGTAATACTATTAAATACATCTGTTTGTCTCATATGACAGCTACCTCTAGTTCTAAAAGAAAAAGGCAGTCTCTCTATATTATTGGAGAAAACATGAAAAATCGTTTTGTCCCCGTTTGACTGTAATTCTTATTTTTGCATAATTGTATACCATGGAGTTGACATAATGAAATGAAATTTAACAAGAAAAAAATTAACGTTGTAGATATTCAAAAAGCGAAGAAAAGCGTGTTTGCTACAGGAGTAGGAAACGCGATGGAGTGGTTTGATTTTGGCTTATATTCTTATTTAGCTGTTATTATTAGTCAAAACTTTTTTAGTGCTGTTGAGAATGATGAGCTAAAATTAGTGTTCACATTTGCCACATTTGCGATTGCCTTTTTAATGCGTCCATTGGGCGGTGTTATATTCGGTAGAATTGGAGATAAATTAGGAAGAAAAGTCGTTTTAACAACTACAATTATTTTAATGGCTTTTTCAACATTACTCATTGGTTTATTACCTACATATGATCAAATTGGGATATGGGCTCCGATTCTCTTATTAATCGCTAGAATTATTCAAGGTTTTTCAACGGGCGGCGAATACGCTGGAGCAATGGTCTATATTGCCGAATCTTCTCCAGACAATAAACGTAATATGCTTGGAAGTGGATTAGAAATTGGGACGCTCACTGGTTATATATTAGCTTCACTACTCGCCAGTGCACTCTTTATCATTCTATCTGATGAACAGATGGCCTCATGGGGGTGGAGAATACCGTTTCTACTCGGCTTACCTTTAGGGCTTATTGGGTTGTATTTAAGAAAAAGTTTAGAGGAATCACCGATTTTTGAAAATGAACTTTCTAATGATGAAGTCCAAGAAGAAAGTTTCTTATCTATTTTAAAAAATCACAAAAAAGATATTTTGGTATGCTTTGTAGTTGTTGCCTTCTTTAATATTACAAACTACATGCTCTTATCTTACATGCCTTCTTATTTAGATGAAATTATTGGATTATCGAGTACAGTAGGAACTGTATTAATTACTGTTATCATGATTATTATGGTGCCACTTACTTTAATGTTTGGGAGACTCAGTGATAAAATTGGAAACAAAACGGTTTTCTTAATCGGTTTAGGCGGATTGACCTTATTATCTGCCCTCGCGTTTTATTTAATAAACTTGAATGCTTTAGTATTCGTTTCATTAGGGATTCTCATCCTAGGTGTTCTGCTTTCCGCTTATGAAGGCACCGTTCCTGGGTCGTTACCAACAATGTTTTATACCGATATTCGATATCGGACATTATCGGTGACTTTTAATGTCTCGGTTTCCATATTTGGTGGAACGACTCCATTAGTTGCAACATGGCTCGTTCACCAAACAGGGAATAACTTAGCACCTGGTTTCTATTTAACAGTCGTAAGTATTATTGGATTTTTAGTAATAGCCTTCTTGTTCAAAAGTACTTCAGGAAAATCTCTAAAAGGTTCTTACCCAACCGTTGCTTCTAAGTCTGAGTATCAAGAAGCGGTTGAAAATCCAAAAGATGCACTATGGTGGCAAGCAGAAAAAAGAGAAGAGTAAAGAGAACGAAAAAACATCCACTCAATTGAACTCCTATTCGAAATATGGACACTCCAACAAGAGCGTCTGTATTTCGTTTTTTTTAATGCTACTTATTTAAATGATCTTCTTTCTTACAAAAATTAAAAGGCTTGCCGCTTATGACACCCTTTAATAATATCCGCTTCTTTTTAAAGGAATCAATTTTATATGCTAAGGCAAGTTCATTCTACAAAAGATGATTAACATAGTAAAGATTGTTGTTATAAAGCTATTTTTGCTCATAGTATAAGGTTTTTAAAAATGTTGGTAAGATCCATAGTTTGCAGAGAGAACTACCTTTTTTAGCTAAAAGGTAGTTTTTCGTATATTTTATTCATTACGAGTTCTAGTATTAAGAGCTATAGATCGTTACAAAGGGTCTGCTTAGTTTAAGTTCGGAAAGATTTATTTATTTATTCTAGAGTGTTGTGACCTAGGTATTTATAAACGCTTTGTCGAAATAATTAACCGGTATTAAAAATTACCTACAATACTAAGAAGAAAAATGGAGGTATCATATTGCAAACTATGTTTCGTTATAATTGGTTGATTAGAGAAAAGTGGTATCAATGGTGTGAAGGTGTTCCCCTAGAAGAATTACTACGAAAACGCACAGGGGGAGTCGGGGGAATCCTACATACTCTCTTTCACATCGTTGATGTAGAATGGAGTTGGATTCGGGTACTTCAAGGTAAGACCGACTTCCAGGAAAGTTTTGAAGCGTATCAAAGCTTAGAAAAAGTTCGCCAGCTAGATCGAGCGTTTCAACCTGAGGTAAGGGAATTTATAAGCTCTTGGAACATTGAAAAAGAAAATCGAATTCTTTATAATCCACAACCAGATGGAAGCATAGCTACTGATGCTTGGGGAGAAGTTATACGTCATATGATTGCACATGAAATCCATCATATTGGACAACTATCAATATGGGCTCGAGAAATAGGAAAAGAGCCTGTTTCCGCTAACCTTATTGGTAAAGGGCTTAATCATACATTGCCAAATAGTTAACTTTATAAGATCTATTATAAAGCCTATATCTTCAAGTAACTAAGGGGATAGAGGCTTTTATATTTTTATCATATTCGCCAAGAATACCTCACTTCAAGGAACAAAAGGGCATCGCCCATAAGTAGGTGTGGGATGAACCAGCTTTTTTTTCGTTAGACTAGAAAATGTTGTGTGTAAATCTTTAGTTTTCATAACACCAATTTTAGGAATTAAAGGATCCTTTATCGCTACTCCATTAATTAAACTCTATTCTCTTGGTGAATATAGGTATTATTTGATTTTAAAGATCCTTATAGCAGACATTTATGTTATAATAATTGATGTTTTAGGAGGTGATATAAGTTGGTGAATATGAGTATTTATCCACCAGCGTTTGCAGCGTCTCATGCAAAGCCTGTTATTGGAAAGGCGATACTTTGCATGGGGTGGACTTTAAACTAATCGCCCAATGAAAATAAGCTTATCTTATTTCTGATAAATCGGCTTTGCACCTTATTCAAGTTCAATTTTTCACCAAAATAAGGAGCTGGCAGAAATGAAAAATGAAAAAGCTATTATGATAAATATGGAACCTTTCATAAGATGTGACCAATATAACTTTATTAAGGTACAAACAAAAAATCTCGTTCAAGCCCATTCAACGGTTAAAGATAAAGATGTTCTTAATGCGTTAAAATTCCGTTCACTTGATAAAGTATTAACCTTGTTTCCTGACATTTGCGAGGACCAGATGACTATCCTAGAGAAGCTGGTTGAAATAGAAGAAACAACTCAAGCAGAAAAGTTTCTATCGAATCTAAAAGCTTATGTTATTCCGTTTAAACAAATAACAGAAAAAACAGTAAAAAAATTATTTCCTAAATCCAAAAAAATAAAAGTTCCTTCCCTTAAAGATATGGATTGGAAGGAGATTTCTTATTTGGGTTGGTACGATATTCGCTCAGAGAGAAAACATCTGATTGTTGATTTTAATGGAAAGTTAATGGGGATACAAGGAACATTTAGGAGCAGTGTAGAAGGAATATGTGCTTTATGTAATGGATTTGAAGAAGTTGGATTGTTTATGTCAAAAGTGAAAAGTGGGAAAGAGACGTATACAACTAAAGGGAATTACATTTGCAAAGACAGCCAAAAATGTAATCACAATTTAATCACACTAGATAAGTTAAATGATTTCATTGTACATTTGAAAAAAAACTGAGGGAAAGTCCCTCAGTTTTTTTGATTTTTTTACTAGTTACATTTTATAACTTGTATATTATAGATAAAACTAGTTCACATAATGTTCGTTAAAGAAAGTAAAAAAGCATAAACCCGTTGAGTGACAAAGAGCTTATGCTTTTTCTTAAGTTACAATTTAGTAGATATTTATATATATAGTTCCTATACTGTATAAAGCTGAGTGTAGGATAGTTCAAGAAGATATTATAATATCACTCCTGAAAAATCGCCAATCAGGACTTTCTTTTCATGTTGTTTTTGGCATAAAAAGGAGGAAGTAATACAGATTCTGTTACCCTGCTTTTTAAATTGCTCGATGATTACTATGGAGTAGTTGTACATAGTTTAAGTATAAAAATGAAACTAAGGGTAATAAAAGCTATAGTTAAGATTTGCTGGATAGTCTAAGTTATATCCCGTTTTTAATATGAATATTAAAAATATTAATGCAATTTGTCAAGTAAGGTAGATTTGTTACATTTAATTAATTTAAATGATAAAGTGTGAATTTATCTGATAAGCCTTGAATCTAGTAGGTGACTTGGAAAGGAAGTGGTTTTGTTGGATTTAAATAAATATTTGTCAGGAAAAACTGCTCTTAATAATTATATTCAACAGGTAAAGCAAAATGGTGCTTCTTTTCAAACTCATTATTGGGGAGTTATGCCAAAACATTATAATAATGATCTACACAAACATTCTTTTTTCGAAGTATGTTATGTAGTTGAAGGTGAAGGAACTTATATAGATAATAATTGTACTTATTCGCTTCAAAAAAATACACTTTTTATATCTAGGCCAGAAGTATTGCATCAAATAAAAAGCGAGAAAGGATTATCTCTATTATATGTTGCATTTCAACTCATCGAATCAGAATCGAATGAGAGTTGGATAAGAATTATGGAGAGGGCAAAACAATGTACGGAAATTATTTTACACGATAAATTTGAAACTGAAACCGTATTATTATGGAAAGCGCTTTTGATTCAAGCGACCAAGCGCGGAAATGTACTTTTTGAAGAGATACTTTCGAATATTGCATATTCGCTTATTGTTTCAATACTCCAAGATTTTGTTGCTGATTTAAATAAGAGTGACCATAAAAATGTTCCTGAACAGTATTCTGTACTCCTTACTCAGGCGCAATTATATATTAACGATAACTTATCAAACCCTTTAAAACTTACAGAGGTTGCGAAACACCTCCATATATCTTCTAGGCATTTATCTCGTATTTTTGTATCTGAATTAGGCGTAAGTTTTTCAAAATATGTTCAAGACGAACGAATAAAAAAAGCAACTATATTATTGAAAAAAACAGATCTATCGTTAAAAGAAATTTCTGAAGAAACGGGGTTTATGAGTGTTCATTATTTCACCCGTGTTTTTACTTCTACGATGCAAACATCACCTGGGCGGTTTCGCTCTCTATTCGTAGACAGAAAGACAACTACGTATGCTAGTAAATAATCTACACTTATTTCATGTACAAGAGTGTAAGAAAATTGTTTTTCAGTTTAGTTCTTAATGAAAGATGTCTCCAAAGTACAAAAAAGTGTCCCCAAAATGTAATTACTATTATTAAAATGTTCTATATAATGGACTATACAAAGGGGATACTTACGGTATTAAGGAAGGTGCTTCTTTTCATAAAGGCTCATCAGATAGAAATGGAAGCGTATTCTTTATACTAATCGAATTTATAAAATGTCTTTAAAAGTAAAAGGCAAAACCCCTCTTTACGATTATCTATCATTAGAACATACCAATGACGTTGTATATGGATGCAACAAACAGAAAGGGGAAATTTATAATGCGTTTAGCCTATGACCCATCACATTATCGTGACAATACAAATTTAAAAGATACGATTGATACAGTTGCAAGATTAGGATATGAGTATGTAGAGTTATCACCACGTAAAGATTTTATTTGGTTTTATGAGTATCCAAAAGTGGATAAACAGCTAATCAAAGATTTAAAACGCTATTGTACAGATGCAGGGGTAAAAATTTCTTCGGTCCTACCTGTTCAGCAATGGTCTTCTCCAAAAGAGGAGGAGCGACAAGCTGCGGTGAGAAACTGGAAACGATGCATCGAAATTACATCTGAATTAGATGTAGACTTGATGAATAGTGAATTCAGTGGGGATATAAGTCGCCCTGTGGAAAGTGAAGCTGCTTTTGTGAAATCAATGGAAGAACTTATGCCGATCTTTGAAAGAGAAGGAATTAAATTAAACATTCAATCCCACCCAAATGATTTTATCGAATTAAATACGGAAGCGATTCGTATGATTCGTGCTTTGGACAAAGACTGGATTAAACTTGTATATTCTGTTCCACACGCTTTCTTCTATGATGATGGCATTGGCGATGTTGCGCAACATCTAGAGGAAGCCGGTGATTTATTAACGCATGTTCTCATTGCAGATACTCTAAACCATAAAGCAGCCTTTGGCTTACGTTACATTGTTAATCCGCCAGATGCAAAGGTCACGATTCACCAACATTTAAACCCTGGTGAAGGAGAAATCAACTTTGAGGCGCTTTATCAAAAACTAAGAGAAATGAAGTTTGATGGCATTGTCACAAACGCTGTTTTTGCTTATCCGGATCGTCCAGAGTGGTCGAATGAAGTAACGTTAAAATCTATTAGAGAAGGATTAAACATCTAATACTGGTATATAAGTTTCAGTTCAAGCTAAGAAATTACTAGAAGGTTGTTTCCTTTTTCTTTAAAAAATAGCTAACTAATATTTAATCTCTTAAAAATCTGGGGCAGTTATTGAAACTGCCCCAGATTTTTAGATTGAGAAAGTTACTCTTTAAGGACGTTGAAAACCAAGTAGACCTGTCTGTAGTATGTTTCATGGCACTTGATAATGGAATGACAGGAGTATTTGAGGCTGCAATGGATCGGACACAAATAGATTCTTATGAAGTCATTGGAGCAAAAGGTAGCATTCGAGTATCAAAAGCCTTTATACCTCAGATGTATTAAAGCTCAGATAATAGTTAATAAAACAGATGGAGCTAATAGAGAAAAACAAGTATTGGGACACCAATATATCCTCGAAGTCGAATACTTTTCTCAATGTGTATTGAATGGCGAAATACCTAGGGAGATGATGGAAGATACAATTAAAAATATGAAAGTTATTGAAGCTTGTTTTAAATCTATTGAAAAAGAAACATTTATAGACGTTTAATTGAACTATTTGAAATGTATAATTACAGTGTCTAAAACTTTTAAGACCACAAAAAGGAGATAAAACGAAAATAAGATTAAGAAAAATATCAAGGAATATAATGACCATACCTAGGTAAAATTCAATGGATGAAACATCGTTTTTCTCCTCCTCAATATGCCTTTCCATTTAAGAAGTGTATGCATACCCCTTAAATAGTTAACAAATATAGATAAAATTTGGCTAATCTTTATTTAAAGCTATTTTAATATTTTTCGGTTTAAAATGTTTTCTAACAGGGACCAGGCTTCATGACAGTTTGGGCCTGTGATGAAAGGTTCAAACCCATAGTTTAAGTACATATTGATAGCTTGATAGCTCGTAGTTTGAGATGTAAGATAGGCTTTTGAATGATGATGGGCCAAAATATTCATAGCTGCACTAAGTAAAGGTTTTGAAAGTTTCGCCCCTTGATATTCTGGAGCAACACCTACCCAATGTATTCTACCCCATATTTCTCCATTACCATTTAAGTCGCCATACCATGCTGTTGTTGTTCCAATCACTTTCCCATTTTTATTTTCAATGAAAACACACCGCATGGACATCTCATCAATATATGGACCAAATTCTTTACTGAAGTGTTCCAGTGCAGCTTTCTCGTTTTTAAATTCATCTACACTTGCTTCAACCCTAGCCCAATTATGCTCGTCACCTTTTTCAAATAACCTAATTTGAAATCCAGTTGGAAGCGAATATTGAGGAATATCCAATAATTCCTTTCTCACCATTTTAAGTGGAATTCTTTTCATTAAAATCATCTCCTTATAGGGGTTAATTGGAAGCTATATCAAAGTAACTACGTATTTTTTAAGTACAGGTTAAGTTAAGCCTATTTTGTTTGTTTTTATTTTGTGAGAGCAATTTCTTAAAAATCTTTGCAACAGAACCTTTTAAGTTGCTCTAGAAATGTAATTGTAAGTTTTAATTGAATCGTCAGAAATGGACCAAATAGATTAAGAATGAGAGCCGTTTCTAATTATGATATGTTAAGTGAACAATGAAAAACTTATCGATTAAAAAAATCCAGCTTTCTATGTGAAAAGCTGGATTTTTTTAATCTTACTGCTCTGATTCTTCTTTCTCAAATCGAACTAGGGCTGCTTTGGCACGGTCTCTAAGGGAGACTAAATTTTCCTCAACTTTTAAGAGATTTTCTTTTTTTTGAACGAGCAACTCAAGTTGTTCTTCGACAGTGTTTACTACTTTTCTTAACTTTTCTTTCTGTTCACTTGTACCTTTTACCTGCCTATAATCAGCTTTGCGAAGTTCCAATATATCGCTGAGTTTGATGAACTGCTGAAGTTCTTGAAGGGAAAAGCCCATTACTTCTTTTGCATTTGTGATTTTTTCTAGAAAATCGATATGTTCTTGAGAATATAATCTTATGCCTCCTTTGCTTCGGGGAGGAGAGGGAAGAAGTCCAATTTGTTCATAATACCTTATAGTTCGTTTTGTTAAACCGCTTTGTTTTGCCACATCATCTATTTTAAATTCGCTCATGATTTCGCTCCTACATTTATTCATTTCTCTTCTTACATTAACAGAGGAAAGGTTTTAGTTCAAAAAATATTATCCTACAATCCGAGATTTTCTCAGAAGAACGTAAGCAGTTTAGGATAAGGCTTTATTAATAAAACAGTATGAATGTTTACGTTGACGTCAAGGTAAAAAGATTTTATACTGTTATTTGTAACAAGTATGAATAAACTTCTCAATTACCAAGGGGGTTAAAAAAGATCATAACTCAGAAGAATTTAAGCGGATAGGTTAAATGCATTCAAAAAATAATGTATAAGGAGTTTTTTTAAAATGAATTCAGAGCCAGGACAATCACTGAATGCCCAATACCAATCGGCTAAACAGCCAGTAGTTGTTTGGGTTATCTTTTTTGCGACTATTATTTCTTTCATGGGCTTAGGTTTAGTTGATCCAATTTTACCTGCCATTGCACAACAACTTGATGCAACTCCAAGCCAGGTTTCTTTGCTATTTTCAAGCTATAACTTGATTACAGGGGTAGCAATGTTAATCACAGGGGTCGTTTCTAGTAGAATTGGCATTAAATGGACTTTATTAACTGGTATTTTATTTATTATTGTCTTTTCAGCTTTAGCTGGTTCTTCAAACGGAATATGGCAAATTGTTAGCTTCCGGGGTGGATGGGGACTTGGGAATTCATTGTTTATTGCCACAGCGTTATCTGCTATCGTAGGATTGGCGATTGGAAGTACTGCCAAAGCCATTATTTTATATGAAGCTGCTATTGGACTTGGCATTTCTGTAGGTCCGCTGCTTGGCGGAGAACTAGGATCAATCTCTTGGCGTGGGCCGTTTTATGGAGTAAGTGTGCTAATGATTATTGCCTTTCTTGCCCTTTTATTGAAAATGCCTCGTGTGGAAAAACCGAAAGTTAAAGGCTCTATTCTAGATCCAATTAAAGCTTTAAAATTTCCTGGATTGTTTAGACTTGGTCTTACAGCTTTTTTATATAACATAGGATTTTTTACGTTAATGGCATATGCTCCATTTGTTATGGATTTAGATGAGCATGGTCTAGGCTATGTATTTCTTGGTTGGGGACTTTGTCTTGCCTTGACTTCTGTCTTTATTGCTCCAAAGCTTCAAGTTAGATTTGGAACGGTCAAATCTATGTGCGCCATGCTAACTTTGTTTGCTTTAACTCTTTTAGCCATGGGAATTTGGACAGATTCAAAAACAGTCATTATTGTTTCCGTTATTATTGCAGGACTATTCCTAGGGACTAATAATACATTAATCACTACAGCCGTTATGCAGGTTGCGCCAGTAGAACGTGCTACAGCTTCTGCAGCATACAGTTTTGTCCGTTTTATTGGTGGCGCTGTTGGACCCTGGCTTGCAACTAAGCTTGCTGAAGCATATTCCTCAGCTGTTCCTTTCTATACAGGTGCTGTATTTGTATTTTTAGGCGTGCTGGTGGTTGCATTTGGGCGAAAACACATTGCACATGTAGACCAAGTCAGTGGCCATTAATATTATTCATAGCCAATGTAGTAGAACACCAGTTTTTTAGCCTTGAATATGTTTTTAGTAGAAAAGAACCGATTTCTTTTATAGAAATCGGTTCTTTTCTAAATTGCCTGGCTTCTTATTGTTGCGAGAGTATGAAGAATCATAATTAAAGTCCAATCCTATTCTGGAATTTTTTCGTATGCTAACTTCATAATAATATCTTTGTATTGAGGATACTTTGATAAAAGATCAGCTTGTGTGAACAGTTCAAAGTCTTGGAATTCAAACCCAGGTGAAACCATACAACCTACTAGAGAGCAAGTATCTTCCTCCACAACAGACGATCCAAAGATTGAATTTTTTGGAACTAAAGCTTGAGGGACTTCTCCATTGTCCAAGTCCATACCTAATTTAATTTCTTCATATTCCCCATTTTCATGAATGATATGAATCGTTAAAGAACTTCCAGCGTGATAATACCATAATTCATCCGATTTTAAACGGTGAAAATGAGAGACATCATTTGATGTTAAAAGAAAGTAAATACTCGTATAGAGCTTTCGTTCACCTTCAAAATTAACAGTTAATTCTTGATCAGACGTACGTTCTTCTGATTCAAAGGTTCTTTTATAATATCCACCTTCTGGATGGGGGAGTAGTCCAAGTTTTGATACCCAATATTGTGCGTTATTTTTCTTCATGGCAATCTTCCTTCCGCTTCCTCTATATCAAGAATTTTTATTCGTACACTATTAATATAGCACGTATTGAAAAACTTGAATTTTATATTTAATAGAGGATTTCACCCTAAAATTTTATTAATTTGTAATATGATGTATATAAATTGCTTATATAGGAAATAAGATGTGTGAATTTACAAAAAATCAATAAAAAATTAAAATCTGGCTTACATAAAAATGATAGTTTTATATCAGTTATAAAAAATCTTGTGGGGGGAAGAACAATGGTCAAGCTTCGTAAAAAGATGATTGGACTAACAATAGCGGGAACAGTAGCGGTAGGTTCATTAGTTATAGGTAACAGCATAATGGAGCCTGCGCAGGCAAAAAGCGAATCAAAGAAAAAGGGGAAGAATCCTGAAAACGTAATTGTGATGGTTATGGACGGGACAAGCTCTACAGCAACAACGTTAGCACGTTGGTACAAAGGTGAGCCTCTTGCAATGGATGAAATCATGACAGGAGGAGTTCGTACATACTCTGCTGAATCTGCCATTACAGACTCAGCACCAGCTGGAACAGCAATGGCAACAGGAAACAAATCAAACTCTGGTTATGTTGGAGTGCTGCCTTCACTCGTCAACTCGCCTAGTTTAGAGCAAGTCAGTGAAGAAGACAAGTTCCGCCCTGTAGCAAATATAATGGAAGGAGCGGAGCGCACTGGACGTGCAACCGGTATTATTGCGACTTCTGAAATTCAACATGCGACACCAGCAGCTTTCTCAGCTCATCATGCTGATCGTAATAACTTTGAGGTGCTTGGTGAACAACAGGTTTACCAAGATATGGAGGTTGTTCTGGGAGGTGGAAAGGAAGCTCTTCAGCCTGGTACAGGTAAAAAGAGCCGTAAGGATAATGAGGACTTAATAAAAGTCATTCAAGAAAAAGACTATGATTTTGTTGAAACAAAAGATGAACTATTAAAGTCAAAATCAAATAAAATTTGGGGTTCATTTTCTAATAGTGCTCTAGCTTACGATATGGATCGTGAGGAAACAAACCCGGAACAGCCAACACTTGCTGAAATGACAAGTAAATCAATTGAAACGCTTTCGAAAGATAAAGATGGTTTCTCTTTATTTGTAGAGGGCAGTAAGCCGGACTGGGCAGCACATGCGAACGATCCAATCGGAATGATTAGTGACGTGTTAGCCTTTGATGCAGCTGTTGCCGAAGCAGTAGAGTTTGCTAAAAAAGATGGAAATACAATGGTGATTGCTGTAACTGACCACGGGAACAGTGGTATTTCGATTGGTAATAGCAATACTACAAAAGGGTATGATACAACACCTGTAGCTAAATATATTGAGCCACTGAAAAAAGCAAAAATGACGATTGAAGGGGCAACAAGCAAGCTAAAAGATGATTTATCTAATCTAGAAGAAGTCGCAGCACTTTATGGCTTAGAAAATTTAACAACTGATGAAAAAGAAAAACTAAAAGCGGCAAAAACAAAAGAAGAGGTAGGACCAATCTTATCTAAACTATTAGCAAATCGTGCGAATCTCGGCTTTACAACTGGAGGCCACACAGGTGAAGATGTTTTCTTATATGCTTATGGTCCGCAAAAACCATCTGGTTTAATTGATAACACAGACATTGCTAAAACAGTGTCAAAAGCGATGGGCTTTGACTTAGAAGAATTAACAGATGAGTTATTTCTAGACGCTGAGTCAGCTTTTAAAAAAGTTAAGGCGACAGTAAAGGTTGATAAGACAGATGAAGCCAATCCAGTACTTGTGGTTACACGTAAAAATTTAAGGGCAGAACTACCTGTTAACAAAGATATGATCCGTATAAAAGGAAAAGAATATAATTTAGACAGTGTTATTGTAGAGAGCAATGGTAAATTCTATGTACCTGCAGAAGCAGTGAATTTATTTAAAAAACATGCTCGCTAAGTTAAACGAACGAAGGAACCGCGCCTCAACTTTAATTAAAGTTGAGGCGCGGTTCTTTTTATTTCTTGATATATACCTATTTAGTTCACGTAATGTGATTTCTAGAAAATCATAAAAGCCTTAAATCTGTTGAATAGCAAGGAGTATGGGGTTTTTATTTTTCTTGAGGCCTACTTTTACAGTCATGTTCATTCTATCGAAGAAAAAAACTAACTCATACATGGGGGGAAACAGGACAAAAGTTAAAGAGAAATCTTTCAAATCTTCCTAATCTAATGCCCCTTAAAGAATCTATGAAGAGATAGAGAATGTTTAGATTCTAACTTAGGAAAGAATCCGCATCATGTATCCGTATTATTAAAAATCCCTAAATATACAGGTGATTTACGACTCCAGTCTTACTATGTTATACGTCTAGAAATGGTTGAATTTATATTATTAACCATATGCAATGAGTGTACATCATCTAATGAATGCTTGTTTATTCCAAAAATAAGTTATTTAGTATGTTAGATTATGCAATATTCTTTCACGATATATCATTGTTAGTTAGTAACCATTTGTATATAAGCAGCTAAATGGAAGGAGAGAGAGAAAACTTATCATACAAATTTTAAATTGTTGTCTATCAGAATGATATTAAACAGAGAGGAATTAAAATAATAAAATGAAAAAGATAAGAAGATTACTAAAATGGACAGGATTAAGTCTTGTATTATTACTCCTTATCGCTCTCTTTTTTTCCATCTGGACTGTCCATGTAAAAGGAAATAATAGTATAAATGCATTAGAACAAGTAGAGATAAATGGAAGTAGTCATGAAATTATGATACGGGATCACGATAAGAACAATCCTGTTATTATTTTTGTTCATGGAGGACCTGGAAATTCGGAAATCCCGTATGCGAAGAAATATCAAGATTTATTAGAAAAGAACTTTACAGTTGTAAATTATGATCAAAGAGCAAGTGGGAAATCCTATCATTTCTTCGAGGACTATTCTAATTTTTCATCAGACTTACTAGTTGAGGCCTTATTAGCGATAACCGATTATATATCAGAACGTTTTGGCAAAGAAAAAGTAATCCTTATTGGCCATTCTTATGGTACATATATAGGCATGCAGGCTGCCTATAAAGCACCTCAAAAATATGAAGCATATGTTGGGATGGGCGAAATGAGTGATACAGTCCAAAGTGAGCTCGACAGTTTAAACTACGTTATGAATAAGACAAAAAGAGCTGGAAATACAGATGATATTCCAGCTTTACAAGGGGTAAGGGAAAAAATCATAAAGGATGAAACATTTACTCCAAGGAATTTTGTAATCAAATATGGTGGGGGAGCAAGAGGAATTGATAATCCAGATGGTGATAATCTAGGTATGTTGTTGAGCAGTGAGTATAACTTATTAGACGTGATCGGATATAACTACGGGACAGCCTATTCTCAAGAAACTTTATTAAAGGAAGTCTTAAAAGAGCCATTGCCTACTATGGTAACAGAACTTAAACTACTGTGCTATTTCGTGATGGGGAAATATGATTATATGACTTCGTCTCATGCTGCAAAAGAAAACTTGAAGCTGATAACAAAGAGTTTATTGCTTTTCATCACTCCGCACACTATCCGTAATTTGAAGAGAAGGAAAAGTTTTATAAGTGGATGTGCGATACATTTCTAAAATACGAATAAAATAAAAAAAGATCATTATCCAAATTGGATATGGTCTTTTTAAATCTTATACTTTTACGAACTTATCTTAAGTCATTTTTTATTTACACATGGAAAACTTAGGTTACATGTTGTTTATCCAAGGAAATGAGAGGAGAGGGCTATGTAACGTTCTTCTTCCCAACACATCTTATTATGTATTCTTGGTTATATCTATCTAAATTTTACCTAGTATGTCTTAAGCAAAGAAAGGAATTCTAAGATTATCTAGGGCAAGGAGGTGGCAAGCATGTCAAATCGTAGTGGTGGTCGTAACCAATTATTAGTACAAGGTGCTGAATTAGCACTTGAGCAAATGAAATATGAAATCGCTTCTAAATTTGGTGTTCAACTAGGAGCTGACCAAACAGCTCGTGCTAACGGTTCAGTAGGAGGCGAAATTACGAAACGTCTTGTTGCTACAGCTCAATCGCAATTATCAGGCCACGTTTGATCCATTAACGTATCTCGTTAATGAATCAAAAAATTTCATAGCTATCATGGCTTAGGCTACCTACAGATGTAGGTAGCCTTCAATTTTATATTTTTATTCATTTCTTATCAGCTTCAATGTTATTATGATGAGATTTTAGCTCATTTTATCTAAGGATTGAAAGCTGTTTTCCTTAGGAGGTACGGAGAGCAATTGGGTTTGCTAAAACAAAAAAATAAGAATGATAGATTGTGGATGAAAGAGCTTCTTTCTTAGCAAAAAGTAAAAGGGGAAGGTTCCGTTGAAGAGAACCACCCCCGTTTAGTTAATCATCCCTATTATCTTTATCTTGTCTATCTTCCTGATCTTCTATTTGATCTTCTGGATCTGGATTTTGGTCTTTTTCATCATCTTTGTTTAGGGTATCATTTTCATCGACACCAGGAGCATTCTCATTTCTATCTCCGTTATTTTCAAAATTCACATCATCTGCATCCCCATTATTTTCATTGTTTGTATCATTTCCACCTTCGTCATTTGGAGCTTGTTCTTCATTTTGTTGCTCATCTTCTTGGGGAGAATCTTGATTATCATTTGCTGTACAACCTGTAATAAGCGTAATAGCAAATAATCCTCCTAATGATTTTACTAACCATTCCTTCATTTTGGCACTACTCCTTTCTTAACTATGATTCAAAATTCTTTCATATTTTTTGTATTTTCCTTTTTTTTATTCACATGAATCTTGTTTGAAATAACGAACAAATCATTTTATATAAAAAAGAAGTCCTATTTTTCGTAAATAGGACTTCTTTTATTAGATTTTTATACTATGAATTAGTCAGCATGCAGTTAGAGATGAAGGTTTCAGAACTATGCAAATGTAGACTTAAATACAGTTTCAGAGTATGCACATTTATCTGTTAAAATCTCAGGTCGGTGCAATAATTGGAATAATGCCCATCTTAGACTAAAAATCAGCTAAGTCTTTTTGTTCTTTTCTTTGTGATACCTTGCATATAGGATGACAACAGTAAGCCAAAATCCACTAATAAGGTATCCACCAAAAATGTCACTTGGATGATGTACACCTAGATAAATACGACTTACTCCCATTGCTAAGATTATAGTTACGATCAGTAAAGATAATAGAACCTTTATTTTATAATGATTTAAATGAGTCCATAATAAAAATAAAAGTATACCGTAAAGAACAAAGGCATTCATAGCGTGTTGACTTGGAAAGCTATGTCCATCACTCTCTACTAAATGTGGTCCATCTGGGCGTGAACGACTAAGTAAATATTTTAGTCCCTCCCCAAGTAGTCGCTCTCCTAGCATTGTAATAATAAACAAAATCGAAGCAAAACGACCTTTAATTACAAAATAAAGATAAAATAGAATAACAAGGGAAATTCCAATGACAAAATAGCTTGAACCGATGAAGTCAAGACCTTTCATTATATGGGTTAAAAAAGAAGATCGATTATTATGAATGATTGATGATAACCATTTGTCAAATGCACTAAACTTCCCCATTTTAACTAAAACAGTAGTAAAAACAAAACTAATGATCAATAATAAACCAGTAATAATGTATGCTCTTAATTTAACTAAAATCTCCATGTTAGAATCCTCAAATCTATGTAAGTAATAATATTCTTCCCGAATATTTAATCAACATACAAATCTGTTGTTTATGAGAGGAATCTAGAGAGTTTTGTGAATGAATGATGTATAAAATCTTGTATAATGAAAAGACACAAATCCCTTAACGTTCAACAGGTTTGCGCCTTCTCTACTTCCTCGAATTAAAATCATAGTGATTAGGTTAGTCACTAGAGGTTCCCCTTAGGAAAAGGAGAATATCAAGAGTTATTTAAACCAACCTTTTCTTTTAAACCAAAGATACATGAATACTCCAATAACCCCCATGAATCCAAGAGAAAGAAAATATCCATATTTCCAAGTTAATTCAGGCATATTTTCAAAATTCATTCCATATATCCCTGCAATAAACGTCAAAGGGGCAAAAATAGAGGTAATGATTGTAAGAACTTTCATTACATTATTTGTTTGATGTGAATTCAGTGAAAGGTAGCTATCTCTTATATCAGCTGTTACCTCTCTATTGGACATTACCATTTCCGATAGTTTCAAAAGGTGGTCATATATATCAGAGAAATATTCTCTTTTTTCTCTAATACCACTCAAATGATGAGAGTTTAACATACGATAAAGTAAGTCTCGCATAGGATTAACCGTATGTCTTAGATTTAATAGCATAGATCTTGTATCGAATAACTCATTCATCAAATCGGTCATTGATTTCTTTGTTGTATTGTGTTCAATTTTATTTAATTCATCTTCAATTTTATAGATTAGGGGAAAGTAGTTGTCTACAATTTTGTCCAAAATTTGATAAAACACATAAAAGGTATCCCACTTTTCAGTATTTTTTTGTACTGAAAGCCTCTCCCATACTTGGGTAACTTCCTTTGATGGCATACGATGAAAGGTAACAATAAACTTTTCACCGACGAAGAAATCCAACTCTTCTTTATAAATTTCTTTTTCTACTTCTCGAATAATATGTGTAACATAAAAAGTATAGTCATCGTAGTAGTCCAATTTAGGACGTTGAAGCCTCTGAACACAATCTTCAATAGCAAGTGGATGGAATTGAAAAGTGTACGCTAAATGTTTTATCTCTTCATCGGTAGGTTCATTAAAATCTACCCAGAACCATTTATACTTTGATAAATCTGCATGATACAAATTAATATTTGTTTCTAAATTATTCTCATTAGTAATAGCAATAAAATTTATCATAAATAATTCTCCCTATAGCCCACAATATTCCCGCAGCTGTAAATATCTTTTTCTGTTTAGAACAAGCTAAGATTTAAGGTGACTGGAAATCTCATGTTACCTTAAGTATTTTGCTCCAAATATTGGATGTTATTCCTTTTCTTAAAAGGAGCATAGTAATGCTTCTTTTTCCTTATCGAACAATTAGAAAGATTAAAGAAGGATTATAATTGATTACATAGTTGTTGAAAACCATGATTTTTGAGGGTAATGGTTCAAAATCATAGGGATATTTTATATAAAACAAAATGTAGAGAAGTAGGGCTCATGATTATGAAAGGGATTCGGGGCAGAGTAAAAGAGAAACATTCGATAGGCATTAAAGACAGTGGGAAGCGCTTCACACATTTAAAAATGGTATGTAATAAGAAGAAACTTAGTGAAATGAAAAAAGGGGTGTGACTAACCGGTCAACATCCCTTTTCTCTTTCGCACATGGCAAACCTAATGTCGGATATGAGACTTACATATACAAGGAGATGAGAGGAAGAGTTTTATGTAACGTTCTTCTTCCCAACATAGCTTATTATGTATGAATTTCCTGGTTATATTCACCTAAAATTTACCTAGTATGTATCAAGGAAAGAATGGAATCTTAAGAGTATACAAGAGCGAGGAGGTGACAGATATGGCAAATCGTAATAGTGGTCGTAACCAATTAGTAGTACAAGGTGCGGAATCTGCAATTGAACAAATGAAATATGAAATCGCTTCTGAGTTTGGTGTTCAATTAGGAGCTGACCAAACAGCTCGCGCTAACGGTTCTGTAGGAGGAGAAATTACGAAACGTCTTGTTGCTACAGCTCAATCTCAATTATCAGGTCAAGCTGGAACAACTAACGTACGTCATTAATCTTTCAAAATTTAATAGCTATTATGGCTTGGGCTACCTATTTATGTAGGTAGCCTTCAATTATATGAAGTTTTCTAAATCGTATACACAAAACTAATTTGCATAATACGGATTATAAGAAATAAATCTTTAAAGCAGTAGCGGGCTTGAGCCTTCTTTTTCTGATAGGGGATCGATATAAACAAAGAAAAATATATACTGAGAGAGAAACAAAACTCAAAGTATACCAATTTAATTTTTAAAATAAATTGAAAAGCTATGAAAAAAAGAGAAAAGATGCGCAATATTAAGATCAATGTTTTATACGTTATTGTTTCCGTTTTCAGTGACTTTGCCTAAATAAGACCAACATGACATAATGAGATCAACAAATCATAAGGGAGGAAAATAAAATGAAAAAAATAGTTGAATTAGTTTCTAACGTAAGAGAAGTATATGGTAAATCAATGGATGATTACGGAAATACAATTTTAAAAACAAAAGTCAAGTAAGGAGGACTTTAATTGAAAATATATATCGCCGCATGTCAAACTGATCCACAAACCCATTCCAAAAGATAAAAATGAAAATCGGTTTTTTTATGAAAAAATTCCTCAATCCCTGCTTACCTATTTGGTTATCTCTCCTAAATTAACTTCATCATAAAAAGTATCTACTTTTCCCTTAACATAATTTGTCCTATTAAGAAATAAAAGTCTAGAGGATTCAAAATATACAAGCAATATTTATAGACAAGATAATAAGTAATACTGAAGTATATATTATATTTTGTTAGGATCTAGATTTTCTATTAAGCCATCCCCATCTTGTTTTCTCTTAATCAGATATAGAATAATTGATTTTCATACGTGTAAAGTCTAATCTCCATGTATAAGAGGTTTGAAATGGATTCATTTTTTAGTTAGCCTACAAATATACTATAATGAACATAAAAGTTAACTAATGATATTTTTATGTTAACATAAGGGTGATAGATTCGGTTGAAGTGGGGTGAAATATGTATAAACTGCGAGGCCACCATCTTTTTTGCCTTCTTGGCTATCGGGGAATGGGGTATTCCCCAGAATATGTGGAAAATATGACAAAGTTGCATCAAACTTTAAAAGATCAACCTGAGACAAGGATTAAGCTTATAATGGGGCCTGATCACTTGTGTGAGAAATACCCTAACTCAGGTGAATATCATTGCCAAAATGAAACCATCTACAAAAGAGATGCTGAAGTTTTAAAGAAGATGAAGCTTGAAATCGGACAAATTTTGAAATGGGAGGATATTGAATCCCGTATTCAAAAGCATGTCAACCCCTTCGATATTCAAGACATTTGTAAAAACTGCTCTTGGCGTTTTTATGGGGTTTGTGAACAAGGTATTCAAGAAATACTTGAAGGGAAGGGCTTAAGGGAAGTAAAATAAGCCCTTCTTTTATAGAAGGTTTTTGTTTTTTTAGGGGGGAGGAACATTTATTAAAAGTTTGCAATGGCGTTTTATATTTGGAAAAACAAATCATTAAGTACATTTCTTATCATCTTTTTTCTAATACTAAAAGAGCTACCGTAGTAGCCCTGAATAATAAAGTCAACTGATATTTATAGCTTGGCCCCATTAGTTGTAATAACGTCTTTATACCAGAAAAAGGACTTTTTCTTTTTCCGTTCTAACGTCCCGCTACCGTCGTCATGTTTATCAACATAAATAAAACCATAACGTTTCGAGAACTCACCTGTGGACATACTGACCATATCAATACAGCCCCAACTCGTATAACCCATTAAGTCAACCCCATCTTCGATAGCTTCTCCCATTGCTTTTATATGCTCACGAAGATAGTCAATACGATAATGATCATTTATCGTGCCGTCTTCTTCTATATTGTCATAGGCCCCTAACCCATTTTCTACAACAAACAGGGGCTTTTTATAGCGATCATATAATTTGTTTAAGCTAATGCATAATCCTTTTGGGTCAATTTCCCATCCCCAGTCACTTGCTTTTAAGAACGGATTTCTTATACCGCCAATAATATTCCCTTGTGAAGCTTCCTCATCTGTTTTCATTTTCTTCTCAGTACGTGACATATAGTAGCTAAAGCCAATATAATCAACAGTACCTTCCTTTATTATATCCAAATCACCCTCGTGCATTTCCAATTCAATATTATGTTCCTTAAAGTATCTCTTCATGAAAGGTGGATACTCTCCTCGTACTTGAACATCTGCACAATAGTAATTGAAAAGCTGCTCCTCTTGAAGGGCATACATCACATTTTCTGGATTACAATCAAAGGCATATACAGGTGCAAAGAGAATCATACAGCCTATTTTTGAGTTAGGAATAATCTTATGACATGCTTTGACCGCAATAGCGCTGGCAACAAATTGATGATGATATGCTTGAAAGGTAGGCTGGTATTTATCCTCTTCTTTTTCAATTGAAAAACCAAGGCCTTGAATCGGCATAACCAAGCCACTATTGATTTCATTAAACGTCATCCAATACTTTACTTTATTTTTATAACGATTGAAAATCACTTTTACATATCTTTCAAAGAACGTTACTACTTGACGGTTTCTCCAACCTCCATATTCTTTTACTAAATGAAGTGGCATTTCATAATGAGAAATCGTTACAATTGGTTCAATCCCATATTTATGTAACTCGTCGAAAACACGATCATAAAAAGCTAATCCTTCTTCATTAGCCTCTAATTCATCACCACGCGAAAAAATTCGTGTCCAAGCAATTGACATACGGAATGACTTGAAACCCATTTCTGCGAACAACGCGATATCCTCTTTATACCGATGATAGAAATCAATCGCTTCATGATTTGGATAGTAATATTGATCACGATGGATTTCAAAATCGAAACCTGGATTCATTAATATCTTATAGCGTTCTTTTCCACCTGGAAGAACATCGGCAATATTGAGTCCTTTATTTCCTTCATTATATCCGCCTTCTATTTGATTAGCTGCAGTTGCTCCACCCCATAAAAATCCTTCAGGGAACCGATATTTTTTCATGTTCATTACCTCCATAAGTCTATTCCATCCTTATTATTTGGTTTTTGGGTAAATTTATTAAATTCATTACTCTAAAGATAAAGACTATAAAAAATCAGATTCGAAAGTTAACTCTATTTCTATTGTAGGAAAAAAGAGAAAAATATAGGGAACATTTCTTTTCCTATAAATAAAATATTCATAAAATTTATAAAAAACTTATATACTTAGTAGACAAGTTGAAATAAGGAGTGTATACTAGGGTCATAGAACAACTTAGTAGACAAGTATATAAGTCTACAAATTAGTTGCTTTTTATAAGTCTTAATTGAGGTGACAGAAATGAAAAACATAAGTATTGAGGAATTAAAAGAAAAAGCAATTGAAATGAGACAAACTGCTGTAACAATGATTCACAAAGCACAATCTGGTCATCCAGGAGGTTCACTCTCTGCAGCTGATATTATGACAGCGCTATATTTTAAAGAGATGAACATTGATCCTAAAAATCCTAACTATGAAGATCGAGATAGATTTGTCCTTTCAAAAGGTCATGTTTGTCCAATCCAATATTCTGCATTAGCCCTATTAGGATATGTCCCATATGAAACGATTTATACACTAAGAGAATATGGTTCTCCTTTCCAAGGACATCCAGATATGAAAAAATGTCCGGGAATTGATATTTCAACAGGTTCTCTAGGACAAGGATTATCATGCGGCGTAGGTATGGCCATCGCAGGTAAAAGAGATAAGAAAGATTACCGAGTGTTCTCGTTAGTAGGGGATGGAGAATGTCAAGAAGGACAAATTTGGGAAGCTGCTCAGACTGCTGTAAAGTATCAATTGGATAATTTAGTTGTCTTTGTAGATAATAACCGTCTTCAAATTGATGGCTTCTGTGACGAGATTATGCCACTTCAAGACGTAGAGAAGAAATTTGAAGCCTTCGGTTTTGAAACTAAGAGAATTGATGGACATTCAATGGAAGACATTGTTGAAACATTAGATGAAATTAGAGAATTAAAAAATGGAAAGCCGAAATGTATCGTACTTGATACTGTAAAAGGAAAAGGCGTTTCTTATATGGAGGATATTGCTGAATGGCATGGGGTTGCTCCTAATGATGAGGAGTATCAACAAGCTATGGAAGAACTTGCAGGAGGTTTAAAATAATGAGTATCATAGAAAAAGCTCTAACAACAAAAAAAGCTACAAGAGAAGCCTTTGGTGATGAAATTGTAAAATTAGGTAAAGAAAACAAGGACATTTATGTAATTGATGTTGATATTGCAAAATCATGTAAAACAAGCACTTTTATAAAGGAATTACCCAATCAGCATATTAATGTTGGAATTGCCGAACAAAATGCTGCAGGTTTAGCTGCAGGGCTTGCAACAACTGGTAAGATTCCTTTTGTAAGCACTTACGCTGTATTTGGTTCATTAAGAATGGCTGAACAAATTAGACAAGAAGTTTGTTATCCCAACTTGAACGTTAAGATTGCTTGTTCTCATGGGGGGTTAACTCCTGCTAATGATGGAGGAAGTCACCAAGCCATTGAAGATATGGGCGTTTTAAGAAGTTTCCCAAATATGACAGTTATTATGGGAGCCGACTATCAATCTACTAGAAAATTAGTAGAGCAAGCTGCGAAGATAAACGGCCCTGTATATTTACGATTCACACGGGATAAAGTTCCAATGCTTTACGATGAAACGGAAGAGTTTACAATTGGTAAAGCAAAACAATTAAAGGATGGAAAAGATATAGCCATTATTGCAAATGGGGATACGGTGCATCTCGCTTTAGAAGCAACAAAGGAATTAGAAAAACAAGGTGTTTCTGTAAAACTACTAGATATGCATACAATTAAGCCAATTGATAGAGATGCTGTAGTAGAATGTTTAGAGTTAGGACGAATTATTACAGTGGAAGACCACAATATTTTAAATGGACTTGGAAGCGCTGTATCTGAGGTAGTTGCTGAGGAAGGAAAAGGTAAGGTAAAGAGAATTGGCGTTCAAGATCAGTTCGGTCAGTCTGCTCCATATGAAAAATTGTTAGAACTTAACGGAATTACTGTTGAAAATATTGTTCGTACTGCAAACGAAATGCTTTAAAAAACAAAATTAGTCTTAGAAATTTTAATCTGAGGAGCGAATAAAGATATGTTTGAATTAAAAGATAGAGTAGCAATCGTTACAGGAAGTGGATCAAAAAAAGGGATTGGACGTACAATTGCCTTAACCTTAGCAAAACAAGGAGCAGCTGTTGTAGTAGCTGATTTAAACGCCGATGGAATTCAAGATACTGTTCAAACAATCCAAAGTGAGGGTGGAAAAGCATTAGGTGTAGAGCTAAATGTAACAAGCAAAGAATCAGTTGACGCGATGGTTGAAACCGTTTTAAATGAATATGGACGTATCGATATCCTTGTTAATAATGCAGGAATTTCACAAAAAGTGACAGTTGAAGATATGACAGTTGAAGATATGGCTAAAGTCTTTAATGTAAATATGTTTGGGTTATTCTTATGTACTCAAGCCGTATTAGAACCAATGAAAAAACAAAAATTCGGTAGGGTTGTAAGCCTTTCCTCTGTATCTGCAAAAAGAGGAGGCGGAGTCTTTGGTGGAGCACACTATTCGGCATCTAAGGCTGCTGTTTTAGGATTCTCTAAGAATCTCGCTCGTGAAGTTGCAAGAGAAGGGATTACAGTGAATTGCGTGGCTCCAGGCCTTGTAAATACTGAGATTTGGAAGTCGCTTCCTAAAGAAGATGCTGATAATGTTATTGCTGGAATACCAATGGGTAGACCAGGGGAAACGGAAGAAATTGCATCAACTATTGCTTTCCTAGCTTCAGAAGAAGCTTCTTACATTACAGGTGAAGAAATTGATATCAATGGTGGATCACATATGGATTAATACCTAGGATAGATGGATTGAGTCTGACTCAAAACCAAAGGGTCAGACTCATCTTATTTGTGTAAATAAAATATCCTGTGCATTGTTCTATAGAATTAAAATTATTATGTTGGAGGACTACTATGCCATTATTGTTTACAGCTATTGGGGTAATATTACTACTTATTTTGATAATGGTGTTGAGATTAAACACATTTATTTCATTAATTATTGTATCGTTTGTCGTAGCTTTAATGTTAGGAATACCAGTAGAAGAAATCGCAACTTCTATTGAAAGCGGTTTAGGAGGTACACTTGGCCATATAGGTCTTATTTTTGGACTTGGGGCCATGCTTGGAAGATTAATTGCAGACGCAGGCGGATCTCACCGCATAGCCATGACGTTACTTAACAAATTTGGTGAAAAAAAGATACAGTGGGCAGTCGTATTTGCTTCATTTATTATCGGCATCACATTATTTTATGAAGTTGCTTTTGTCCTCTTAATTCCTATCGTATTTACCATTGCAAAAGAATTGAACATATCAATTATCAAATTAGGACTTCCTATGAGTGCAACTTTATTAGTAACGCATTCTTTTCTCCCCCCGCATCCAGGTGCAACAGCAGTTGCTGCTGAATATGGAGCAGATATTGGGACGGTTCTAATTGTAGGTATTATTATTGCCATTCCAACGGTTATTATAGCTGGTATATGGTATCCAAGAGTTATCGAGAAATTATCTCCCGGTATGTTCCATACAAATCGAGAAGTTATATCACTAGGTGCACAAAAAACGTTTGCATTGGATAAAACCCCTGGGTTTGGAATCAGTATATTAACAGCAATTTTTCCTGTAATTTTAATCACATTAGGTTCTGTTGTTGAAATGGTTCAAGAAACCGTAGGATTTGCAGATAATGGTTTAATCATTTTTATTCGTTTTATTGGAAGCGCTTCAGTCTCTATTTTGCTTTCACTATTATTAGCTGTCTATACTATGGGTATCGCAAGAAAGATTCCAATAAAATCTATGATGAATTCTTGTTCTGCATCTATAAATGCATTAGGTATGTTACTTCTTATTATTGGCGGGGGTGGAGCGTTTAAAGAAATTCTTATTGATGGAGGGGTAGGAACCTATATCGCTAAGCTATTTGAGGGCTCTGCGATTTCACCCATCTTACTTGCTTGGACCGTAGCAGCGCTATTACGCATTGCTTTAGGTTCCGGTACTGTTGCAACCTTATCAACAGCAGGGTTAATTATTCCAATTCTTAGTCAAACACCTGATGTCAACTTGGTTTTAGTGACACTTGCAACTGGAGCTGGTAGTTGTATGGCCTCACATGTAAATGATGCTGCTTTCTGGATTGTTAAAGAGTATATGGGAATGAGCATGAAAGAAACATTTGCAACCTACAGTGTTATTTCAAGTATCATCTCTGTAGTTGGATTAGGGTTCATTATGTTACTAGACTTATTTTTCTAAATACAAAAGAATGAATAAAATTCAATAGGTTTCTTTTCTTTTAATACAAGGAGTATTGTTCTTGACACATCTCTCTGTCATTCAATAATAAATATTCCAAGAGGCGGTGTGTATACTTACTCCTTTGTGTTAAAAATGGAGAGAAATCAATTTGAATGCAGAAAATTGTTATAACCCTAGTTTACAATTACTAAAAAGTTGTATAATATACATATAGTTAACTAAGTAGACAAGAAGACAACTCAAAGGAAATCGTTGATTGACGATTTAATGTATTTTCTTCCCTCTTAAAGCAAGAGAGTGCGATATGGTGATGACTTTTAAAGTGTAATAAATAAAAAATAATGGAGAGAAGTGGTTAATATTAGATTTAATCGAGTTTCTAGTAATAAATTATATATCCAAATTTATCAACAAGTTCTTTCAGAGATCCAATCAGGGGCATTTAAAGTAGGAGATAAGCTTCCTGCTGAAAGGGAACTCTGTGAGCAATTTGGAGTTAGTCGTGCTCCAGTGAGACAGGCTTTAAGTGCCTTAGAATTAAACGGCTATATTTATTCACGACAAGGGGAAGGTGTTTATGTAAAAAGCCATCCATCAGCTTCCGAGGACCAAAATTCAGCTATTATATTAGAAGCTGTATCGCCAGAAGATATTGTTGAGGCAAGAATGAATATTGAACCTCTTATTGTAAAGTTTGCAGCATTAAGAGCTACTGATGACGATATTAAAGCGCTGCAAGAGACTATAAATAAGATGGAAGAAGAAACAAAATCTGGAGTATACGTACCTGAAACAGATGAAAAATTACACAATCAAATCGCCATTGCTTCTCATAATGATCTATTTATCAAATTTATGTCAGCTATTAGTACAGCAATGAAACAACAAGAAATGTGGCACTTCATTCGAGACCGAACTGTTACTCGACCAGACTATAGAGATGTGAATTTTAAAGAACATCAATTATTAATTAAAGCTATAGCGGATCATAATGAAAAAGAAGCAATAGAGCTAATGACTAACCATATGGAAAATTTGTATGAGAGATATTGGAAAGCTTAAAATTCTAAAATTCTTTTGATTGTTTTGTAAACCTTTAACATGTGTCTAGTTATTTTAATATATATTAACTATCTTAGTTAGAGTTAAGATACTTTACTAAATTCAATGCGGAGAGCAAAGCATTGTTATAAATTTAAAGGCTGGCGATGCTTATCGGCAGTCCTATTATCGTATGATTTTTAAGATTTATAGCACCATAGAAGGTCAAAATAACAGAGACTTCATACTCTAAACAGTAGAGGAGTCTAGCTCATGATTGACAGTTGAGTTCGGAGTTTTTTATTTAAAATGAAGGAGTGATACGTGCATCCATGTATATGACTTCTTGAGGAGAGGTTGCCTGGTGGCAACCTCTTTTTATATATTGGGAGGGAAGGATAACTTCCTATTTGAGGAGGGAATTTTTAAATTTATATTCATTTCATCTTACTTTTTATTGCGCTGCTTTTACAGCTTCAATTGCTGCTTCATAGTTAGGGTGATTTGTTGCTTCATTTACATATTCAACATATGTGACTTTATTATTAGAATCAATTACGAATACAGCACGTGCTAATAAACGCAGCTCTTTAATATGGACGCCATACGCTTCACCGAATGAGAGGGTACGATGGTCAGAAAATGTATGTACATTTTCTAGTCCATTTGAAGCGCACCATCTTTCTTGAGCAAATGGTAGATCAACGCTAATTGTTAAAACTTCCACATTGCTGATAGTTGAAGCATCTTCGTTAAAACGGCGTGTCTGAGCGTCACATACTCCTGTATCGATAGAAGGCACTACTGAAATTAAGCGAACTTTACCTTTGGAATCTTCAAGGGTTACTGGATTTAATTCATTATTAATAACAGTGAAATCAGGTGCTGTATCCCCAACTTTTACCTCGTTCCCTAATAACGTAACAGGTTTGTTTAAAAATGTAATCGATGCCATTTCAAATTCCTCCTTAGGATTTATGTAGATTATAAATATAGTAATCTAACAAATTTAACGATGAACAATAAAGATAATAAATTTAAATAGAATCCATTATATTTATTGACATCTACACATATTATAAGTAATCTAGGTATATAAGTCAACTTAGTAGACAAGTATACAAATTAAAAATTAACAATGAAGTGTATTTTCTATTCAAAAGTTGCAATCGCTATCATTAAATAGAAGGAAATAAATTTAGTATGAGTTAGCACTTAACAGACAAAGATTTCAATTACTAGAAATGGGAAAGTGAGGGAACAGCCATGAATAAACTTGGTATCTTAACAAGTGGAGGAGATGCTCCAGGAATGAATGCTGCTATACGAGCTGTTGTTATAGCTGCACAACAAAAGAATATAGAGACAATGGGAATAAAAGGTGGGTACCAGGGTTTGATCAATAGAAATATTGATAGGTTAACGCCTTTTGATGTTGATAGGATTGCAGATAAGGGGGGAACTATATTAAAAACTTCTAGATGCCTAGAGTTTATGGAAGAGGAAGGAAGAAAAAAGGCTGCAAGAGTACTAGAGGAATTTGGCATAAACTTTTTAGTTGTTATAGGTGGTGACGGTTCCTTTAAAGGAGCAGAAAAATTACATCGTTTAGGCATCAATGTGATAGGTATACCTGGAACGATCGATAACGACTTTGCTTATACAGATTATTCAATAGGATTTGATACAGCTTTAAATACTATATTGGACGCTATTAGTAAAATTAAAGATACGGATTTTTCACATGATAAAACAACGATTATTGAAGTTATGGGAAGATATTGTGGGGATTTAGCCACTTATTCAGCGCTGGCTGGTGAAGGGGAAATTATCTCTATCCCAGAAAGAAAATTAGATTTCGATACAATTTGTTCACAAATACATTCAAAGATGGCCAGTGGCAAACATGACAACTTAATCATTATTACGGAAAAGATGTATGATATCGAAGAGCTGAAAAAGTATATTGAGAAAAGGCTGCAGGTTAGCGTCAGAACTTCTATATTGGGTTTTATACAAAGAGGAGGAAGTCCATCAGCTTTTGATAGAATATTAGCAAGTAGGATGGGCGTTAAAGCGGTGGAACTGTTAACTGAGGGATATTCCGGCCTTGCGGTTGGTATTAAAGAAAATAAAATAATAAGCATAGAACTTGAAAATGTAAACAATATACGGTTTGATTATCATGAAAAACTTGGATTGTTAGATACATTTAGCATTTTTAACAAAGGGGACCAAGTTTTAAGATAGCTCAATAACTAACGAAAGTTCATTATAATATCTTAGTTTCCACTTTATGATTTTACTCATAAAGTTTCTAATAAAACTAAAAAAGCCACAGCATGTCAAGGAAAGAGTTTTAGTTAATTTAATGATATTTGTATAAATATATAATAAATATAGCATCCATTCATCACAACATAGCAGACAAGTATACACGTTGTTTAATATATATAAAGGAGGATGAAAAATGGGGATACTAATTTGTCAGGAATGTAATTCAATAGTTGATCATGTTGAAGACAAAAAGGTAAGCGTTTTTTTTACTACGTGCAAGTGCTGTAAAAAAAAGAATGCTAGTACTTTGGAAAAGTAATTTTAGATGAACTTTTATAACAGTTATATAAGAATAGGAGTGGGCGAAAATGAAGGTAGCTATTGCATCAGACCATGGTGGTATTACGATTCGGAATGAAATTATCTCGTTAATGAAAGAGATGAATATTGAATATGAGGATTTAGGGTGTGAATGTGACACGTCAGTGGATTATCCAGATTATGCAATTCCAGTAGCAGAAAAAGTGACTAGAGGAGAAGTAGATCGTGGAATTTTAATTTGTGGTACTGGCATTGGTATGAGTATTGCAGCCAATAAAGTAATGGGGATTCGTTGTGCCCTTGTACATGATCTATTTAGTGCTAAAGCGACAAGAGAACACAATGATTCAAATATATTAGCAATGGGGGAACGTGTTATCGGTCCAGGACTTGCACGTGAAATTGCAAAAGTATGGCTAACAGCACCTTTTGAAGGTGGTAGACATGAGAAACGTATCAATAAAGTAAAGATATATGAAGAAAAAGAATTGTACGCATGATTGTTTAAAGGTATGAAAGAGGGACTTCTCTCTATGTAATTCGATATGTACAATCAATAATGTAAGTGTATTTCTATGTATGTAGTATGAAAAGTCAGCATGCTTTGATTAGAGGAAGTAAAAAAAGCACAAACCTATTGAGCAATGAGGTAGTTCAATTAAAGTTGGAATAATGAACATAATTAAGGATTTTTAAGGAACTCTAAGAAAAAAGATTTAGAGGTGAAAAACTTGATTTCTTTATTAATTCGAATAGGATTAGTATTATTTTCTTGGGGAACTCTTATTTTTCTTCCTAAAAAATCATTTGCAAAATATCTTCCTGTTACTTTCTTTTCAACTTCAATTCTTCTAGTAGAAGCCCTGTTAGGTAGGTCTTACAAGTGGTGGAAAATAAAAGGGGGAGAAAAAGCGGCTACAAACAATGCTTTAGCATTTATTTTTGGTCCTTATTTTATCGGGAATATATGGATTTTTCACTTAACATACGGTAAGTTTTGGTTATATTCCCTTACTAATTTATTTGCAGATTCTCTGCTGGCTTTTCCTTTAAACTCATTATTTAAACGATTTAATCTCTATAAATTAAAGAAATTTAAACCTATACACCTTTTTCTAACTGCTTTCCCTTATTCTTTGTTTAATTATGCTTTTCAGTTATATATAGATAAAACTCAACAAACAAATATCTTTGAAACCAGGAAATGAACATATTTTTCTGGTTTTTTTATTGTATACAAAGTGCCAACTTAGTTAACATAAAAGCTGTTTGAGAAAATAAAAAAGCACAAATCCGTTTAGTACCAATAATTTCAAGCTTTTTCTTTATAATTTTATTATTTATAGAATATTAAAAAGGTTGGATTTTTAAAATTGAGTATAAAAAATACGGTAGTTTAAAATAATAGATAAAGAATAATCAATTCAAAATATTTGATTAAGTGAATTATAAGAGTTACTATTAGTAACAAAGTTATTTATAAGCGCTAAGTTCACTAATAAATTATTTTACATCAATAAAAGAGAGGAAAAGATGACTTACAGCGCTATATATTTTTAATTCAAGATAACTTAAGTGAAGATAATTTAAGTTATCTAAAAAGTACTAGATTATTTTCTACGCTAATGGTAAAGGGATGGGAAACTAATGAGTAATCGTTTTGACGGGAAAGTAGTATTAATTACAGGTGCAGGATCTGGTTTAGGCAGAGCCTCTGCTTTACAAGTAGCTAAAGAAGGTGCAAATCTTTCGCTTGTTGATTTAAACACTGATTCACTAGAAGAAACAAAAAGTAAAGTATTAGAAGTTGCCCCAAATGCAGAAGTGTTACTTATTACGGCGAACGTGACAGATGAAAAAGCAGTTGAACAGTATGTAAATGAAACGGTTAAGAAATTTGAAAAAATCGATGGTTTCTTTAATAATGCAGGGATCGAAGGGAAACAAAGTCTGACAGAGGATTTTGGAATTGATGAATTTCAAAAAGTAGTGAATATCAACTTAAATGGTGTGTTTTATGGTTTGAAACATGTATTGAAAGTTATGAGAAAACAAGAGTTTGGCTCTATTGTTAATAGTGCTTCTGTTGGTGGTATTCGTGGAATAGGAAACCAATCTGGTTATGCGGCTAGTAAACATGGTGTGGTCGGCTTAACAAGAAATTCTGGAATAGAATACGGGCAATATGGAATCAGCATCAAAGCTATTGCCCCAGGCGCCATCATGACACCAATGGTTGAAGCTTCATTAAAACAAATTGATCAAGAAAATTGGGAGGAAGTGGGGAAACAATTTGTTGAACCAAACCCAATGAAACGTTTTGGTAAACCAGAAGAGGTGGGTTATTTGGTAGCATTTCTACTCTCTGATCAATCTAGATTTATCAATGCAGTTGTCATTCCAATTGATGGTGGACAATCTTATAAATATTAAAAGAAAGAGATTTATTTCTTTATTTCATTATACGAACAAAAAGGAGCGTTATTATTATGTTATTTGAAGACAAAGTAGTATTAATAACTGGAGGAGCTGGTGGCATTGGTATTGCTGCTGCGAAAGCATTCGCAAAAGAAGGAGCAAAATTAGCTTTAGTAGATCTGAAGCGGGAGCCACTAGAAAAGGCAGCTGAGTCTGTGGATGCAAAAGACATTTTATTACTTACAGCTAACGTCTCAATTGAAGATGAAGTGAAGGAATATGTTCAAAAGACGAAAGAGTATTATGGGAAAATTGATGTTTTTATCAATAATGCTGGTATTAACGGGGAATTTAAAGATATAACAGAGCAAACAGAAGAAAACTTCCAAAATGTATTTGGAGTTAACGTAATGGGTGTATTCTTTGGTTTAAAATATGTCCTTCAATTGATGAAAGAACAAAAGAGTGGGGCAGTTGTTAATACAGCTTCTAACGGTGGTTTACTAGGGGCTCCAGGAATGAGCGCATATGTGGCATCTAAACATGCCGTCATTGGATTAAATAAAACAGCTGCACTTGAAGTGGCGGAATATGGAGTTCGTGTGAACGCTGTGGCTCCATCAGGTGTAAATACAGAAATGATGAGAAGCATAGAGAAGAATGCTATGGGCGAAAAGGTAGAAGAAGCAAGAAAAGCATTTGAAGCATCAGTCCCTATGAATCGATATGCAACTGCAGAAGAAATTGCAGATTTAATGGTATTTTTATCTTCAGAAAAAGCATCATTTACGAGTGGATCTTATTATAGAATAGATGGCGGACAAGGAGCTACATCTGTTTAATCTATCTCCTATTATATAGATTCTTTTTTATTTCAATCTTGTATTGCTTCGAGAAACGGGCAAGCAAATCAAACGATATTGTCATAAGAATGAATTATTTTTAAACTTTCTTAAATTGAAAAATATACCTCACACGATAGAGTTCTTCAGCATTTGAAGGCTCAAGAGGAAGGGCATCAAAATGAACAGAATAGGATCCTTTTGGTATGTCAAAAAATAATCCCTTTTGGCCTACGCTTGAAATTATAATCCCATCTTCTAGTACTTCAAAAGGAAGTGAAAAGGAACGGACCGATTCATTGATCATTTTATACTCATTGATAACTCTAACACTCACTTCACATGTTGTATTAGACAATGTTTCAATGGAAAGTATTCCGTTTTGACTGATATATCCCTGTTTAAGGTCTACTTCTTTCCATTCCAGATAAGGTTCTTTTATTCCATGATGATATAGCACAAGCTGTGAATAAGAAACCGTTAAATCCTCTATAGGCCATGAATTCCTCAACGTATAATACTCCCTCTCAATATAGAGTAAAATCTTAGTTTAAACTAAATTTAACACGAGTCCCATCTGGGAAATCTTCAATAGCATTGCCGACCCATGCTCCTGAACCACGATTATCAGAGGAGGGAACATATCTTACACTTGCACCAGCGCCTCCTTCTTCACATACGGCCATTGGCCATTCATCACGATCATAACCTGATTTTGTGGGGATGCCTGCTAAAGATTCTTTCCGATTAGCATCTGCACCATCACGATCGATTGTACAAACTGAAGGGTGACCAGCAGCTATAGCATCACTGATATGATCGGCAGTTAACGGATAGCGTTCAGTAGGGAAATTTAAAACTTCATCATACGAACTGTAGGCTACAGCCTTAGGTTCATTCTCTGAAAATGAGATTCCAAAAGATCCAACAACAAGAGATCCAAGAGCTAAAGTACTTAGTGCCATTTTTTTTAAGGTGCTTTTCATAAAATAACCCTCCATTTGATTGTTTTAGTAATATTATCAATTATTAATATAATGGAAGGATATTAAATTCCAGTTACAAGGTTGTAAAAAATGAATTTTATTAAAATCCCTAATACTCATCAATGAGCGCCTTTGTGTCATCTCCTAAAAATGAATACAAGAAAAAATAAAACCAGTTATTTATCTAATTTTCACATTATTGGAAGGTATTCTATTTATAATTTTGAATAATATTAAAGAGGTATTCTAAAAAATGGGGGGATGAACATGATGAGAAAAATAATGAAAACAGGAACCGCTACAGCATTAGCTTTATCTCTATTAGTAGTACCGTCACTCTATGATTCTGTTAAAGCTGATGGTAACAGGACCGATGTAAATCCACATCCTGAACTTTTAAAAATTGAAAGTTTAACAAACTATGACGAAATGTCTAGATTTCTCAAGAACGTTGATCGAAAATCAGAACACGTTAATGTAGAAGAGATTGGCGAATCTGTGAAAGGACGTAAACTTCATCTTGTGAAAATAGGGAATAATTTTGATGACTCAAAGAAACCAACAATATTATTTTTAACCCAACAGCATGGTAATGAACCATTAGTTACGGAATCTGCAATTAGAGTGATTCGTCAGTTATCAACCGATAGCAAAAAAGCGAGAAGCTTAATTGATAAAGTAAATATTTTAGTTGTACCACGTTTAAACCTTGATGGTGCAGAAGGTGATGTGGATTGGGATAGTTCGCATTTATATAGAGGGGGGCTGCAGACTCGCAATAATGCTAATGGTATTAATTTAAACAGGACCCATAATTCATTATCCCAACCAGAAACAAAGGCATTGCACGAAAATGTACTTCAACAGTATGACATTGATTATGCCATTGATTTTCATCATCAAATTGCGAATCGGGCTACTGATGATGGAGAGCTTGTTTCCGGTGCAATGCTTTACCCGACAAATGACGGCGTAAAGGATGAAGTTCTCGAAAGTTCAAAAAAACTAGGATCTGTTGTGTATAAAGCAATAGAGCCAAAGAAGTACAGTAATTTAGCACGCTATCATAGTGATAGTACGTCGACCTCCATTGCCAGAAATAACTTTGCGGCGCGTTACGACATTCCAACCCTTCTCTTTGAAAATAGAGGACTTTCTGATTCACCAAATAGATCTGCTATTTTAGAACAAAAAGATAAGGAGTATTTAATTAAACAAGGGGAAGTAGCGATGATGGCTGCCATCGAAGCGTTAGCTGACCGTTCTATCGAAACAGCTGATACAAGCGTCTGGGATTCCCTGCCGGAACAACATACTGTAGAGACGGAGCTTCAAGAAAGTGAATAACTGCAACACATTTTCTTCCCAGCGGTAAGTGAATAACCCAAGAATCCCTACGGATGTGTGGAGTATATTATTGGAAATGAAAGAGGTTGGTCGTCTTTTAGGCACCCAACCTCTTTCATTTCTTAAGGTGGGATTAATTCTAAAGATCTTCATATTCTGAACAAATACGCTTCTGTGTCTATTCGTACCCCTAAAATACGATTCTTTAATTACTCCTAGCTTTTAAAATAAAGTTTGATTAAAAACGTTCATCATCACTTCGCTTTTGCTGTTCCTTTATACTTTATGGACAAATTATTAATTTATAGAAAAAGAAAAAGTACTTTAAAAAGTCTTTTTCTTATTACATATCGTTAATTGAACAACTTCCTCTATCATCCTCTTTTGTATAAAAGAGAGAAAATCGAACATTCTAATTACTATTAATAGAGGTAGGTGTATAAAATGGATACGATGAGAATTATTCAATATGTATGCAGCATTTCAGGTGTTATTCTTTTAGGATTCACCTATTATCACATTCTAAAAAAAGAAAGTAAGACAAAAAATAAAAATAAAACATAATCGTAAAAAAAAGCCATGATGAGAAGCATGGCTTTTTTTAATTTAATCTGTATGAAGAGGGAGTGTAATTGTAAACGATGTTCCTTCATTAGAGGAAGCTTGTAAAAATAAGTCTCCGTTCATAGCTCGTGCTAACATCTGGCTAAAGGGAAGACCAAGCCCTAATCCACGGACTTCGTATTTTTTCTTTTCTCCTCTGAAAAATCGATCAAATATAAAAGGTTGTTCTTCTTCAGAAATAGGAGGTCCGTTATTTGTAACCGTAATGAGTAGTTGTGTTAAGCTTTCTGAACACTCTATTGTAATATGACCGCTGTCCTTCATCGCATGTTTAGCATTGTTTAAAAGATTGGTCATAATTTGTTGAAAGCGCATTGGATCTACATCAACAAGTATAGATGTGTTGGTTGCATTAATATCATATGAAAGAGCTTCATTTCCTTGTGCAAGATGCCACTGATACGTGATTTCTTTAACTAAATCAAGCGCATTGTGAGTTTCAATGTTAATAGGAATAGCCTGAGCTGTAAAAGCATTAAAGTCTAGCAAATCTCCAATCATGTTTTGAAGTTTGCTTGTTTCTTTTACAGAAATGTCTAGAAACTCTTTTGCTTCTTCTCCTGTTACAACATCGTCTTTAACAGCTTGAAGAAGACCACTTATTGAAGTGACAGGCGTTTTTAATTCATGAGTTACACCTGCAAGAAGTTCAGCACGCAAAGACTCAAGACGTTCAAGCTTTTGGGCCATTTCTTTAAAGGAGTGAATAAGCTCATACATTTCCTGCTGTGGTACGTTCTCAGATAAATTTACGTCATAAAGTCCTGCTTCAATACGTTTGGCTGCCTTTGACACGTCTTGAATAGGGGAAGTTAACTTTCGGGATAAAAAGTAAATAGCCCCCCAGCCTAGAAGTCCAAGGCTAATAATCATAATAAGTAAAAGACTATATTCTTGGTGAACTTCGGTTAATTCTTTTTCAGGCTGAACAACAAGAACCCATCCTTTTTCCCCATTTTCCATTTCAATAGCTGATTTTACAACATAGATATCGTATGGAGGAGAATCAAGACGAAACTTTTTAACCGTATCTTTACTGCTAAAAAAAGACGATGACACAAAGCTGTTTATAACTCCAGGTGAACGAACATTTGAGAAAATGACTTTTCCATTTTCATTGACAATATAAAGAGAAGGTTCTTTTTTGGAATTAAGAATTTTGCTGCGATCCTCCAAGATATTAGGAAAGATTTTTAGAGGGCCATCGATATCATTTGCAACGCTGTTTTCCATCCGATCGGCAATTTCTTCTGCCATATATTTGTTTAGATTTAAATTATTTTCAAGTGTTGAATGTCGAATCCACAGAACACTCATAATCAAGATAATAGCAAGACCAATAACGAGTGTTAAAGCATAACGAGTTGTCCAATAGCGAAGAAGCGATGAGCGTTTAGCTTGTTGTGTATACACAAAATTGATACCCCAATCCTCGTAGTGTCTTAATTTCTCCTTCATCAGTGTTCCAGTTTTCTAATGCTCGACGAAGACGCTTAACAGATAAATCAACGGCTCTGTCACTTCCTTCATAATCTATCCCCCATACTTGATCAATAAGCTGATCTCTTGTAAATGTTTGGTTCGGATGTTGAGCAAGGAAAAAAAGTAAAGATAAATCTCTTCTCGTTAGTTCAACAGAGACTCCATTTAACGTTACTGTATGTGATTTAAAGTCTAGTTTTAAATTACCAAAATATTGGCTGTCTTCGCTATTAAGCGTACCAACAGAGCGACGTAAAACGGCTTGAACTCTCGCAACCACTTCATCAGCTACAAAAGGTTTTGGAATGTAATCGTCTGCACCTCCATTAAGGCCTGATAGACGATATTGCACATCACTTAGCGCTGTCAACATAATGACAGGTGTAGCGCTTTTAGTCCGTATTTCTTTTAAAATGTGCCATCCGTCATAATCAGGGAGCATCACGTCTAATAAAACGAGCTGAAAAATTTGCTCGTCAAATTTTTCAAAAGCTTCTTGCCCTGTGAAGGCTTGTTCAATGCTGTAGCCGGCTTTCTTTAAATAAACGGAAAGAATTCGGCTTATCGTTTGTTCATCTTCTACAATTAAAATTTTTTGCATGTTTCTCACTTCCTTGAAAGTCTACTTCTATTATAGCGAATAAGTAAAGCTTGAGAATAGCTTTACTTATTCATGATATGGAAAAAAGACTCTCGCACAACTTCTAGGAAATAAATCAAGCTCTTTTAATTTATGGGGATGTTTTCTTACAATTTCTTTTAAAAGTTCACGTTCGTTTTTATTTTCAACATTTATGTCAAGGAGAGTAGCTGCGCGCTTTATTTTTTGACATCGAATTTCTTCTTCAAGAGTTTCTAATGGTTTTTCTTCTACTGAAATACGAAGCTCACTTGCTTCTTGTAGGATCATTTGTTGGCGTACTAATTTTGAAAGAGTTAGAAAATCTAGATTCTTAGGCGAGATTCCTAATCTTTGTGCTTCAGTTTCTAAATGAAGAGCATAAAGATGTTGAGAAATTTCATTTTTGCTTTTTCCGTTTGTTTCAATACCGGCATTTTGTGCTTTTTGATATAGATGTTTGTGACGAATCTGATTGCGAAGCTGGGTGAATGTTTGCTTTTCTGTTGATATACCGAGTTTTTTAGCCTGTCTCATTAGTCTTTTAACTCGTGCATGTTGTAAAAGAGCTTGATCTTTTTTAGCTCTGTTTCTTTTCCATCTTTCTAAAAAGGCTTGTATATGAGAACGGACAGGGTCCTGAATTAGCGTTTCTTGATCATAACGATGTTTGTTTGAATGGTTTTCAAGTGATTCGTTCCATACAGATGTCATGTTATTTCCTCCTTATTTCTCGTAAGCGTTTCTTTTACTTTATCTTAGAAATATGTCAAGAAGATGTCCTGAGTTAAAAAGTCATATTCTCTCAGTTTGAAAAAGTACATAATAGGCTATGGTAACAGTACGAAGTGGCGTTTATAGAGAGGAAGAAAAATATGAAAAAAATTCGACAGTTTTTATTTTTTCTAGGTATGACCGTTTCTTTTATAGTTGTGGTGGTAACAAACTATTCATTAAACACAAAAATTGTATTTGGGCTAATCTACATAATTATTGTGCTTTCCATTTGTGGGGGAATTATGCTTGAAAATCGTTCTCCTTACAAAACGCTCCTTTGGATGTATGCTATTATCTTTTTCCCTCTTGTTGGATATGTTTTTTTCATTTATTCTGGACAGCTTGAAGTAAAAGGGCATTTGTTTAAAAAAAAGCGAGAAAAACATATTGAGATGATGAAGAAAATGATTCACTGCAGACCGTCTGAGCTATCACAAGGATTCAATGAAAAAGAAAAATCGTTTGCAGATTTAGTGGAAACGCTAAGTCAACACCCTCTAAGCTGCTACTCTCAAACAGAAGTGTTGAAAAATGGAGATGAGACTTTTCCAGCTATTCAAGAAGAGCTAAGAAAAGCTCGAGAGTATATTCACCTTGGATACTATACGTTAAGAGATGACAAAGTTGGGATGAGTATTATCGACATTCTTTGTGAAAAAGCTAAAAACGGGTGTGAAGTTCTTGTTTATCACGATTTTATCGGCAGTTCTCTTTCAAGGAAGACGATTAAAAAAATGAGAGAATGTGGTGTGCGTGTACATGGCTTCTTGCCGCTTCGTCGAAGTTTTTTTAACCAAAAGCTCAATTTTCGAAATCATCGTAAAATCATTGTAATTGACGGGAAAGTAGGATTTGTAGGTGGAATGAATATTGGGGATGAATATATAGGAGAAGGGAAGAGATTTTCATTTTGGCGTGATACCCATCTGAAAGTAAAAGGAGAGGTTGTGCAAACTCTTCAAGCTGCTTTTTTATCAGATTGGTTTTATATAACAGGGGAAGAGCTTCCGTTTTCTAAGTATAAAGCAAAAGAATTACAAAACGGGGATGGTGGCATACAAGTTGTAACAAGCGGTCCTGATTCAAGTCAAAGCGTAATGAGTGATTTGTATCATGCAATGGTAACATCAGCAAAGGAATCTATTATTATTGCAACTCCATATTTTGTTCCAAACAAAGATATTCGTACGGCACTGAAAATTGCAGCTGCTCGTGGAGTAGATATTAAAATTATGGTACCGCGTAAAAATGATGGTTTTTTAACTCAGTATGGAACAAACTCTTATTTTGGAGAGATGTTAAACGAAAATATAAATATATATCAATATGAAAAAGGATTTATGCATCATAAAATTCTTATTGTTGATGACAAAATTGCCTCTGTTGGCACAGCAAATGTAGATATTAGAAGTCTTCAGCTTAATTTTGAAATCAACGTATTTTTACTTCATAGTAAAACAATTCAACAGCTTATTCATAATTTTTATGAGGATATAAAGGATAGCCATAAAGTAGAAAAACAAGCGTATAGACATCGCTCTTTGTTGGAACGATTGAAGGAATCATTTGCTCGTTTGTTTTCTCCAGTATTATAAAAAAAGAAAGAGGAGTTCCTCTTTCTTTTTTATATTCTTTGCCTTTTTTTCTTGATAGCGTAATATATCGGAAGTCCAATAATAGTGACACCAATAGAAAGCAGACATGATAAAGGTTTTGTCATAAGAGTACTAATTAATACAAAAAGCGAACCTATAATCGCAATGATTGGTAATATAGGATAAAGAGGTACGCTATATTCCCGTTTCTTCTTATTCTTCTTACGCAGTATAAAAACAGCGAAGAAAGCGAGCATATAAAACATATAAATAGTAAAAACAGCAAGATCTGACAGCTTATCTGGATTGCTAGCAAACATGACGATAGAAGCTAAAATCATCTGCAGTAGAACGGAAATCCAAGGAGTTTGAAAGGAAGGGTGAATTTTAGCTATACTTTTGGAAAATGGAAGCTGTCCACGTTCTGCCATTGCAAATGTTACACGCGGGAATGTTAAAATTTTTCCATTTAAACATCCGAAAATCGAAACGATAATGCCGATACTAATGATTTTTCCTCCGATATCTCCAAAAAGCATCGTAGCTGCCGTGCCTGTTGCATTTTCACCAAGCTTTACAATCTCTGTAGCTGGTAACACATGAAGAAGTGCAATGTTCACAAAAAGGTAACACGCGGTCACAATAAGAAGGCCAGCTGTCATTGCTCGCGGCAAAAGTTTTGCGGGGTTTTTCATTTCTCCTCCCATTGAAGCAAGGAGAATCCACCCATCATAAGCAAAAAGCGTAGCTAAAATGGCAGCTCCTAAGTTCATATCCGTAAGCGCGCTGTCAACAGTTGAACCAATAGTTTCGTTGCCTTTCCATAGGCCAAAAATAATAATAAATACGATAGGAACTAATTTTCCGACTGTTGTGAGCGTTTGAACAAAGCCTCCATATTTTGTCCCAACAATATTTACAATACATAAAAAAATAACTGTTATAACTCCAACAACACTTTCTAATGCTGAATTCCATGAAAAAAGATTTGTAAGCAAGGAACCAAAATACAGTCCAAGCGCCCCGATGACAGCAGGACCGTAAACAATGGTCTGAACCCATCCACATAAAAAGCCCCAAAGTTCACCATATACTTCTTCAATATAGGTATATAAACCACCTGTCTTTGGAATTTGCGAGCCAATTTCAGCAACTGTTAAGCCGCCAGCAAGCGTTAAAATTCCACCAAGAAACCAGGCGAGTAGAGCCATGTTTGCAGTACCCGAGTATGTTAAAACAGTGCCAGGCTTCATAAATACACCAGAGCCAATAATCGTACCAACAACAATAGATAATGCGAAAAATAAACCAACTTCTTTTTTTAATTCTTGACTTTGTGAATTCATAGATGCACTCCTAAGGAAGAGAACGCTTTTTAAAAGAAAAAGCGTTCTCCAGTTTGAAAATTATGATTTGACATTTAAATTGCTATGTTTTTTCCCATATAAGAAGTAAACAACAGCTCCAGCAGCAATCCAAATAATAAATGAAATCCACGTAATTCCTGGTAAGCTTAGTGATAAATAAATACAAAATAGGGCGCTTAATAGAGGAACAACTGGAACGAATGGAACACGAAAAGTAGATTTAACATCTGGAAATTTCTTGCGCAAAATGATAATAGCAATGGAAACAAGCGTAAATGCAGCAAGAGTTCCCATATTAACGAGGTGGGCAAGCGTTGTTAAATCAAGAAAACCAGCAATTCCTGCGCCAATAAATCCTGTAATCCACGTATTTAAAAATGGCGTTTGACGTTTTTTATTTAAACGCGATAAAGGCTTCGGTAGAAGACCATCCCGACTCATTACAAAGGACAAACGAACTTGTGCATAAATAAGAGCTAAAATAACGGTAACCATTCCAATAACAGCGCCAACGGAAATAAAACCGGCAATCTTGTCTTGTCCAACAAAGGAAAGAGCAAATGAGACAGGAGCATCTACATTAAGCTTTGTGTATGGAACAATTCCTGTTAAGACAGCAGATACAGCAATATATAACACTGTACAGACAACAAGAGACCCAATAATTCCAACTGGCATATCACGCTGTGGGCGCTTTACTTCTTCAGATGCTGTGGCAATTGCATCAAATCCAAGGTAAGCAAAAAAGACGGTTGCAGCACTTGTGATGACACCGCTAATTCCAAAAGGCATAAAGGGAGACCAATTTTCAGGTTTAACATACCCAATTCCAGTCACAATAAAAGCTAAAATGACAACGATTTTTAAAATTACCATTACGTTGTTAAATCGAACGCTTTCCTTTACTCCGTAGCTAACAAGAGCTGTAATTAGAAGAATGATGATTACAGCAGGTAAGTTTACAATTCCACCTTGTCCACTTAAAGGAGCAGATCCAAGCGCGGTTGGAAAATGGAGACCAAAACCTGTTAGGAAGGATTGAAAATAAGAGGACCATCCTGTAGAAACAGCCGCCATTGCAAGTACATACTCAAGCATCAAATCCCATCCAATTAAGAAAGCGAAAAACTCACCAAGTGTAGCATATGTATAGGTATACACGCTACCTGAGACAGGAACGGAAGAAGAAAACTCCGCGTAGCAGAAGGCAGCAAGAGCACAAGCGATTCCAGCAATAACAAACGATAAAGTAAGAGCAGGACCAGCGCTTGTTGCTGCAACAACACCTGTAATAACAAAGATGCCTGTTCCAATTACACAGCCAACACCAAGGAAGATAAGATCTAACACGCTAAGCGTTCTTTTTAAATCTTTTTGTGTGCTTTGAGCTAAAAGAGCTTCTATCGTTTTCTTCCGAAAGATACTATTCATAAATAAAAATCACCCTTTCTTCGATATGAAATTGTCTTTTTGAAACATGAATTGCTTTATGTAGTATATTGTCGTTTTGTATCAGCGTCAAGAGAAGGTTTTAGAACAGAGTATGAAAGGTTTTGGGCGGTAAAAAGAAAAGATAAACGGATTTTAAATGAAAGAATCTTTTCTTATATAATTTTCTAGGATGAGTTCTTTTTTCTATAGGAAAGAATCTATTTTGAAAAACCACTAGACAACTACAATTTTATATCTATTTTTCAACATTACCTAACATGGATGAAGATATGCATTAAACAATTTCGGTAGGAAAAGAGAGAAAAGGTACTTTTTTTTTATTTGTAACAGATTTTATTTTTACACGAGTAAAAAAAACTGAAAATGAATGTGGGGTAGAAAATCTCTATTTTAGAATAGGGAATTTGTCATATTTTTCATTAATAAATGCTTCTATATATATAGAACGACTAGTTGTTAAAAAGAAAATAGTTTCCAGTTTAAAAAAAACATAAAAATGCTTACAATCCGCATTCTAAAAGAGGCGGGTTATTTTTCTGGAATTTTCCGTTCCTAAGTCCTTTGTCCTTTTTTGATCTACATCACTTTATAAAGAATTTACTTTATGATAAAGTTAATAAAGTGAACAAAAGATAAAAAATAAAATCATTAGCTTAGGAGTGTGTAAAGCTATGAAGACTATTCATTCTTACTTAGTAGAAAGATCTATTGAAACACCAAACTTTGAAGGTTTAGTGGACCGAAAACACCGTTATACATTTAAACAATACAATGAAGAAGTAAACAGACTCGCTCATTATATGAAAGAAAAAGGGGTTCAAAAAGGAGATAGAGTCGCTCTGCTTCTTGAAAATACCCTATTTTATCCTGTAGCCCTTTTTGCATCATTTAAAGTAGGAGCTATTGCTATTCCAACAAACAGTGAATCAACAACCTTAGAAATGGAAAATGTAATTGATTCTGCCAAAGCTAAACTTGTGCTTTATGATGAGAAATTTGCAACTGTGATGGCTCCTCTTATTGAAGAAAAGGGGGATGTTATTTTTAAATCTGTAATGGCTCAAGATGAAAGCTTAGAAGGATTCCAACAATTTTTAAAAAGCTATTCAGCGGATGAGCCAAATGTTGTGGTGAATCCAGAAGATCCAGCTCTTTTCTTATTTACATCAGGAACAACAGGAAAACCTAAGATTTGTGAAATCATTCATAAAACGTATACAAGCTATTTTGAAAGTGGCGATGTTTCAAAATGGAAAAATACAGGTGAAGGAGCTCGTTTTCTTGCCGTTCATCCACTTTTCCATATGAGCTCTCTTATCAGCGTATTTGGAGCTGCCTTTATGGGAATGACAGTTGTTTGTTCTATGAAGTCTGAGCCAACACAAATTTGGGAAACCATTCAAGACCAAAAAATCAATTCAATGATGGCTTTCCCATATGTTTATAATCATATGATTGAAGAGTACCATAAAGGAAATTATGATGCGTCATCTCTTAAACAGCTTCAAACAGGAGGAACAAAGGTACCATCCTCTTTATTTGATAAATATAAAGAAATCAATGTACCGCTTCTTTCAGGTTACGGAAGTACAGAGGCATTTGTGTTAACAAGATATGTACCAAGTATGGGACGAGAAAAAGCAGATTCTGCTGGTCTTCCGGTCGACGACATTGAGATTAAAATTGTGGATAAGGATACACATGAACCTCTAGAAAATGGAGAGGTTGGAGAAATTCTAATTCGAAGCCCATATGTTTTCGAAGGCTACTGGGGAAATGAAGAAGCAACTGAAAAAGCATTTGAAGACGGCTGGTTCCTAATGGGAGATGCTGGGATGATTGATGAAGATGGCTTCTTATATATTATGGGACGTTATAAAGATGTTATTGTATACGGAGGCGAAAACATCTATCCAGATGGAGTTGAGGAAGTATTAACATCAATTAAAGGAGTTCGAGAAGCAGCCGTTGTTGGGATGAAAGATGAAACCTTTGGTGAAGTGCCAAAAGCTTTTATTGTTAAACAACCAGGTTCGCCGCTTAGCGAAGAGGACGTTCTTTCTTATTGTAAAGGACGCCTGTCTGACTACAAAATTCCAGCAGTTGAGTTTGTAGAGAGCCTTCCGAAAAACCCTGTAGGGAAAGTATTGAAAAACGTACTGCGTGATCGTAAACAATATGCTTAACAAAAAATCGAGCAGAAATGCTCGTTTTTTTGTTGACATAAGTGATTTATAGGTGTATATTTATATATTGCTGACTCTTTTTTAAGCAGTTTGATACATGTTTATTTCTCTTTTTAATAAGAGAAACGGAGCTTAAACACACTATTAAATATTCGAGGGTAAATAATCGTATGACTACGTTAAATATAACTGGAACATTATATCTAAAAAGTGAGAAGAAACAAAGCTATAAGAAACCTTTTTCTAATAGCGAGAATATGAACATCTCACACGCGACGAGTAATTTAAACCGACTAAAAAAACTCAAGACTTTGTTCGTAGCAGGCACGGCCTAGGAGCCGTAAGCATGAAAGAGAGGTAGGGCTTTCATTGTTTCTAGTTTTGGGAAGTTACTCTCGATCATAAGTTGAATGAAAAGAAAATTCATCGCATATAATAAAGGGTTAGTATCCACAATTTTCTTTGTGAAATCTTTCTTTAATACATTTTGATGGCTTAACTTCGCCTTTTTTGGAAAGGCTATGAAAAGGAAAAGAATCCATTTCAAGACCAAGGAGTGAGCGCATGTATAATAAAAAGGAAGTCCCTGAAATTGTGACAGCAGAAACGAAAGTTTGGAACTGTGTTTCCGAAGATTGTAACTGCTGGGTGCGAGATAATTTTAAAAGCAGTGAGACGCCGACATGCCCGCTTTGTGAAAGTGAAATGAAGTCGGGAGTAGAAATTCTTCAAGTTGTCGATAATCCAACACTTTCATAATAAAAAACCAGCCAAATTGGCTGGTTTTTTATTGTTTCTGTTAAAAGAGCAACTTTCTACCAAATATTAACGTCTATTTTAAAAATATGGTAAAAAGGTTGGTCAATTATGATATTAGTTCTTATCATGCTTTTAACAGGAGTTATTCACTTTGTAGAAACATCGTGCTATAGCATTCGATTTGGAGGAGTAAAGTTAAAGAAAATTGCTGTATCTCTTTCCATTGCAAGTGCTGTTTTACTTATCGCAAGAACATCGAATTTGTCTCAGTCTATGCTTTTAGGGAATATGGTAGATAGCGTTGATGAAGATATGGAAGGAAGTATTGTTCTTTCCTTTCGTCTTATCTTATTGAGTGCTTCAATCGGAACACTCATTAGTATAGTTGCTTATCCAACAATGGCGAAACTTTCTCCTTTGCTTATTAAGCGTTTTGAGATAGAAGGATCACTAATGAATTTAATGACGCTCACGAATATTAAAAAATTACGTTATGTTCCTTCATACATAAGAAAGCCAAGAATAACGGTTATGCAAAAACTTCGCATTGGAGGAATTCCGAAGCGAATGATGCTCATAAATATTTTCGTAACCTCTGTTTATACAACTGGAGTTCTTTCAGCTTTGTATGCTTCAATTCTCGATCCTGCTCATAGTGCAACATCTATTATGTCAGCTGGAATTATTAACGGAGTAGCTACAATTTTATTTACACTATTTCTTGATCCGCACATAGCACTTTTGACAGAGCGTGCGCTCATTGAGGATACAGGGTCTTCTGCCATGACAAAAACATATATCTTTCTTATGATTTCACGTTTAATAGGGACGCTAGTGTCTCAAATCTTCTTTCTTCCGGCAGCTGTTCTTATTACCTATATAAGTAAGCTTGTTGGCGTCTTATAATTTCGGAAGATAGCTTCTACTTTTTACAAAAGAGCAATGGACAAATTGCTCTTTTTGTAAAAAAACGACAGAAAAAATATTTATTTGTCAAAAAGCTATTGACAAATAAGAAAAAGATAATTTTTTTATGGTTTTTAAAAGTTTCTTGGATTTACCAAGGTAGTTTCCTCATCTATCCCACGAATGACAAGTGTTACAGCGTGTTCTAAAATTTATTTTGTATGCGCTTTCAAATCGTTAAAAGGCTTGTCTTACAGGCGTTTCAACCTTGACATAGAATATGACCATGTTACGATTAATTACGTTGTTGGCACAAAAAAACAGCAGTACATTTTAAAGGAGAGGATATTTTGATTAGTAATCAGAAAGTTGCTTTTTTAGGAGCGGGTTCAATGGCAGAAGCAATGATTTCTGGCATTGTAGAAGCAGAGTTAATTCCTGCTGAACAAATTATTGCGACAAATAAAAGCAATGAAGAGAGATTACAACAGCTGAGAAATAAATATGGAATTCGTGCAATGAAACGTGAAGAATTGGATTTTAGCTCGGTAGATTTTTTTATCTTAGCAATGAAACCAAAAGATATCGATGAGGCTCTTTCGTCTATTAAAGATAAAGTAACAAAAGAGCAGGTTATCTTATCTGTATTAGCGGGTATACCAACTTCATACATGGAAGAAAATTTAAATGAAGACCAACAAGTTATTCGCGTTATGCCAAATACATCGAGCATGTTAAGAGAATCGGCAACAGCACTTTCACCAGGAAAGCACACATCGATGGATAAAGTAATATTAGCGAAAAAGCTTCTAGCTTGCATTGGTGAAGTTTACGTAATTGAAGAAGATAAAATGGACATTTTTACAGGAATTGCTGGAAGTGGTCCTGCGTACTTCTACTATTTGATGGAGCATATTGAAAAAACAGCGAAAGAAGCCGGTCTTGATGAAGAAACAGCACGTCAAATTGGGTCTCAAACAATTCTTGGTGCAGCTAAGATGATGATGGAGCAAGATGATACACCTGCTGATTTACGCAAGAAAGTAACGTCACCAAACGGCACGACAGCAGCTGGACTTGCAGCGCTTGAAAAACACGGAGGCGGAGAAGCGATTTCAGAAGCCATTAAAGGTGCGGCACAGCGTTCAGAAGAAATTAGTGCTAATTTAAATAAGAAAATAGTCACTCAGTAAAAGTAAATTAAAAATATAAATTGAAACTAGCTATAAAACAGGAGTGAGATGATGTCATTAGACACCGTAAAACGGGTTGTCATAAAAATTGGAAGCAGTTCACTAACAAGTAGACATGGAGAAATAAGTAGAAGAAAATTAGAAAAATTAGTTGACCAAGTTGTGCAATTAAAAGATCAGGGACATGAAGTATTGCTTGTTTCATCTGGAGCAGTTGCGGCGGGTTATCGCAAGCTCGGATGTCTTGAACGTCCAAGTTCTTTACCTGAAAAACAAGCAGCCGCATCAATAGGGCAAGGATTATTAATGGAAGCTTATTCAGAGCTTTTTCTATCACACGGTTATGTTACGTCACAAATTTTAATTACGAGAAACGATTTCTCAGACGAAGCTCGCTATAATAACGTGCGTAACACAACAAGTATCTTGCTTGAACGCGGAATTGTACCAATCGTAAACGAAAACGATACGGTAACAGTTGATCGCTTAAAATTCGGTGACAACGATACGCTATCAGCTAAAGTAGCCGGTCTTGTTAATGCAGATTTACTCATCATTCTTTCCGACATTGACGGACTTTATGACGACAATCCACATAACAACCAAGATGCTAAGCTTTTACGCACCGTTGACAAAATCACACCAGAAATTGAAGCAGCTGCTGGTGGTTCAGGTAGCAGTGTTGGAACCGGAGGTATGAAGTCTAAAATTGAGGCAGTTAAGATCGCAAATGCTTCCGGTATTCCAACTTTCCTTGGTAAGGCAGGCGTTTCAAACATTTTGGACGATGCGGTCCAAAATAAAGCAAAAGGAACGTATTTTACATGTGCAGAAGGAGCGCTAAATTTAAATCATAAGGAACAATGGATTGCTTTTAATTCAGGTCCTGAAGGAGAAATTACCGTTGATGAACAAGGGAAGAAAGAGATTTTGGAAAACTCTGAAAGTTTACTTCCTACACATGTTTATAGCGTTGAAGGTACATTTCAAAGCAAAAGCGTTGTACGCATTAGTGATTTGAACGGAGAAGCGATTGGCCTTGGCATTGTAAATTACTCTTCTGAGGATTTAACGCTTTGCCGAGATCTTGAAGCTCTTGAAGCAAAAGAAGCGGCCGTAAAGTTTGAAGACTTAGTTTGTCATAAAGAAGTAATAACGCCAATTAAAATATAGCTTATCTGTAAATATAGTTCGATTATTCTATGAAATAAAAAACTAGGAGGCATTACTTTACACATGACGTTAACAAAAGAAGTATCAAACGTAAAAGAACAAGGGAAAAAAGCAAAAAAGGCAGCAAAAACGCTCTGTTTATTGACAACAGATGAAAAGAACAGAGCATTGCTAACATTAGCTCAACATCTTGAAGAAAATTATGAAAAGATTTTAGAGGCAAATGAGCGTGACTTACAGAAAGGACGCAAACAAAACTTTGAGGAAGCTTTTATGGATCGTTTAGCTCTTTCAAAAGAAAGAGTTCATGAGTTTGCGGAGGGACTTAGAAATGTCGCCAAGCTCAATGATCCTGTTGGAGAAGAACTTTCAAGCTGGACACTTGATAACGGTCTCGGTGTTAAAACAGTTCGTGTACCGCTTGGGGTTATTGGGATGATTTATGAAGCGAGACCAAACGTAACGGTTGATGCAACAGGTCTTGCTTTAAAATCAGGAAATGCCATTATTTTAAAAGGGGGCTCATCAGCTCTTCATTCAAATGGAGCTATTGTAGATGTGATTCATGAGGCTCTAGATCAAACAAAAATTCCACGCGATGCTGTACAATTTATTTCAACCGCAAACCGAGAAGCAACGAGCGAACTTTTTACAATGAAAGATGAAATTGATGTACTTATTCCACGTGGAGGAGCTTCACTTATTAATACTGTTGTGAACAATGCAAGCGTGCCGGTGCTAGAGACAGGTGTAGGAAATTGTCATCTTTACGTTGATCGTGATGCAGAAGTTGAAAAAGCTTTAAATATCATCATTAACGCTAAAACAGATCGTCCTGCTGTATGTAATGCAGCAGAAACGCTCATCCTTCATGAAGAATGGTTGCAAAATTATCAAAAGGAGCTGAAAAAAGCTCTTTCTGACGCAGGAATTACGGTTCATGGAGATGACAAAGCGCTTGCCGTTTTTAACGATGGATATAAAGCAGAGGAGAAAGACTGGAAAGAAGAATATTTAAGCTTAGATCTTGCTATTAAAGTCGTAAGTAACATTGGTGAAGCAATTGAGCATATTGAAAAATACGGTACAAAACATTCGGAAGCAATTATTACTGAAAATGCAGAAGCAGCGAACAAATTTACAACACTCGTAGATGCTGCAGCTCTTTATCATAATGCTTCAACAAGATTCACTGACGGTGGAGCGCTTGGATTTGGAGCAGAAATTGGGATTTCGACGCAAAAACTACATGCACGTGGTCCAATGGGTCTTCCAGCTCTTACAACCGTAAAATATGTGATGAACGGTACAGGACAAATTCGCTAATGTTAATAAAGCAAAACCACCCTTCAGTTCAGATAGGGTGGTTTTGCTTATATTTTAAAATGTGTCACAAGTTTTTGGAGATTTGTCGCTATTTTTGAAAGAGAATGAGCAGAAGCATTAATTTCATTCATTGAAGCGAGTTGTTCCTCTGTTAGAGCTGCCACACTTTGAACATGATCAGCATTTTCCTTTGCAACCTCTGTGATGGAGGAAGCCGTTGCCGTTACTTCCTGCGTATGAGAAGTCATATGTTCTGTAATAGAGACAGAGTTCGTGATCGTTTGCTCAAGCTTTGTTGTGAAAGACGTAATTTCTCGGAATGTATCTTCTGTTTTTCTAACAAGCGTTAATCCATTTTGGACGTCTTCTTTTACATGATGAATGGATTGAGCGGTAGCCACAATTTCTTTCTAAATTTCTTTAATAAAGTTTGAAATTTGAGCAGCAGACTGCTTAGATTGTTCCGCTAATTTGCGGACCTCCTCAGCAACAACTGCAAAGCCTTTACCGTGCTCTCCAGCTCTTGCCGCTTCAATAGAAGCATTTAAAGAAAGCAGGTTCGTTTGGCTCGCAACATCTGTAATAAAGGCAGAAATTTCTTCAATCTCTTTTGATCGTCTATTTAAAAGCTGAATAGCCTGTTTGCTTTGTAAAACCGATTCTTCAATTGTTTTCATTTGAAAGGAAGAAGACTCAATTAGACTGCGTCCCTCTAAAGCCAGTTCGTTTGTTAGTTTTCCTTTCGTTGCCATCATTTTAGAACCCTCTGCAATTTCCTGAATTCCTACTGTGATGTTTTCAAGAGCTTGTTCACTTTCCATCATGCTTGCCATTTGGTTTTCAGAAGCATGGGCAACAAGTTGAATGGATTCAGTAATTTTAACAGTTGCCTCATTTGCTTCCTGCGCTCCGTTTTTTAGCTGTTCAGAAGAGGAAGCGACTTGCTCAGATGTGTGCGAAATTTTTCTAATCATTGTATGTAAATTTTCTTTCATTTTATTAAAACTATCAGCAAGAACTGTCAGCTCATCATGTGCTGTATCTTGTAACTCTACTGTTAAATCTCCATCTCCAGCTTTTTCAAAAACAGCAGAAAGTTTATTTAGAAGCTTTTTCATTTTATTAGTAAAAAGGTAAGTAGCAATTCCTGATAAGATTAAAATAACGAGAACAGTACATGTGAAAAGAAGAAAAAATGATCGAGTTGTTTCTTTGATCATATCTTGATTTGCTCTGACGTAAAAAATACCAATAATATCTCCATTCTTAGCACGAGTAGGCATATATGAGGTCTGATAAGGAACGCCCACAATTTCTGCTTCTCCGTAAAAACGTCTTTTGTCTTTGGAAATCGTTTTCGCTACTTTAGGATCAAGCTTCGTCCCAATCGCCCGCTTTCCGTTAATCATAACGTTAGAAGTAACAGGAACATCTTTTTCGAAAAGTGTCACAGTATCTCCCGTTAGATTTCCAATTTGATCAACAATATCGTAATTTCCATTCATCCGAGTTTTTCCTTTATATAACCCATCCTTCTTTAGAGTCCATTCACCTTTATAACGACTGCTTAAATAAGAATAGCTAATTTTTAAATCCCCTTGTGCTTTTTGTGTAGCAATTTCTTTTATATCATCAGTAATAATATGGAAAAATACGGTGCCAATCAAACTGCAAAACATAAATACAATACAAAAAACTAAAAGATTAATTTTCGCCCACAGCTTTAACTCTAACACTGTTAAAATCCCTTTTCTCTTTTTACTTTTATCATACAAAAGTATGTAATTTTAAAGTTTAAAGAGTGTTAGAGAGAATATGTTTTTAAATAACAAGGTTATTTATTCCTAGTTTCGAAGAAGTTATATATGCATTTATAACCAATCTTTTCCTTGCTTGTTGCATGAAGTATTATTAAGCGTTACAATAAATGTCAAGGCAAAATAAAAAGGAGAGATTATTTGTTATCTCTTTCAATGATTAATAAACAGTATGAAGAAGTGCTTCTTCTACAGACAACACATGCTATCAAGTTTCTAAAACTATCACATCTGCTCACATACATGAGACAAAAATACTTTGTACCACCAATTGAGAATAAGAAGTGGGAAGAGGAAAATCGAAAAGTAATCGCGCTTTATCGGAAGATTATTATAAGTCGCAACAGTTATGAATCGCAAAAGCTTATGGCTTATTCTTAAGTCATAAGCTTTTTCTATGAAAAGAGAGAAAAGTGTGTAGAATAAAGAAGAGAAAGGGAGAGAAAAGGAAAAATTGTGAAGGATTTTAAAACGTTCAAGGCTATTTATTGACACTTGTCTTTTTATTCAATACGATATTTGAGAAGCACACTATTTTAAAGGAGTTACAGGAATGAAACCCACACAGAGTCAAAAAAATTTTACTGGAATTGTTGTGACGCTGACAATCGTCATTAACGGACTTATTGCTCTTCTTTTCTTTATGCCAAAGCTTGAGCAGTTCAGTCATCTCGATGTTACCTTCTTACCATTGTTAAATGCTGTATTAAATAGTTTTACATTTATCTTTTTGCTTTCAGCTCTTATTATGATTAAGCAGCGAAACATTACGGCGCACAAACGCTTTATTTTTGCGGCCTTTACAACAACGTTTTTGTTCTTAATTTCATATGTTACGTATCACGCTATTGCTCCAAACACGCACTTTCCAGCAGAAGGATTTATCAAGTACGTCTATTTCTTTATTCTTATTACTCATATTACACTTTCAGCTGCTATCGTCCCGCTTGCTCTTATTACACTTCTCCGTGGATTGAGCAGACAAGATGAGCGTCATAAGAAAATTGCAAGGTGGACAATGCCACTTTGGCTTTATGTAAGTCTTACAGGAGTTATTGTATATTTAATGATTTCTCCTTATTATTAAGATGAAAACACGAAGAACAAAAGTTTTTCGTGTTTTTTTATCTCTCTTTAAGGATATGGTAAAGGAAGTAACGCATAAACTAAGAAGCAGTATTCTTTTTTTCTTTTCCAAAAAAACGTAAAATAGAAGAATACATACATAAGGAGAGTGTTGTTATGGTAGAAACAAAAAGCATTCCAGAAAGCGAGAAATGGAAAAAAGAACACATTTTTTCTTCTGAAGAAGCATGGAAAAGGAGCTATGAAGAAGTTTCCACTCGTATTGATGATATCAAACACTATCAAGGAAATATTACAAATGCAAAAGAACTTTTAACATACTTAACAAAGGGAGAAGAAATCTCTCAAAAATATAGCAAGCTTTATGTTTATGCAATGCTTTCTCATGATGAAGATACAAGAGTTGCCGAGTCACAAGCAAGGCTTTCAAAAGTGCAGCAGCTTGGCGTAAAACTAAGCAGCGCCACTTCTTTTTTTACACCTTTTCTTCTAAGCTTAGATGAGCAAACACTTTCTACTTATATTAAGCAAGAAGAAGGACTTCAATATTTTGAAGAAGATTTATTTGATACGTATCGATATAAAGAACACGTATTATCTGCAGAGCAAGAAGCGCTTCTTTCCGAAATGGGGGAGGCACTGCAAGCTCCTCGCAATACGTATGGGATGATTAATAATGCAGACATTACGTTCGGATATATTACAAATGATCAAGGAGAGAAAGAGCGCTTAACACGCGGGAAATATGCATTATTAAGCAAAAGTTCCGATCGAGAAAAAAGAAAAGAAGCGTATAAAGCTTATTATGAACCATATATAGGTCTTCATAATACAATTGGTTCAACACTTTCAGCTGCGGTGAAAAATAACGTCAAATTGACTAAGTTAAGAAACTATCCATCTGCTTTAGAAAAAGCGCTCTTTGGCGACAAAGTACCAAAAGAAGTATATGAGACGCTCATTCAAGCGGCACATAAAGGAAAAGAAGCCTTGCATGCTTACACAAAAGAGCGGAAAAAGATTTTGAACGTAAACGAGCTTCGCCCGTATGATTTAGGGGTTCCACTTGTAGAAGGAGTAAAGTACGATATCTCATATGACGAAGCATACGAAATGATGTTAAAAGCGTTAAGTCCGCTTGGAGAAGACTATGTAAGTCAATTAAAAGAAATGAAGGCTGCAGGTGTTATTGACGTTCATGAAACACCAGGGAAACGTTCTGGAGCTTACAATATTGGAGTATATGGAGTGCATCCTTACGTTCTTCTAAACCATCGCAATGACTTAGATAGTTTGTTTACCTTAACGCATGAAATGGGTCATGCTATGCACAGCTATTATTCAAATAAACATCAGCCACATATAACAGCAGGATATTCTATTTTTGTAGCGGAAGTAGCTTCAACGGTGAATGAAGTTTTGCTTATGCACCACCTTATTGATCATGAAAAAGATGATAAAAAGCGACGTTACTTACTTCACCATTTTATTGATCAGTTTAAAGGAACATTTTTTACTCAAGTTATGTTTGCTGAATTTGAGAAAATCGTGCACGAGAAAGCGGAAAAAGAAGAACCTCTTAATGCTTCAGCTTTTAATGAAGTATATGAAGAGCTTTTTGGAAGCTACCACGGAGAAAGTTTGGAGCTTGGAGATGAAGTGAAATACGGATGGAGCCGTATTCCTCACTTTTACCGTCCATTCTATGTTTACAAGTATGCAACAGGCTACGCATCAGCCATTCATATTGCAGACCGTCTTCTTAAAGGCGATGAAGAAACGAAAAACAACTACCTAGAATTTTTAAAAAGCGGAAGCTCTGATTATCCGCTTAGCTTGCTAAAAAGAACAGGCGTTGATTTAGAAGAGGGAGAGCCAATTCGCAATGCGCTAAATGTATTTAGCGGGCTTGTAAAAGAGTTCTCAAAAGAATAAAAAAAACAGAGGTCTGTAGACCTCTGTTTTTTTTGAGCGAAGAATTAGTGATGAAGAAAAAGCGGAGGTTGTAGGGGATAGAAGGTATAGCAGAAAGAGAGGACTATATTTCCTCTCTTTCTTTCATGAGCAAAAGAGACGGTGTTTATACGTGTTTGTTATGTAAGATATGTATACGAGCTACTACCAAGTGCTTTTTTCAGATTTATAGCCGTAGCACCCACGTCGAATCCGCATAATATTTGGATCAATTTCTTGCAACTTTTTATAAAAGTAAGCAAATTGTGAAATTTTATATCCTGTTTCTTGTTCAACATGTGCCGTAATTTCTTTAGCTAAAAATACTTTTTCAGGGTTGTTCTTTAATAGTTGCGTAGCCTCGTAATAAGCCTCCATTTTTTTATGAGAGGTTCTGTTAATGGTTACGTGTGAAGGCACAAAATGGCGGCCTTCAATGTAGTCTAAATCTTTTAGTCTCTTTTTTAATGCGTTTCGCTCTTCTTGAATTTCTTCCAACACATTTTGCTCATACTGGTTTAGCTTTTCAAGTTTTTTTAACAATATAGTCCTTTCGCGAGTCATGTTAAAATCCCTCCGTTTCATCATTGTAACATTTATGAGAAAAATTGTGTATAAAATAAATGTATTTTATGTACAATTTCATAACAGAGAGTTCGAAGGGGAGTCTTCTTATATAAAAAAGCAAGAATGCTCTCTTTTTATGAGAAAGCATTCTTGCTTTTATGGAGTATTATCAACAAAAAGTTAAAAAGTAAGTTGAATAATAAAGTACAAAAGAGATGGACACAATAAGCAGCCTAGTCCTGTATAAAATGTAGCGGTCATTGCTCCATAAGGAACAAGTTTTGGATCTGTTGCTGCAAGCCCTGCTGCTGTACCGCTTGTTGTTCCCATAAGTCCACCAAAAATCATCGCAGAACGAGGGTTATTAAGGCCAATAAATTTAGCTGCAAATGGAGTGAAAACCATTGTTAGCATAGATTTTATAAGCCCTGCTGCAATGCTGAGTGTAATAACTTCAGAGCTTGCTCCAAGTGCTGATCCTGTTACAGGACCAACGATATAAGTAGCTGTTCCAGCGCCAATTGTTGTAATGTCTACAGGGCTTGAGTAGCCAAATGAAAGAGCAACAATGACACCAATAAAGAAGGAAAGGAAAATGCCAATAAATAAAGAAATGAACCCAATAACACCCGCGCTTTTAACTTGATTAAAATTCACACCAAAAGCTGTTGAAATAATAGCAAGATCGCGCAGCATGCCACCACCCATTATACCAATCCCAGCAAAAATACTTATATCAGCAAGTCCTTTTTCTCCTCCTGTTACAGTTCCTCCATAATAAGCAAGAAGGAGACCAATCATAATGGCGATAGCAGAGCCATGAAGTTTTCCGCGTGTGAGCTTTGTGGATATGAAGTAAGATAAGTACATTGTAAGGCCAATGAGGGCGAAAGCTGTGACAAGGTTGTTTTCAATTAATACATTTTTAATACTTTCCATCTATAATTCAGCTCCTTATCTTAGAACTTTCTCACTTGGAAGCGCTTTCTTTTTTGGGTTTATTATTTTTGCTTAGGATTGGAACGGCGGCAAAACTAATCAAAACAGCGAGCACTCCTGCTAAAACAGCCAGCGGACCTCCTTTAATAGCTGCTACAACATTTTGCTGAGCTGCCATTGCTACCACAATAGGAATATAGATAGCACTCCAAAATGCGATTCCATCTTGAGAGGGCTTTTTCAGCCTTCCGTTTTTTGATAGTAAGTTAACTGCAACAATTAAAATTATCATAGAAAGCCCGACTCCACCAATGTTAGAATCAATTCCGATAAGCGTTCCAATAAGCTCTCCGGCTGAAACACCGATAAGCATACTAATTGCAAGAATGGCAACGCCGTAAATGACCATTTTTCTCCCCCTTGTTATCGATATGAAAGCGCTTTTAAATAGTTTGGCAAAAGAAGCCACTTCTCAATTTCTGATAGGACATGTAAGAGAAAACACATAACTATAAATTAACTGAAAATTAAGTTAATTTCAAGAGGATTGAGAAAAATATTTTGATTATATTGTGAAAAAAGGATGTTCTAGGAGAAGACAAGATATCTTTTATTATGAGAGATTTAGAACATGAAAGGGTTCTAAAAAGCCTTGCTTAATTATGTAACATCTTCTTTATTTATGTAAAGAAGAATGTTATCATGTTAAAAACCTGCCATAATGGGACAGGTTCTTAACATTGATAATCATTCTTCAAACTATCTTCACCCATACTTATTCTATACGTTACAGCTTTAAAATGTGCGTTGTTTTTAGAATAATAGAAATTAATTTTACAAAGGAGGCTTATTTTTTGTACATTTATTAATGTAGGGGAGTGTACTATGAAAAACAGTTATATGAATGCAGCTTTTGGAATGTATGTGAACTACTTTTTACTTGGAATGGTTAACATTATGTTAGCTTCCAATATGACTTTTCTAACGCGTCAGCTTAATACAGATGGCGCAGGAATTAGTTATATTATCTCAGCTATTGGAATAGGAAAGCTTTTATCTTATTGGATATCAGGTATTTTATCTGATAAATTTGGAAGAAAACCGCTTATTATTACATCGAGCTTATTAATGGCTGTCTTTTTAGTTGCGATTCCACTTTCGCCTACATATCAAATAGCTTTTATATTTGCTATTTTAGCAGGGATTGCAAATTCTGCTATGGATGCAGGGACGTATCCTGCTCTTATTGAAGTATTTCCAAAATCTCCTGGTTCAGCAAGCGTTCTTGTAAAAGCCTTTATTTCAATTGGAGCAGCTCTTCTTCCATATATGATTGCTTTTTTTGCTAATCGAGATCTTTTTTACGGATACGTATTTTTCATTCCAGCTCTCATTTATTTCGTTAATATGCTCTTTTTATTTTTTGTTCCGTTTCCAAATCATCATAAAATGGTTGTGGAAGGGAAGAGGAGTTCTAACGGAGAAGAAGTGTTTAAAGAAGAACCGAATATGTGGAAAGAGGGAGCAGCTCTTGTGGTGATTGGGTTTACATCAACAGCTCTTTTCACAGTTGCTCAAATTTGGTTGCCAACTTTTGGACAAGATGTGCTTGGAATGCAAGATACAGCATCTGTTAAACTTCTAAGTTACTATAGCATCGGAGCTCTCATTTCAGTCCTTATTCTTGCTTTTCTTTTAAAAAATATAGTAAAACCTGTTCGTGTTTTACTAGTTTATCCACTTATTACGTTAGCAGCGGTTGTCACTCTTTTAACTGTGCATATTGTTCCTGTCGTTATCATAGCTTCTTTCTTTTTAGGTTTCTCAACTGCTGGTGTTTTTCAGCTCACAATTACAGTAATGACGCAGTTTTTCTATAAGAACAAAGGAACTGTTACAGGTATTGTTGCAACAGCTGCGGGCTTAGCATCTATTCTTTTACCTCTTGCAACAGGCAAAATGTCGCAAACTGGCCATATCTCCATTATCTTTATATTTGATGCTTGCCTTTCTGTTGTAGGTATTTTTGCTGCAGCTCTTGTAAACTATCGCTATAATAAAGTTATGCCTAACTTACCAGCTAAAAAAGAAAAGACGCCTGCATAAACCTGCTTTATGCAGGTTTTTTGTGTTGTTTTCTGTGATAAGATAGAAAAAAAGAGAAGAGAGGGATATGATGGGAAAAGGATTAGAAGGGAAGAAAATTGTAATCACAGGATCTAGAAAAACAGAAGAAATGAGCACTATTATTGAAAAACAAGGAGGGATTCCTCTTGTTCGATCTCTTCAAGGTACCGTTTTTTTAGCAGAAGAAAGTATAGAAAAGCCACTGCGTACCGTTATAGAAGAAGGAGCAGATTGGTTTCTTTTCACAACGGGTATGGGAACGGAAACGCTTGTTGGAATGGCGGAGAAATTAGGAATGAAAGAAGAGTTTCTAAATAGAGTGAAAGAAGCAAAGGTTGGAACAAGAGGGTATAAAACATTTTCAGCGTTAAAAAAATTACATATTAAAGTAAATGCTGTTGATGAAGATGGCACAACTGCAGGGCTTATTCGTGCTCTAGAAGGATATAGCTTTAAGGGGGAAAAAGTAGTTGTACAGCTTCACGGCGAAAAAGCGCCTCGCCTTATCCAGTCACTGGAATCACAGGGAGCTACTGTCCTCGAACTTCTTCCATATGAACATACAGCACCTGAGAAAAGCGTTGTTGAAATGCTTTGTAGAGAGATTATCGAAGGTAAAATTGATGCAATATGTTTTACAACAGCAATCCAAGTTCGTGCTCTTTTTGATGTTGCAAAAGAAATAGGAATGAATGATAGGTTAAGAGAGTGTTTTGGCAAAGAGATAGTTGCTGGAGCAGTTGGGAAAATTACCGCTGAAGCCTGTCGAGAAGAGGGAATTCGTAATATTGTTGTACCTGAAAAAGAAAGAATGGGCGCTCTCATTATCGAACTTGGCGAACACTACAAAAAATAAAAAAAGGTGGCATCTTAGGATGTCACCTTTTTAGCTTTGATTAGCATCTGCTGTTGCAGAATTCCCAATCCATTCTTTTACTGTTAAAGTTCGTTCATTTACTTTTTCAGAATACGTGTAGTCTCCATAGCAGTAAGGATAGCGAAAGTTGTTTTTGTCGCCTCCGCATTTATACACGTCAGGATTTTTTTCTACTTGAATTTTAGAGAACTCTTTAGCAAGCTCTTCTGTGTGTTTTTGCCCGTTTAATGCTACATAGTCAATATATCCTGGTCCCATATTGTAGCTTTGAATAACTGTGTCCAAATCAACGCCTTTTTTCTGTGCATAGCTGTACATGTCATAAAAATGGGCAACCCCTTGTTCAATGCTTTGTTCGGGTTCTTTAATTTCGTTGCGAGAAAGACCGTTTGACTCTGAAGACTGCATTGGGTCATTCCCACGCCCATTCGACTCCTGATACATAATTCCGAGTAGAAGAGGTGTGTAGTCTTTTAAACCGTACTTTTCTAGTTCACTTTCAACAAGAGGCTGATATTCCGTTAGTCGCTTTTCAACAAGTTTTGACATTAATTTATCTGTACCGCCATCGCGCGTTACTAGAAAAACAAGCGCAATTAAAAAAATAATGCCGAAGCTTAAGAGAAACCCTAAGCAACCTAAACAGCCTTTTTTCTTCATTCCCTTTTCCACCTTTAAACTTTTCTCTCTCTATTTCTATTATAAAGAGTTTCAAAGATTTTAAAAACAAAAACATCCAAAAATAGATTACAATTTTATTACTTTGTCGAATGAATGGTGAAAAATTTGTCATATTCTCTTTCTTTGCAAGAAATAGTATAGTTCTTTTTCATTTCTTCTTTTGTTATAGTAGAGAAAGAATGTTATCTAAAGGAGAATACACGAAATGGCAAAGAAAAAGTATTACGTTGTTTGGGCGGGAAGAAAGAAAGGCATCTATACAACGTGGGACGAATGTAAAGCACAAGTTCATGGCTTTCAAGGAGCAAGGTATAAATCATTTCCAACGATAGAGGAAGCCGAGTCTGCGTTTAAAGCTGGAGGAGGATTACCTGCAAAAAATGCACCTAAACGTGCATCTAAATCTACCTCATCTTCTTATATAGAAGAAAGCATATGTGTTGATGCTGCTTGTAGTGGAAACCCTGGGGTTATGGAGTATCAAGGAGTAGATACAAAAACGGAGGAGAGAATCTTCCATTATGGACCTGTTAAAAATGGAACAAACAATATTGGAGAGTTTTTAGCTATTGTTCATGCGCTCTCGCTTTTTCAAAAGGAAGGAAAAAGTACGCCAATTTATACAGACTCTATTACAGCTCTTGCCTGGGTTAGAAATAAGAAAGTGAATACGAACTTGCCACGAAGTGAAGAAACACAGCATATATGGGATCGTATTGACAAGAGCATTGAATGGCTGAATCACCACTCTTATGAAAATCCAATCATGAAATGGGAAACTAAAAAGTGGGGCGAAATTAAAGCGGATTTTGGTCGGAAATAAAGGAGTCTATGGAATTTTCCATAGGCTTTTTAGCATAACAAGAATGCATAGAACTTAAGAACTAAAAGATGCGAAAGCTTAATTTGGGCTTATTTTGAATTTTTATGATACAATTACTCATTGTATGGCAAAAAATTAGTAGCAGGTATTAATGTTTAGTTATATAATAAAGTTACATTAAATGAAAATGAGAACTGAATCCAAGAGAACGTGGATGAAGGAGGAAGAGAAATGTTGAAATTAGAAGAACTTATTCCAGCGGAACAGTATAACTTAACAGAAGAAATGGAAAAGTACGCTTCAGAAAGAACGGCATTAAAATGGAGAGACGATGAAGGCCATCGTGAAGAAGTATCATATAATGAACTTATTGAGCGAGGAAACAAGCTAGCAAACTCGTTTAAAAAACTGGGTTTACAAAAAGGAGATCGTGTATTAGTGATGGTGCCCCGTCTTGTGGAAGCATATGTCACATATTTTGCTTGTTTAAAATCAGGTCTTGTTATTATCCCGTCGTCTGAAATGCTTCGTGCTAAAGATTTACAGTACCGAATAAAACACGCAGAAGCGAAAGCCATTATTGCATATAAGCCATATTGTAAAGAAATTGATATGGTAGAAGATGTAGAAACTTTAGAACATAAGCTTGTAATTGGTGGAGAATATGGTGAGTGGACAGATATGGTAGCGCTTACAAAAGGGATGTCAAGCTCATTTGATGCTGTACAAACCTCAAAAAATGATATTGCTTTTCTTTCATACACATCTGGCACAACTGGACAGCCAAAAGGTGTTGTTCACAGTCACGGCTGGGCATATGCACATTTACGCATTGCAGGCGGTGAGTGGCTAGATATTAGTGAAAAAGATGTAGTATGGGCAACTGCAGGTCCTGGGTGGCAAAAATGGGTATGGAGTCCGTTTTTATCTGTACTTGGAAGAGGAGCAACAGGATTTGTTTATCATGGACGATTTGAGCCTAAGCAATATTTGCAGCTTTTACAAGATGAGAAAATCAATGTGCTTTGTTGTACACCAACTGAGTATCGCCTGATGGCTAAAATTGATGAATTAGAATCCTATAATTTATCTTCTTTACATAGCGCTGTTTCAGCAGGAGAAGCGTTAAATGAAGAAGTTATTAATACATTTAAAAAGTATTTTAATCTTCAAGTTCGTGATGGATATGGTCAAACGGAAAGTACGCTTTTGATTGGTACATTAAAAGGAGTTCCGCATAAAGCAGGGTCAATGGGAAAACCGATGATTCCTCAGTTCATTGAGATCGTAGATGATACCGGTGAGGCGTGCAAACTAGGAGAAGTCGGCAATATTGCGGTTCACAAAGATCTTCCCTCGCTTTTTAAAACATACTACAAAGATCCTGAAAGAACGGCATCTGCCTATAAAGGAGACTACTTCTTAACAGGAGATCGTGCATCAAAAGATGAAGAAAACTATTATTGGTTTGAGGGAAGAAGCGATGATATTATCATTAGCTCAGGTTATACAATAGGACCGTTTGAGGTAGAAGATGCACTTATGAAACACCCTGCTGTAAAAGAATGTGCGGTTGTAGCCAGCCCTGACGAAATCCGAGGAAATGTAGTAAAAGCGTTTATTGTGCCAAGAACAAGCGTAGACAATGAAGAGGAGCTCACAAAAGAGCTTCAGAACCATGTTAAAAGTCTAACAGCACCATACAAATACCCACGTCGTATTCAATTTGTAGACGATTTGCCAAAAACGAATTCAGGTAAAATTCGTCGCGTAGAGTTACGTCAACAAGAAGTAGGAAAGTAAGAAAAAGCATCCGGCTGGATGCTTTTTTTATGCTAACTCATCATCTCCCTTTCTAATGAAAAACGGGCACACCTTCTTTTCTTCCGCATATTATAAATGGGGAGCTTTTTTATCAATTGAGCGAGGTGAACCTCATGAAAAAGATTGTTTTAAATGTAAGCGAGAAATGGGTTAGCATGTTAAAAGAACAAAAAGAGAAAAACTATATGTCAAAAACAAAAGAATACTTGAAAAAGAGTGGGGTGTGGGTTCCAATCACTCCTGAAGTCCTTCTATGGTGCTTGGAGAAAAAAGGAAATATCCCCATTGTTGAACCACACTTATCGTTTTTAGAAGAAGGAATTGCTTTTAGTGGTAAAGTCAAAAAACTCGGCATCTCCATTCCTTTTGAAATAAGACTTTCCCCTTTCAAAGCCAGCAACCGTTCGCTTACGTTTCAAGTTCTTTATGTAAAGCCGTTAAACAGCAGTTGGTTCAAGAGGAAAATATTTCATAATGAACCTCTATCTCACTATAGTCAAAATTTATTAACGATTAATCTTAACGAAATAAGCAAGATTCGCTATGTGCCAGTCGGAAATATAAAAGACTTTGAAATTAAGGATGGAAAAGTATTTGTGAAATTAGGTGTTTAAATAAAAAAGCTATCTTTGCTTCAAAGATAGCTTTTTATTTTGTTTTATAAAACTATGTTCTAAAAGACCGAGTTAACATTATTTAAATATTTGTAAAGTCCCTGAATAAAAAAGCTCTGAATCTTGTTATCAAAGGGGATAAAAAGTAATTATAATTAAAAAATTGATTAAATTATAAAAATAATTAGAATATTTTGTTTGTTTTTCTATTTATCGGGTACAGCTCCTATGTATTACCAAAAATAAGGAGGAGAACAGATGAAGAAAGCAAAAAGAGTTTTAGCAGGATCTGCCTTAAGCGTCACTCTATTAGCCGCACCATTAGCTCTACCTTTTGGAGGTAACACAGCGTCTGCTGCGACGCCTGAAGTAGGAGGAAGTGTTACAATCGATCCTGTTGCAATTGGACAAGCTATTGAAGATGCAAAAGTTTCGGCTGATAACAGAAGTGGTTTTGTAAAAGGAGCAATGGAGAAAGCGTTCTTTGAATCAGGACAGCAATATAACGTTGTTGTGATGAATTTAAGTCAAGGATACAACTCAGATGGACTTCAAGGTGTACAATATTTTGATACAACAGACTATGATGGAGTAACATATGGAATTTGGGTATTTGAACAAGGAACCTTCATTAATGAAGGTGATGGAGGTTATATTAACTGGGCAATGAGAGGTTGGTTTGAACGAACAGGAGATGATGGGAAAACTGTCAACTTTCATCGTCCATAATATAAAAAAGCTTGAAGTGCAGCCACACTTCAAGCTTTTTTATATGTATAAACAGGATTTACCTTGAAGAAGACGAATAAAAGGGATAAATAATGCTTTAGGGGGAATAAAGCAATGAAAACGCGTGTAACAAAGTTATTAAATATTCAATATCCAATCGTTCAAGGAGGGCTTGCTCATTTAGCGTATGCAGAGCTTGCTTCCGCTGTTTCTAATGCAGGCGGACTTGGGCAAATTACAGCGATGACGTTAGGAGAAGGTGAAAAACTTAGGAAAGAAATTCGAAAAACAAAAGAGTTAACCCAAAATCCATATGGCGTAAATTTTGCAATTGGTCAGCATGCCACTTCTTATGAAGAATTGCTAGAGGTTGTTATAGAAGAAGAAGTTCCTGTTATCTCTGTTACAGGAGCAAATCCTAAGCCGATTTTTGAACGCTTACAAGGAGAAAAAGTGAAAAAACTTGTGCTTGTTGCAAACGTAAGACAAGCACAAAAAGCGGAAAGTCTTGGAGCGGATGCTGTGATGGCCGTTGGAAACGAAGGTGGAGGTCATTTAGGAAGAGATGAAGTAGGCACGGTGGTTCTGATTCCGCGTGTTGTTCAGTCTGTATCCATCCCAGTTTTGGCGAGTGGAGGAATTGGTACAGGCAGAGGTTTGCTTGCTGCATTAGCCCTAGGCGCTGACGGAATTGAGATGGGTACGCGCTTCATCGCAACAAAAGAGTGTGTACATGCGCATCAAACGTACAAAAAAGCGCTTCTTGCTAGTAGTGAACAAGATACAGTTATCATTAAAAAAACGTGGGGAGCTCCTGGACGTGTTTTAAAATCCGTCTATACAAATCATATTATCCAGCGTGAAAGAGAAGGAGCAACATATGAAGATTTAAAAGAATCAGTAAGTGGAGAGGCGAATAAAAAATATATTTATGAAGGAGAAGAAGATAAAGGATTTGGCTGGGCAGGCCAAGTAGTCGGGCTCATTGATTCAGTCCCATCTGTTCAAGAACTTATCGTAAATATGATAGAAGAGGCACGTCACGGAGCAGAGGATGTTTATAAAATGTTTGAAAATTGAGTGTCTTCTTCATAAAAAGCTTGTTTTCTTGCATAGAGTAGAAAAAAGCCTTTGAAGGGAGAAGATACGTTTGAAAGGAGAAGGAACAATTGATCTTCATACAACACGAGAACGTGCTTTTAAGATGCTTTTGGATCCCGGCGTATTGAAAGAATGTATGGTTGGATGTAAACGCTTCGAAAAGGTAGAAGAGGGAATATATAAAGCAAACATTTCGCTTGGTTTTCTGCCGGTAAAAGGGGATTACGATATAACCATTAAGCTAACGGATTTAAAAGAGCCAGAGCAATATAATATGAAGATGAGTGGAAAAGGGGGACCAGGCGAAATTAAGATGCTGAATCATATTCATCTTGATGAAAAGGGTCATACAACAGTGCTTTCCTATACATATGAAGCAGAAATTCATGGGAAAGTAACAAAAGCGGGAAAGCCTGTTCTAAAGAAAGTAGCAGGGTTCATTGTGAAAGATTTTTTCAAACGATTTGAAAAAGAGATCAAGCGTAGTAAAGTATGAATAGAAAGAAGTCAGTAGATCTCTACTGGCTTTTTTCTATTGAAAACAGTATTGAAAAGTCAGAAAGTCGGGTATGCAATAGATATAAGACAACACAAAAAAGATAGAAAGGAGAAAGTGTATGTCTTCGGCAAAAGGGTTTTTAAAAAATTTGGGAGAAGAGATGCAAAAAGATCGAGCAACAGGATTAGCAGCAGAGCAAGCTTATTACTATATGCTATCCATTTTTCCTGTTCTCATCCTTTTGCTATCTATCATTCCATATCTATCAATTGAGCCTCAAACAGCAGTTTCATTTATTAAAAGTATTCTTCCATCACAAACAGCTAATTTACTAGAAGAAAATGTGATCGACCTTGTAACAACTCCAAATGGTGGATTGTTAACAGTCGGAATTCTGGGAACACTTTGGTCTGCATCAAATGGGATTCAAGCGTTTATTCACGCGATGAATATCGCATACGATGTGGAAGATAATCGCTCATTTATAAAAGTACGCTTGCTCGCTATTGTGTTAACAATAGGCCTTCTTGTAGCTTTTATTATTTCATTAGCTCTCCCTATATTTGGAAATGTAATTATTGATTGGATTAAAAGCTTTGTTCCTATATCCTCTGGATTTGAAATTTTATTTACTATTTTAAGATGGGTTGTAGCAGTTGTTGTCATTTCTATCGTCCTTTCAGGTCTTTATCGTTTTGCGCCGAATAAAAGTTTTGCTTTTAAACACGTTATTCCAGGAGCTGCTATTGCAACAGTGCTTTGGCAAGTAATCTCATTTGGGTTTTCTTTTTACGTTAGTAATTTTGGCAATTACTCCGCTACTTATGGAAGCTTAGGAGGCGTAATTGTCCTTATGATTTGGCTCTACTTAACAGGACTCATTCTTGTTATTGGAGGAGAGATTAACGCTCTTTTTCATAAGCGAAATATTCAAACAGAAGCAATTGTGAAACATCCTAAAAGAGTTGTTAAACAATAAAAAAAGCGAGGGATTCCTCGCTTTTTTACTATGCTTTTCCGTTTTCCCATACTCTCTTTAATAAAGTTGGGGTTTTTTTGGCACCGCCTATTACTTTGTTGACGGATTCTTTTTTATACTGAATGTCCTCTGAAATCTTATCTTTCGTGTCATTCAATACAGCCGTTTCTGTTTTTATACCATTCATACGTTCATTTACCCGCTCCGCTGTAGCATTTAATTCTTTTACTTTTGGCTTAATGTTTTTCATTGCTTTTATAGCTGTATAGCCAAGATAAATAATGGCTACAACGAGTAAAGCAATGCTTGCATATAAAATCATAATCACTGCTATCAACCTCCTTATGGGATACATACCCAATTTAAGCTGTTTATAATCGATGCAAAAGGAAAAACAGTATGGTACGATAAGGAAAAGTAGAGAGAAAGGAAGAATTATATGGACTTAGAAAAACTACAGCAAAAGTTAGAGCATCGCCGTCCTGCTATTTTAGGAAGCGAACATTTTTTAAAATATGCTATTTTAATTCCTATAGTTCAAAAACAAGATGAACTTCATCTTCTCTTTGAAGTGCGAGCTTCAACAATGCGAAGACAGCCTGGGGAAGTTTGTTTTCCAGGAGGAAGAATTGAAGAAGGAGATAAAAATGAGCAAGAGGCAGCTATAAGGGAAACGGCAGAGGAACTTGGCATTTCCTCTAATAAAATTACAAACGTACAGCCTCTCGATTATTTTGTATCTCCTTTTGGGATGATTATTTATCCGTATGTAGGCTTTATTGATGAAGCTGAGATTCTTCCAAATCAAGAAGAGGTAGAGCGCGTATTTACGGTGCCTCTTTCTTATCTCCTCCATAATCCGCCGAAGGAATTTGAGATGAATTATGAAGTGAAACCTGCTGCTGATTTTCCATATCATTTAATTCCAGGAGGAGAGAATTATAATTTTCGTCAGCGTCCACTTCCTGAATATTTTTATGAATACAATAGCGATGTAATATGGGGATTAACAGGACGAATGTTAAAACACTTTATAGACGTCATTCAAAAAGATTAGTTTCCACCGCCGCCATCACTAGAGGAAGCATTTGCTGCAGCGCTTGCTATCACAGCTACCATTGCTGCCTGCTGAGCTTGAATAACCATATCTAGCGTTGTGTAGAGGCTTGTTTTTAAAATGTCTTCATGTTCCATACTATAGTTCATCACACTGTTAACAGCTGTTGCAAAATTTGTTTGCTGCTTCCATTTGAAAGCTTTATGTTTATTGAAATAAGCAGCAATATCATGAATTTGAGCAAGCTTTCTTTCGTCAGCTTCTAATAAAGAAAGGATTGCAAATTGAGTATAGTAAGCAGGTTTTATTTTCATGCCATTTTTAGAAAAGTAGTTTTCAATTCTAGCATACGTTTCATAAAGGTCTTCAAGCGGTTGCGTATCCTGAAGCGAGAGAATATGGCTCAAAAACTGCAAATCGTTTCCTTTTCGGCATCCTTTACTTGCCCACATTTCATACACGTTTTCAACACGGTCGATAATTTCAATAGGAGCGCCATTTTCTCTTGAAAGCAGCATTGCAAGCGGATAGTCGCTTTTAGACGTTATAAACGGATGAGCTTCTTTCATTAAAGTGTAAAGAGAAAGGGCCCGGTCAGCATAGTCTTCAACCGAAAACGTTGGCGTTTCTTCATTAAGAACAATAAGAGCGCACAGGTATGTGAATACATCTTTTTTAAAGCCTGAATCCACTAGCTTGTTATAAATTGTGTTAAGCTCCTGAAATTTAGCTTCTGGGTTGTTATATTGAGCATCAAGAAGTGCAGCAATCATAAAAGAGTAGCTAGAGTTAAGGGGTGAAAAAAATCCAACTTGCTTTTTTAATATTTTTCCGAGCGAAAGAAGCGAAACTTGCGCTTCTTTTTTATTGCTTTCTCCATATATAGAAGAGAGAATCATTAAATAGTTTTTATCAACAGCTTGCCATTTTAATTCATTCTTTAAGTGAAAATACATTTTTTCAAAACGTTCCACTTTTTCTTCCAGTGTTGTCATCTATATCACTTCCTTTTTTCTTTCTTCTTTTTTATACGAAGAAAGAAACGAAAAGTTTCAAGATTACCCATCTTGAAACTCTTCAAACGCCTGTATAAATTCCTGTGCAGCTTTTGATACATATCCTTTTCGGTAAATAAGTGATGTTTTAAGAATAAAAGGATTGTTTTCAATTGAGAGTGTTTTTAAATCGTTTAAGCCATGTAAGGAAAGCATTGAACAAGGAAGTATCGTTGCCCCAAATCCTGCTGAAACGAGATTTAAGAGGGTGGCAGAGTCGTGACATTCACAAAAAAGCGTTGGATGTAAATTTAATCGTTCAAATTCTACTAAAATACTGTCATAAATTCCTTTTCCATAGTTGGTTCGTAGCAAAACAAGCGGAAGGGAAGCAAGAGTTTCCATACTTACTGGCTCTGTGCTTGGATGATTTTTCGGTACAACAACAACGCAAGGATCTTCAGAAAGCTGTTTTGTAATGACGTTTTCATTTGAAAAGAGGGTTGTGGTTAGTACTACATCAATTTTTCTGCTTTCTAAAAGTTCTTCTAACCGTGTTGGTTCATCTTCCCAAACTTGAAATGTAAAATTAGGATGTTTTTCTTTATAAGACACAATGCTTTTTACAAGAAGGGCAGCCGAATAAATCGTTGCTCCAACAGATAACTTACCTTCCCCGCTGTTTTGAAATTCTTTTACTTCTTCAACTGTATCTTCCATCTTATTCACGACTTCTCGCGCTCGCTTGAGGAACAGCTCTCCCTCTGGCGTGAGCGTCATTCGCTTCTTTTTATTACGCTCAAACAGCATAACACCAAGCTCTTCTTCCATTCCTTGAACTTGTCGACTTAAAGGTGGCTGTGCCATATGTAGGCGTTCTGCAGCTTTTGTAATTGTTCCTTCTTCAGCAATAGCAATAAAATACATCATTTGGCGAATATCCATAAAGTGTTCTCCTCTCTTTATACCTTAAGAGTATTTTATAAATATTTAATACATATTTCAAATATGTAAAAAGTTCATGTACCATAAACATGTAGAAAAAATGATTTATATGGTAAGGCAAGAAGAGAAACAAGGAGGAAAAAAGATGGCTTATAAAGATTTTCGAGATTTTCTAAACACTTTACAAAAAGAAAATCAACTTTTGACAATTGATGAAGAAGTGAAACCAGAACCTGATTTAGGGGCGGCTGCTCGAGCTATTAGTAACTTAGGAGATAACACGCCAGGCCTTCTTTTTAACAATATTTATGGGTATAACAATGCTCAAATTGCCCTAAATGTAATTGGCTCATGGTCCAATCATGCACTTATGCTAGGGATGCCTAAAAACACACCTGTTAAAGAGCAGTTTTTTGAATTTGCTAAACGATATAGTGAGGCTCCTGTTCCTGTCCAACGTGAAGAAAGCGCGCCATTTCATGAATGTGAGATAACAGAAGATATTAATCTTTTTGATATTTTACCTCTTTTTAGAATCAACCAAGGAGACGGAGGGTTTTATCTTGATAAAGCCTGCGTAATTTCAAGAGATGTAACAGATCCTGAACATTTTGGAAAACAAAATGTTGGAATTTATCGCATGCAAGTAAAAGGAAAAGATCGCTTAGGAATTCAGCCTGTGCCACAGCATGATATTGCTATTCATTTAAAACAGGCGGAAGAGCGCGGTGAGAATTTAAAAGTAGCTATTGCATTAGGATGTGAGCCTGTTATTACAACAGCGGCTTCAACACCGCTTTTATATGATCAATCAGAATATGAGATGGCAGGAGCGCTTCAGCAAGAACCATATAAAGTTGTAAAAGCAAAACTCTCTAATCTTGATATCCCATGGGGAGCAGAAGTTGTGCTTGAAGGTGAAATTTTAGCAGGAGAACGTGAATACGAAGGCCCTTTTGGAGAATTTACAGGTCACTATTCAGGTGGGCGCAGCATGCCAATTATTCAAATTAAACGTGTTTATCATCGTAAAAACCCAATTTTTGAACATCTTTATCTAGGAATGCCATGGACAGAATGTGATTATATGATTGGAATTAACACGTGTGTACCGCTTTATCAACAGTTAAAACAAGCATTCCCAGAAGAAATTGTGGCTGTAAATGCTATGTATACACACGGGCTTATTGCCATTATTTCTACGAAAAGTCGCTATGGAGGATTTGCTAAAGCTGTTGGTATGAAGGCTTTAACAACACCACACGGACTTGGCTATTGCAAAATGGTCATCGTTGTTGACGAGCTTAGTTAACAACCTTTTGTACACTATTAATGTATACGATATATAAATAAATTAAATCTAGTTATAGAATTCAACCTATTTTATATAATTTTCTTTACATATAGACATTTTTAATTTCTTCGCATTAATTTTAATACCTTATCTGCATCAAACCTTCTAAGCATAGTTTTCTACTTTCTATTTTGGGTTAGACTTTAACTTCCACTCTGAACACTTTAATTAATTATTCATCTTTCTACCCCTTGTAATTCTATTTCATTGTAAAAGTCACCTCCTATTAAAAAGAATGTTCTTAACTTAATAGTTTTGAGCCGAGAATTAACTGGGTTACTTCAAAAAAATACTTCCAACCACAATATTTTGCTGTTTATTACATATTGTTTAACAATTTTACCTTTCATAATTTAGTTAACTTCTACTTTTAATCCCTGTGCCCCCTTATAAAGATTGGGTAGTTTAACATTCTATTAAAGTAAGTAAAGAGTAAAGATTAAACAGATTTATTATTAAACCTAATAAATAAGCAAGAAAAATATGCTTTTATATGGTAATATTTTAGATAAAATGTAACATATTTGGCATGGATTTCTCGGGGGAGTTAATTTAATGACTACAAGTGAATTAATAATATTCAAAAAAGATACAGATGCTCCAGGTTCAAACAGAGGGTTTGTGTATCAATACTTAAAAACTTTGGTGCTTTGGTTGAATAATTTTAAGGATAAAAAAGAAAATACTATATTTTGTGAAGTTGAAGACGACATCAAAGAAATAAATCTGATTGAACAAAATTTAAAGTTTACGCAGTTAAAATGTTACTCTTCAGCTTTCAATATAGATAGTGGCGAAATAAAAAAGTCAATTTACAACTTTTTTCTTCTATATTTAATATATGATGACTATGAAGGTGAGTATGTTTTTGAAACAAATACACATATCTCTAATCAAGATTTAATTTTAGAAAAATGGATGAATTATCAAGGGGCTTTACACACAAATGAAGAAGTTAAAACAGCTTGTGTTTCCAAGACCCAAGAAATCTTACGAGAAATATTTGAGCAAGAAAAAAGCTCACTTGAAAAATCTCTTGAAAAAAAGATTATGAATCGAAAAGAAAGATTAAAAGGTAATCCTAAAAAGGCTGAAGATTTGCAATCCGAAATTTTCACTTTCGATAAAGAATTAAAAATTCTCCAAAGTCTTTCAATCAATTTTGAAACCAAAATAAACAATGAAGAAGTCGTACAAGATTTTGCAAATCGTATATTGTGGGTTTTTGAGAATATTAAAGCTGTTGATTCTATTAACGTTTTAAAAGAGCAAATATATACGATTTTAGAAGAAATCCTAGAAGACAAAAATGCAGTAGAATTGTACTTTTGTAGATTACTTTCGGAAATTAATTTTAAAGCTGTGAAAGAAAAAAAAGAACAAAGGTACTTAGATAATAAGTTATTAAAGAAAATCTTTGAGGAAACAGATGATGTTATACGTTCAGGAATTTCTGTCCATTTACTACAACAGTTTGATGGCTTAGGTATTACAATTACTCAAGGTTTTACGACTGTTAACGAAAATATTTTACAGTCTGAAGAAAGGCTTAGAAAAGATATTTACTCTTTAAGTTCTACACTAACGCAAAATTCATCAAGTGATAATGATTATAAATTTTACGATTTGCCAATGGCAGAACCTGAGGAGATTGCAAATTTTATTAAACAGGAAAAGGGCGATTATCAAAGTAACTTAGAAGGAAAGTTTCATAAAATTGAGGGAATAGACGAAGGAATTAGAAAAAATTTACTTCAAACTGCAACTGAATTAAGGTGTAGATATTTAATGTATTTACAGCGTTTAAAATATCAGAATCTTCACAAAGAACGTGAGGAAATCAGAAAGTTAGAAAAGAAAGTTGAAGATATTTGCAATGATGCGGTTATGGGCTTCAAGATTTATAGCAATATAAGTTCTGCAGATTTTTACTTGTCTTTTAAAAAACAGTTAGAGTTAGAACTGGAAAAATTCAATGAGCGAGTAAAAGTAAAAAGGTTTGCTGTAGATAGCGACATTGTTTATGGGCAAATGTTTCATATGGCGGCAAAATGTTTTTTAAGATGGCACAGAGAAAGGTAAGGAATATATGGATAATAAAGAAAATCGAGCAGAAGAATTTTTCGAAATATTAATTAAAAATCAAGTAACAATGGAAGTAGCCCCTCTAGAGGACCAAAAAAGCTATGTGGAACCAGATGACGATTATGACTTTCATGCTTATAGAATATTACTTTTGATTCGAGTATGTGGTCTTATTAATAGACCATTCTTCAGCAATTACACTATTTATGGAAGAGGTAAATTTTCATTTTATGATTTTCTTATTCGTTATCCTTTTTACTTAAAAAGAATAATTGAAAAACAAAAGAAAGAGCAGCTAATGGAAGATTTAAAACTCAGGGAATATGAAACAGAAAGAGCGCTTTCTCCAATGATTAAATATATTCGAGGACCTTGGGACCCTAGATACGATGCTATTTTGAATTATATGGTTAGTAAAAAAATAATCAAGGTTCATTTCTCTAATTTTAATAAAAGTAAGAAGGCTATGTGCCTAACCTTGACAGAACTTGGGGCGGAAATTTCTGAACAGATAAAAGAGAGAGAAACTGATTGGGTTAATAGGATGGAGATTATCAATTCTGTTTTTACTAAAAAAGCTACAAATGAGCGCATAGAGAATTATATAAAAAAGAATTTTCCGTCACTAATGTTAGGAATTGAAGGTGAGTAAAAGTGTTTATTGAAGCAGTTAAAATAAGGATAGTTGCTAAAAGTGGTAGAAAATATGGTCGATATATTAGGTTCTTCGGTGAAAAAGGGATAAATGAAATTAATATGGTATTTGGTAAAAATACTTTAGGTAAGTCAACTTTAATTGAAAGTATTATTTATGGTTTGAACGGAGAAGCGATATACGGAAAGAAACAAAGGGAGATTATTAATTATAAACTGTTATTAAAAAAGTTTATGGACGAGACGTTAGAACACGCTGAAATTTATCTACAGTTGGAAAGTCGTGGAGAACGGGTTGTTGTTTTGAGAGACGCAGTAAATAATAATCAACCCGTTATAATTTTCAAGAATACTATTTTACATGAGTCTGACACAGGAAAAACTTTGGATGAAAGAGCAGAAAAGGTAGATTTCTATAAGATTAAAAAAGATAAAAATGTGAAAGGCAATCCAACATATCAAGAATTTTTATTTTCTTTCTTAAATATAGAGCCCATTAGAAAAATTAATGAGGAAGATGAAGAAAATGAGGAACGGTTGATTTTTTATATTGAAAACTTATTACCACTTTTTGTGATTCCTCAAGAATCTTGGACAGATATTCAAGCCACAAATCCTAAATATGATATTGTAGATATAAAGAAAACAGCATTTGAATTTTTATTGAAACTGTCTAACGCTGATGCTGCCAAGTATAGGCATTCTCTAGATTATTACAACGCTATTTTACGACAGAAGTCGAACTCTTTAAAAGATATAAAAGAAATTATTAACCTGTTAAAATATGATGATTTAGCTTCTATAGATAGGGAGATTGAAGAAAAAACAGAGGAAATTAAAGAACTGAATTATAAAATCCGTGAAATGGAAAAAGGAAATAATCTCATAGAGAATGTTTTAAAACAGATTAGAATGAAGTATAAAAACCTCATTGAGATATCAAAAAGACACGAAGAATCCATTAACTTACTAGAAACTGAAATTTCACAATACCAATATTACATATCAAAAATTGAATCTGATATTGAAAAACATGATAAATTAAAAACAGCAAAGAAATTAATTGGAGTTCTTCCAGTTGAGACATGTCCAAGATGTTTCAGCAATATTTCTCCAGAAAAACAGGAAGTATTATATTCGGGAAACTGTGATTTATGTGGTTCTGAACTACAAATGACAAGTGATACCACAAACACATTATATTATCTTCAGGATGAGCTGAGAGATTTTGAAAGATTGGTCTCCAGAAAGAAAGAGGCAAAAAATGAAATATCAAGCAAGCTATTCTTAGCTCAGTTAGAGCTCAAGGAGCTCAAAACGACAATGAATAGCTATGAGGAACAATTAAAACCACAGAACCTAGAACAATATAATTACTTTTCAAGAGAAATTGGTCGGATGGAGAATGCTATAAAAGAATTGAAAAAAGATAAAGAAGTTTTTAATAAATACGAGGAGTTAGTAAAGATAAAAGAAAAAGTTAGTAGTCGTATCACTGAGTTAAGAAAAGAAATTAGGAATGCAAAAGCAAATGAAAAATTAGATAATAAAAAACTTGTATATTTCGAGACGACATTCAAAGAAATTCTTTTTAAATTAGATTTTTTGAAAGATGGGTTTGATACAGTCAAAGTAGATAATTTAGATGAATCAATTAAAGATAAAGGAAAAAAAAGCTTATCCGTTATTAGGAGGATTTATGAACAAATTGAAATAGATTTAGACGATTATTATCCAAAAATTGAAGGAGTCAATTTATACAATATAACTTCAAGTAGTGGATTAGTTAGAATCATTTTGTCCTACTACCTAGCTTTATTAAAGACCAGTCTAAAATTTAAAAATTCCATAAATCACCCATTTATTCTAATACTTGATGAACCAAGGCAACAAAATTTAGATTTTGATACATTTAATCATTTTTTGGAACAGCTATTCGATATTAAGAAGGATTACCCTAAACAATTTCAAGTTATTATAGCTTCTTCAGTAAAAGGGAATTGTACTAAAGAAGATATAATACTAAATTTAAATAAAGTAAATAATAAATTAATTAAAGAGATTAAGGAATGAGAGAAGACTCCCTAGGATAAAAGGGCGAAATAAATTTTGAAAGTTTGATGAGTTAGAGATATATAATGATTAATTATGAATTGCTAAAAAAGTTAAAGACCAAACGGTTAAAGTTTGGTCTTTTGACTATCTGGATATAAACCTCACTCTTCATCTGAATTTCTTTCACATAAGTCTTCCAAAAATTTGTAGGGTCTTTAAACGTTTTTTCTCTTCTTTTAGTTTTTTACTTAAAAAAGAGTGTTCTTCTTCCAAATGTAATATTTTTAAAGCTTTATTTTCTAAGTAAAATGTTTTATGCACCGACTCTTGGCGTGCCTTTAAAACATATGCGACTGAAAAAGGGATAAATATTTATCGGTTCAAGTCTGATGGTAAGGTTCGCACAAAGAGTCTTTATCACATCTGGAATATCAATAATTACCATCGCAGACTTAAAGCGTGGGCACAGCGATTTAATGGAGTTGCAACCAAATATTCGGACAATTATCTTACTTGGTTTCAAGTTTTAGAAAATATTCAGCATCAGAGAAATGTAATCACTATAAAAGATTTGATTATTAAAGTAAATCTAATACAAAATACGGAAACATATTATACACTCAGGTTATATAAGTTCACGTTATAAATTTTGTTTTTTATTCAACTTATGATGCAGGTTAATTGAAAAAATTTTTTAATGGTAACATTTAATAGGTTGAAAGGGAGGAAGTTTATTGTTATATCATCCGAAATGGAGCAAAGCAAAGAAACGTTTAATGAGTTTTGTATGCGAATCTTTGCATTCAAGAGTAGATTTTCAAGTAATTAATTATCGAAAAGCACATGACCAGTTAGGTAGAGCTGTCATAACTGTTGATAAAGTAGAAATGTTAAGTATGTGTACGGTTACTGCCGAAAGAGAAGAATATTATAGAGAAAGAGATATTCGTATTCAATTAGACGATTTTAGTTATGATAATGTTTTTAATAATCGAGCAATCCAGGAACAAGCTCAAGAACAATTAAAAACGGAAGGTATTTATGCACAATATGATTTCTTTTCTGCTTTGGAAGAATACTTTAATTCACCAATTGAAGTATCTTTAAAGTCGAATGATATGTTAATAAAAATATTGTGTATTTTGGACCGCCGTGTAGGGAAAAGAACTTTACGTAAAATGAAAGAATCCATTTCAGAAGAAAATACATTAGTTCAGGATTTTTATAAATTACGTTGTGACGCAGAAAATCTACATAGTAGCGAATAAACAAAAACAGAACTTCCATAAAACAGGGAGTTCTGTTTTTACGCTTAATATCAATATTAAGGTTTAACAGAGCCATTTTATAAAAAGATTAATCAAGTGACTTTCTAGAAATATGGTTAATAAGTTGTGCGATTGGTGGGTTAAATAGAAATAAGTTAGGTATATAGTAGTCATCGATGGAAATTATTTCTCTGTTATTTTATTATATAAAGAGGTAATAAGAGGAGGTAATTATAAACATTGAACATACCAAGTGCACCTTATATATCAAGAGTTAAAATTAAAAACTTTAGAAACTTTAAAGATGTTGACGTAGAACTAAGTCATAAGCAAGTCATAATTGGCGAAAACAATGTAGGGAAAACCAATTTTCTAAGAGCCTTACAACTAATATTGGACCCTAAATTATCAGAAGAGGACCGATATTTAAAAGAAAGTGACTTCTACGAAGGTTTGGAATCGCCAATGGAAAACGGTGAAGAAATTCTAATATCTATTGAAATTAGAGAGTTTAACCATAATCGTACATTATTATCTATTTTATCTGACGCTACAGTAAATGATAAACCTGCTACTTTGCGCTTAACTTATCAATACTATCCAACTAAAAAGACTAATAAAGGTTATGAATATGAATACCGAATTTATCAAGGAGAAAGACAAGAAGTTTCCTTTTCTCATTCCCATAGGAAGTACTTAAATATAAAAGTGATTCCTGCTATGAGAGATGTAGAATCGGAAATGAAACATATAAAAAAATCTCCAATTAATCAACTTCTTAAGAACTACGACATTAGAAAAGGCGAATTAAAAGAGATTGCTGACAAACTAAAGGAAACAAGCGATGAAGTGCTCTCTATTGATGAATTGGTTCATTTAACAGATAGTATTAATGCTAGATTTTCCAATGTTATAGGTGGACAAGTTGATTCTTCAATATCCCTTGAAACAATTGAATCAGACCCTGATAGGATTTTGAACACATTAAGAATAATGATTGGTCAGGGAAAGAGAACAACAGGGGATACTAGTTTAGGTATAAGCAACATATTGTATATTTCTCTTATATTACTTTCGTTAGAGGACAAAACCATTCCTCCTATATTAAAAGAGGATGTATATTTAAAATTATTAGAAGAGGAACATAGTGGGGTAGTTAAAGATTGTTATGACAAAAATGAAAAAGGAAATTATGTTATAAAAGAGGAGTTGAAAAAAGAGCTACAAATCATGTTATATGAGTTTATGGACAATTATTATTCAAATGATAATGGATTTACTATTTTGGCTATTGAGGAACCAGAATCACATCTACATCCAGTTTTACAAAGGTTAATTTATAAAGATGTAATGAAAAAGAATACGTCTGTATTAATGACAACTCACTCACCTCATATTACATCGGTTGCTCCGTTAGAATCTATTGTACATTTACATTCATTAGATAATGGTACAAATATAAAATCAACTGCTTCTTTAAAGTTAAATGACAGGGAAAGAAAAGATTTAGCAAGATATATAGATGTAAAAAAAGGAGAGCTATACTTTGGTAAGGGGATTATTCTTATTGAAGGGATAGCAGAAGAATACTTAATTCCTAGTTTTGCAGAGCTATTGCATATGCCTTTAGACGAAAAAGGTATTATCTGTTGTAATGTAAATTCAACGAATTTTAAACCTTATGTACAATTCCTTGATGAGTTAGGAATACCATATGTGGTGATTACCGATGGAGATTACTATTTTTACAAAATAGAGAAAGAAGAGAAGAAAAGAAAGTTTGGAAGTATTTATAATGAAACACATGAAACTTTGGGTTATGGGTCTGATGGTTTAGAAAGAATGCATAGAATGTGCAAAGAGTTAAAAAAAATAGAAGGTGATTACGAATCGGCTGACCTTAACGCCCAATATAAATTTTTCTTTGAACAGGGACTTTTTGTGGGATTATATACTATGGAAATTGATATGATGAGACAAGCTGATGCGAAAAAATCTACAGAAGTATTTATTAATGTATTTAATGAATTAACAGAAGGGGGTCCAAGACAAAAACAAAATTTTAAGAGAAGCTTGGATAACAAAGAGTATCCGGAATGCTTGAAAAAAGTGGAAAGTCAGCATGCAGGTATTGGAAAAGGACGATTTGCTCAGAGTTTATCTGTTGAATGTACACAAGACCATATTCCTCCTTACATTAAAAATGCTATTGAGTATATATACAACCAGGTAAATTGCTTATGAATCAGATATATATCAAAAAGCTAAATCAAATTAAAGACGACCTGGACCAATATAAAGCTTTTTTATCAAATACTAGTACCGTTGTAAAAGCGGGACCTGGAAGTGGAAAAACTACAGTTTTATCACTGAAAATTATGTCCTTACTAAATGAAAGGATTAACCCGCCAAGAGGACTAGCTTGTATCACCTATAGTAACCAGGCTGCAAAGGAGTTTACAGATAGGTTAAAATCCTATGGTTACCAAAGTAGACAAAATGTTGTATTAGATACTGTTCATTCTTTTTGTATCTCGGAAATAATCGTTCCTTTTGCAAGCCTATATGATGTTAATATATCCTTACCTTTAAACATAATTTCTACTACAGAGAAGAATGCAATTTTTAAAGAGATACTTAAAAAACATCAAATGACAGAAAAAGATGTAACCACTAGTAAAATGGATAAAGAAAGAAATCAGTTAGTTCCAGGAGATAGTTCCATTAAATCGGAAGCAGATGAGAAAGCACAACTTGTAGCGAAGGAGTTTGAAAACTACCTTTATGAAAACGGTAAAGTTGATTTTGTGGAAATTGTTAAATGTTCCACTAAATTAATTAGAGAACAAGAATATGTGAGGAAATGTTTGGAAGCTAAATTTCCTTGGATTCTAATTGATGAGTATCAAGATTTAGGTAAGCCTCTCCATGAAATGGTATTAACTTTGTTTAGCAAGACAAATATTAAAATATTTGCTGTAGGAGACCCGGACCAATCCATATACAGTTTTCAAGGAGCTATTCCAGAGTACTTGTTGGAACTATATCATAACTCGAATTTTGTATCTGTGGATTTAAAAACTAATTATCGAAGCAATCAGGATATAATTGATGCTGCTTCTATTGCTTTAAATATTGATGATAGAGAATATAAGGCTGGTTTAAGACAAGAAGAAGAAGGCGAGTTTCATTTTATTACGTGCGAACATAACATAGACGACCAGTATGAAAAGGTAGTTAAAGAAATTATTCCAACCTGTTTGAAAGAAGGAATCCCTTTAAATGAGATATGTGTTCTAGTTAGTAAGGGAAATGAAATGCAAGACCTTGGTAGAATGATGGATAGGGAAAATATTCCTTACTACCTAGCTAAGCAGGAATTTCTAAAGAGTAAGATTATTTTATGGATGAAAGATTGTGCTTGTTGGATACTTGAAAACAAACATATAGTATTTTCTGATATATATGATTTTTGGATACGGTTCCTATATGAAACTAATAATAGTGGCTTACAAGAAAAAGATAAAATTATGCAAAGAAAAAAACTATTTTCAGTTTTAAGAGAAAGCGCGATTTATAAAGATAATCTTAATGATTGGTTTACATATTTATTTAGTGCTCTTAATTTGAAAGAAAAGTTGTATCAATCTCCTAAGTATATAACAGAAAACGAGATAATAGAGTTATTTAAGAATGAAATAAGGGATGGAGAATTAAAAAGTTATGATTTGAATAAATTCTCGTATATTGGAAAAGCCGAGAATCAAATTACAATATCTACAAGGCACAGCTCAAAAGGATTAGAGTTCGAAGTTGTTATAATGTTAGGGCTAGAAGAAGGGAATTTTCCACAACATTATACGGTAGAAATTCCTAAGTTTCTTAGTGAGCAAAGGAGAATATTTTTTGTATGTATTACTAGAGCAAAAAGGGTTTGTTACTTATTAAGGTCTAAACGGATTACCAGTAAAACACGATATGGAATAAGGACCTTTAACAAGAGACCTTCCATGTTTTGGACTGAATTACTTGCTATAAATGAAAAGAGAAAATCTCTTCAGTAGTATTTTCCTTTATAAAATAGTTTCTATTAAAAGAGATTAATAAAACCCAAAACTACGTTTCAACAGGTATAAGGAGAAGCGTAGTTTTTTATCTTAATGTTGTTTTAATACTTAGTATAAAGTGTAATGTAGAAAAATCCAATGACTTGGATTCCCTCTTTATAATCTTACTAATATCCTCTACGAGAGGAAATTGACATATAGTTCTGTTCATTTCTTTGCTTTTCATTGTGAAAATTCCTTTAGGTTAAACAATGATAGCTTAATATCTACCATTCACCATAATGATTAAAATTCGAGTCCTCTCAATATATTCGAAGTTATGTATTCCTCACAAAAAGTACATCTTTAGAATTTCGTGACTAGAATGTGATTTAGCATATAACCTTTTTACCTAGTATTTGATAGAAACGAGGGCAATTTAACATTAAGGGGCTGTAAAATAGGACAAATATCAGATTTTAATCCCTTTATAATATCTGCTATACTATTTCCTGGCGTTTAACATATTAAAGTAATTTTAGTTTTGGGATGTGTTTATGTAGTGGATAAGTATTATAAGAACGTGATTGAAAACCCTAAGGATATTGTCTGGTGTGTAGAATTATATAGAGCGTGTTACGTGTTAGGTGAGAAAATTATAATGGACTTTAAAAACCTTTTTCCTGTAGAAATGAACGAATTAGACATAGATTATGAGGACGCATACGAAGAAGTCTTGCTTGCAGCTGTTTGTGCAGCTGGAGGAAATGAAGGGCATTTAAAATTTTTACATGCAAATTATTTTGTCTACGATTATATATATAAAGATGGAGAAGTTAAAGAAGTCATAGATGATATATGCAATGCGGTTGAACAAGACTACGTGTTAGGTAATGAAGATAATTCAATAACTATTGATAGTGCTGTTATGTCTATGAAGAAGGAAATAAAGAAACTAAAAAAATATATATCAGAAGCATTAACAGTTATAAGTGGGAGTAAAGTACCGATAACAGTTGAGCGTTTTGAGCCTTTGTTAGATTTCATAACTTCAAAAAACTAGACATATTGTTCCTTTATATTTAAAATCCCTAATCACCGGAATTATTAGGCAAAAGCATAATGGAATCAGTATGCTTTTGCCTAATTTGTATTTACAACGTTTTAGCTTTGTAATAAGGATTTAATCTCTCATTTTTATCTTTACTAAAATAGGACAGTTTACTATAACCTTTTTTAACTTATTTTCTATATTAATTATGCACATGTATAATCTGCGCTAACCGTTGACATTCAGCTAAAAGCTTCATGTTTTTTTCCTTTATTTCCTCAATCTCTATTTCTTTAACCTCTCTTCGCTTTCTTTCGATTTCTAAGTCATTTTCTAATTTTAAATTTTTCTTTTCTAATTTATTTATTTGTTTGTGGGCATTGTTAATCTCTTTTTGTAACTCTTCGAGTTCTTTTAAATATCTAACTTCTAACTTTTTTTTCACCTTCGTTTTTTCAACATAACGCTCTTCCCACAGTTGAGGATTCCATATTTTTAAGGCATGTTCCTTATAAAGAGCTGAACGTGATAAACCTGTATATTCCTGAAGTTTCTTTGCTGTTATATCAGCGCTATTACCTTCGTAATCATGAATATCCTCAATAGAGGATTTAATAATATTTATTGTTCCTTGGCGTTTTTCTTCCTGAAGTTTTTTTAGTCCTTTGTTAGGTAGTTCCATTTTAGTTCATCACTCCTGATTTCACTTTCTCTTCAAGTTCTGCCTTATATTTATCTATTCCATTCTCACATATTCGAATAATTCTTTCTAAGCAGTTTACATTTCTAGTGGCATTTTCAAATGTGGCTGCCCGTTTAGGGTGACCAGCTGTGGTATTCATCAGTTTCTCCCAATAGTGCATTTCTTTTTTATAATCCTCTAGATATTCTGCTTTTGGGACAAACCAATTGCATTCATAACACTCAAAATGAATAGAAGTCCCATCGGGTTTACAACCTGATATCATACTACATAGCCCAACGCCTTTTTTACTATTAGCCTCCCATGTTAAATACATTTTGGGGTCTCCCGATAGTCGACTTAATGTTTTTTTGTCAGAGAGGTTCATAATACGTCCTTTGAATTCAACAGGAGATTCAGTAGGAGGTTTTAGGCTATTAGTTTCTAGCCACATCTTTTTGTGCATTTCTCTTTGTTGGTGAACGTACTGCATAGGCATTGAGGTACTTTTATCATGTCTCACTGCTAATGCCTGGTCCATGGTATAACCACCAATGTAAAGTCTATCTGTTGTTGCATTGTGTCTAAATTGATGACTAGAAATTTTATATATTTTTCCATTTTCATCCTTTACATTACATAGTGCAGCTATTTTATTTAAAGAACTGTTAAATCGTTGAGAGTCAAAAGGTCTGAGATGCGAGTACTGTTTAGTAAGTCCTCGGCTTAAAGCGATGTGTACTCTACATACTTTTGCTGGAATCTCATCTTCAATAAGTTTTTTTGATAGTTCGTTTTGGCTGAGAGAAGGGTATTTGGCTCTATATTCTAAAATCTTTTTATGAATATACGCAGAACTAGTAAAGGTTAACTTTCCATGTTCAATTTTAAAATCAAAGATAGTTTCTAATAATAAGAAGTTCTTATCTTTGTCTTCAATGGGATAAGCTTCCAAGTTCATCTTGGTTTGTGCTTGAGCCCTTTTTATTAACTCGACTATATATTTCCCATGACCAGAGTTAATAACAGGAATGGTTTTTATCTCTTCTTGAATATATCCACCATTTTGTTTGGTAGAAGGGATGTTAATTATATACATGTTATAAAGGGACTTAAGACAATCAACAGGAATAGAAGTAACCTCGGTAATTCTATTAGGGAAAGAACGTTGAAGCCAGTAGGCTAATCTTAAAGAAGTTGGTATATTATGCCTTTCATCTTTCATGATTTTGTCAAATTGTTTTACAACTTCAGTAGGAATGTATTTTTCAGGATGTTTTTTGTTCACCATATGAAATGGATTTTTATTTTTAGTTGGATTTTCTTTTGGAAAGCCAGAAAAGTTACTCATCTTTGGAAAGAAATCTATTAGGGCAGCATAACGTCTACTTTTCTCGTTATCTGATATGTCACTTTGTTGTCTTAGATATTCTTCATAATAATTAAGTATTTTACGATTAGTATTCTTAAAGCTCGTAGAAGAAAAGTGTTCTTTAAAGAAATCTAGGAAGTATCGCGTACGAGATACTTTACTCTTTCTTACTGATACACTGTCATTAAGCATTAATGTGAAATATTTTAGATTAGTTCGATATTCTATTGGATATTTAGAGAAGAAAATCGTGTAGGCTGCTTTGCCTGATGATGTGTTATGTAATTTCTCAAAATACCATTCGTCATCTTCAAAGCTAAAACTTCCATATTGATGGGTTTTAAGTCTAAGTTGAGCCTTAAATGTTTCTATGTCAGAAAAAGTAGTAATAGGTTCTAAAGTTTTAGTTTTTATATTGCTCAATTGAAATCCCCCTACGTTCAGCCCATTTCTCTATCTTATTTATGGTCTCTTTATAAACCCCAAGTAAATGACTTTCCTGTTGATAAATTCTATGTTCTTGAAAATTACTAATATCCATCTGTTGGTATTCGTTTGCTAATTCATTAATATACATTTGTTGTTCCTTGTATAATTGATACCACTTTGGTAATTTTTGAGGTCCAGATACAAGCATTTTACAACCTACGCAGCTTTTCTTGTGGCACGGTCCAAAAGAAACATGTTTAACACACGTACCGTGTCCTTCAGGTGTTTCTCTAGCCCCTAGTTTAACTTCTTTAAAGAGGGATTCTAGTTCTTCATCTTCATATTGACTCGTAATGTCTTCATCCAACGTCTCCATAAATAATTGCTCAAACATATCCTTGTCTAGTTGAGCTATTTTTTTATTTTCTACATCTCTATAATGTAAGGCGGAAGTCTCCTCTGAATGATTTACATAGTCTGCTACTTGTCGTAAAGACATTCCTTGAGACAATAAATCCACAATAAGAGTTTTTCGACATTGGTGATTTTTGTAATGATATAGTTCTCCGTTTTCATCACAAATATTGTATCTTTTTATTATAGTATTTATGCTATGCGCTATGCTGACTGGGTTAATTTTAACGATTGCGGAGTTATTAAACGTTATAAATAGATAGTCAGTATTTGCTATCACTCTTAAGTTATTAGTAATCTCTTTTTGACGTTCTACAGCATCCACAACAATTTGAGATACAGGTATTGTATGGTATATGGGTTCTCCATTCTTAACCCTAAGGGTTTGCATTTTCACGTTTCGATAAGTCATTACATAGGAGTTAATTTCATTATCATATGTAATACAATCTAATTTTAAATGTTGGACATCAGAGAAACGAAGCCCACAGTTTATCATAATTGTCCAGGCATTTTGAAAAGGTTCAGGTAAATGGTGTAATTTATTTTCCAATTGCTCAATTACTGACTCTGGTATATATGATGTATTCTCACTAAACGCTTTGACATTATGAAACTTTAACTCTCTAAAGGTATTACTCTGTTTGGGGTTAATATTTTCTATGTACCAATCCATATAGATTCTAACGACAGTAAACATTCCGTGAATGGTGGCTACGGTGTATTTTCTTTTCCCATCTGTACCTAATAGTTGCTGTAGATAGTCTCTAAGATGAATTAGATGATAGTAGTTAAGGTCTGAAAGGGAAGTGACTTCTTTGTATGGTAACTCTGTGAAGTAAGAGTATAAAGTTCTAATAGAATGAAGCCGTCTAGATATTTTCTCTTCTTTTTCTGATGTCTTTTCTACAAGTTCATGTATATATCTCTTTATAAATGGTTTGTCCTTATTAGAAAATAAAGAAAAATCAAGTTTGAACCTATTAAATCCTTGAATATTCCTTCTTTTTATAAACCATATATCGTCAGATATTTGATAGGAATTGGGTTTGTTAGCAATAGACGTATATATTTTAGAAACTGCTTTTTTAATAACTTCTAATTTAGTAAAGGCAAGAAGTCTTCTTTTTTCCTCTCTAGTTGTCTGTCCAAAAATATATCTAGAAAGGCCTATAGCAGAGAATGATTCTTCTTGTTGAGATAAAGAATCAACGAGTCTTTCTACAAAAGACTCAAAGGTTTCTATGTACGTATCATCAGAATAAATTCTCTCAATTAAAGTTTTCTCTCCTAAAGGAAAAGAAAGTGTTCTAATTAGGTTTAAATTGTCCTGTCTAAAAGCATCCATTAATTCTAGGAATTTATCATCGAGATAGGAAGAGAATGCTTGTTTAGGAACAGATAAGGTTGAGTAGTATGTGGCGCTTATGCAACTAGGAGAATGTAAAGACTTCTCTAAATTGTTTGTGATTATAAACCTTAGAACAGGACGGAAGCTGGTTGTAATCTCGTTTAATTCATAGAAAAAGTAATCACATAGGTGCTTAAAATATTCTTCAAATTCTTTTGGGAACAATACTTCAACACATTCAAATATAGTAGGATTAATTTGTTTGTATTGTTTTAAGATTGAATGTACTTCATTAATGTTTTTATCTATGAAACTTGCACGTAATCTTAAAAGCACATTAGGAAGTGTTGAATAAACAAAATCAAAATTTCTATGGATAGTAAAAGCATGACCGTTTATAACAATTTCTTTTAAGTTAAGTTTTTTCGTTCGCTCATTAACGGTTATGTGAAACATCTTGTTTCTCCCCATTCTTTTCGTCTGCTTTTTTAATTCGTCTTTCCTTAATATTCTTGGCTACCTCTATCCGTTTCCTTGTATCAAAACCCTTTACGTACTGTTTTAACGTATCTATACTTGCCCATCCCATTTCTTGAGTAATAAAGCCTTCGGTTATTTTTCCCTCTGCTAATAAATCTAATAGGTGTTGAGCACGAGTGCTTCTACCTGCATGAGTAATAATTTTACGTGGGTCCAATCCAGCTCTCTCTCCAGCTCTCTTTAAAATTTTTAAAAAGTTCTTTTGCTCTAAAGGTTGTCCCTTGTTAGAACCTTTGTAATTTAAAAATAAGTAATCGGAGAGGGTAATATCAACTTTATTTCTATCACTTCTAATGTATTCTAGAATCTCATCATTTAAGGTGTCGGTTATGTACAAATCACGCTCATTTGTTTTTACTGTAGCTTTGTTTTCTACATTTTCGCTTTTCCTTATCATCAAAATTCCTTCATGCATATCATGATGGTGCAATCGAAGTCCAAGGCATTCCCCTATTCTTGTCCCAGTCTCAACTAGAATTTGAAATACTAGCTTATCTCTTCTAGTTGATAGGGCATCGGTAATCATTTTAATTTCCTTTTCTGTATACCATTTTAAGTGACTTCTTTTTTCTCTATATCGAAGTTTATTGGTAATATTATGCTTTGCATCAAGGTCAAAGTTATATATTTCTCCGTAAAGCAATTTTTTCTTCATATGTTTTCTACCGGTTTTTTTATTTTGTATGTTACCGTAGGTAACTGGGTTAGTATCTATTTCTTTCTCGTCCTCAAGCCAATCATAAAAGCTTTTTATCACTGAAATGTACTCAGATATAGAGTTCCAAGAACGTTTACCTTGCAACTTTGCCATAACTTCGTCTCCGTATAATAAGTACTTTATGTAATCCACTATAATGTTTTTCTTGTACACTTCTTTATAATGGATTTGGTATTTTCCCTTCAAGAATCTTAGATAAGATAGTAACTTGTAAGCATAATTTTCACCGCTTTTAAAACTATTTATGCTCACTAATTCAAGCCATCTGTTGACTTCATAAAGAGGTAAGTCATCTTCTGTGATATAGTATTGAATTCTTTTTTCCTCACTATCATTAAAAGTGGATTTAAGAGCCTTCTCAACTTTTAAGTTGTACGTATTTGTAAGTGTTTTTTTCATTTATCTAAACCTTTCCCAGTCCTATATTTGTTCTCTACTGTCGTAATAAGCTTAAAAGTGTTTGTTTTGTTAGATACCTACTATGGGACTTTGTTCTCAATCCACCAATAATTCTTAGCATCATGCCCTTAAAATTTCCTCTTTAATTATATCATGTACATTATGTAAAGATGTGTACTATTTTAACCCTTATATAGAAGTTGTTATGAGTAGTAGTCCTCTATATATATATCATCTACACATAGTATACTAAAGATGAAAAAAGGGTACCAACAACTGCTGCTAAAATGAGAAGAAGTCCTAACCAAGATAATATCTTCTGAAAAAGCGAAGACGAAATAAGGCGTAAGGAAGAAGTAATAATAAAAAACCAGTTATATAAAATCATAAGTCCAGCAGCAGTCGTAATGTATTCATAAATTCTTCCTGGTACAGCAAAAGAAGCAATAATAGAAGCAATTAACCCAACTGTAGCCAATCCTAGAGAGGGAAGAGGAAGATCTTTTAGTTTTTTTATTTTTTTTTCAAAAAAAGCTGGTGCATCTTTGTCTTTAGCAAGAGTCACAAGTAAATTGGTCACCCCAAAAAGAGAGGCTGTCATAGCAGAAAAGCCTGCAATAATAACTGCAGCGTTAAATACGTGAGGAAAAAAGGCCAATCCATCGTCATTAAGAGCAGTAACAAAGGGACTTTCATCTTCTGTAAAGTGTTGAAGAGACGTCATCATGACCGCCAATCCAATAGACACAGCGTAAATAATAGCAAGCAAAAGAAGCATCATAGTTCCTGCTTTTGGCGCGTCTTCTTTCTTCTTTAATTGCATAGCCATCAGGCCAATAACTTCAATCCCTCCAAAAGCGTAGAATGCATAAATAAGAGAAGCCCAAAACCCCTTAAGTCCAGAGGTGAAAAAAGCATCATGTTCCTGAAAACCACCCGTATGTTTTCCAATCCATCCGAATAGCACAGCAATTGCTAAAATAATAAACATCACAATTGCCGCTACTTTAATAACAGCGAAAAGGTTCTCAAGCTTGTTAAATCCACTTGTGCCTGTTAAGACAACAATAATAGAGAGAACTGCATAAATAGAAGTAAAGACCCAAAGAGGCACATCAGGAAACCAAAACCGTGTAAGAATAGAGAGAGCCGTAAGCTGACTTCCCATAATTAAAATATTAGAACACCAATAGTTCCAGCCACACCCAAATCCGACCCCATGACCGTGTGCTTTTCGCGCATAATAGCAGAAAGACCCTTCTTGTGGATCTTCAGCTGTCATTTTTGCTAATCGATTGTAGACCATATATGTGCTAAATGCAGCAATTAAAAACGATAAAATAATAGCGGGACCTGTCAAGCGAATGCCAATACTTGATCCAAGAAAATAGCCCGTTCCAATTGTACAGCCAATTCCCACTAAAGAAAGCTGCCACCATTTCATATTTCCTTCTTTTTTCGCACCCTTTGCGCTACAACTGCTCATTCTGTCCCTCCTCTTCTTAAAATATATAAGCTTATTTTGAGGCTAGGAGGAGACTTTTATGTATAGAAAGAAGGGAAAGGTTAAAAGCCGGAGGAAAAAATGCCGCTTTTAACCTTCCGCTTTCATATATTCAAGCAATTCATAAGGGATTGACAGACAAGTGCTTTACATCGTACATCGAGCGGTGTAAATCTAACTTGTGCACTTCTACGTTGTTTAGTTTTGAATTTAAGAACGTTCATCTGTTTGATTTTGAGGAGAATTAGGGAGAAGTAATTTTTCTTATCTACGCTTAATAGGGTAAGGCGGATGAAAAAAGAAAAGACGAAAGTTACCACAATTTTATTCAATATCGAGCTTTATACACGGTTGGGAGAAAGAAAATAAGCTGGAAACCAAAAGGATGTATGTTTGATTAATATTACTGAATTATTGAAGGTGATATTAATATTGTAAAGTGAAATTTAAAAATAGGTTAATTAAACTTGAAAATTAAGAATATTAATAAAATTTGTTCTATTATAGAAGTGAATTTAAAAAAGGAGTGGTAAAATGAAAAACACAGTAGGAAAAGCAATGAAAAAAGTTGTTCAGTTTAGTGCAGTTCTGTTGGCAGCTCTTTTATTTTTCACCTTTGCTCCGTTTCAAAGTCCTATATCAAATAGTGCAGATCATCACGTAGAAGCAGCTTCTTATACATCATTTGAAGACGTTGCAAATTATATTGATAGATACGGTGAGCTTCCAGACAATTATATAACAAAAAGTGAAGCATATAATTTAGGATGGGAGCCAAGTGAAGGGAACTTAGCTGAAGTAGCTCCTGGTAAAAGTATCGGCGGAGATATTTTCTCTAACCGTGAAGGATCTCTCCCGGAGAAATCAGGAAGGGTATGGCGTGAAGCAGATATAGATTATGTGTCAGGTTACCGTAATGCAAAGCGTATTGTATACTCAAATGATGGTCTTATTTATAAAACAACCGATCATTACAAAACATTTGAAAGAATGAGATAGAAAGGATACTGATGGATGAAGATAGTAGAAATTCCTGGAGAACGTATCGGAACTGAACAAGAACTTCATGATTTTTTAAAAAGCGAGTTAGATTTCCCAAGCTATTATGGAGGAAACTTAGATGCACTTTGGGACACTTTAATGGCTTATTCTTCAAAGCCTCTTACTATCTCATGGAGAAATTATCAAGAAAGCGAGAAAGAGTTAGGGAAGAGAGCAGAAAAATTTAAAAAGCTCTTTGAAGATGTGGAAAAAGAGATGAAGGAGTTTTCTTTTATTTTAAACTAAGAAAGAGGGAGGAGCTTAATACTTCTCCCTTTTTCTTAGTTTGAGTTAATAAATAGAAGGAGTGAAAAAGTTAATCATGTTTTATTTTTCAAGTTTCTCTTGTACATGAGGTTTGTCATAGAGTTGAGAGAAAGGTCCTGCTTGTAGTATATAACTGCCACCATCATGACCAATCAATTCGCGTATGTTTCTAGCTGCAATAGTCAGCTTATCAAGATTGATTCCTGTTTCAACCCCCATTTCAGCTAATCCATGAGCAAGATCTTCTGTTGCGATGTTTCCGCTTGCTCCAGGAGCATATGGACATCCCCCTAAACCAATGATCGAGCTATCAAAGTGAATAATACCTTGCTGCAAGGCTGCTAAAACATTAGAAAAAGCAAGTCCACGTGTATTGTGTAGATGCATGGAAAACGTCATTTGTGGAAAATTTTTCTTAAGTACCCCTAGCGTTGTATAGATTTGTTTAGGATTTGCCATGCCTGTTGTATCAGCTAATGAAACTTCATTAACTCCCATTTCAGTATAGCGCTCTACGATGGTGGAGATTCTTTCTAAGGGAACTTTTCCTTCGTAAGGGCATCCAAAAGCTACTGAAATAGAACCTCCAACTTTAACGCCGCTTTTAGCCGCTAGTTCAATGATAGGAGCAAAGCCTAGTTGTGCCTCTTCGACAGAGCAGTTCGCATTTGATAAACTGTGAGAGTCTGTTGCAGAAAGCATAAGTTTTAGTTTTGTGATTCCTGCATCAATCGCTCTTTGTGCTCCTTTTACATTCGGTACTAAAGCGCGGAATTTGATATCTGTTAAATCTTGAACGCTTTTTACAACTTGTTCGGCATCTTTTAGTTGAGGAATTGCTTTTGGATGTACAAAAGATGTAATTTCTATTGATTGAATTCCTGTTTTCGCTAACTCTCGAACAATGTGGATTTTTCGTTCAGTTGGAATCCACGTCTCTTCAGCTTGAAACCCATCTCGTGGTGCTACTTCACAAATCACAACTTTTTCGGGTAACTTTATTTCTTCAACTCTATTCATTAAATAACTCCTTTCTCTTTTAAAAGGGCTAATTCTTCAGAAGATAGACCAAGTTTTCCACCTAAAATCTCCTCATTATGCTCACCTAGTTCAGGAGCCCGATGTCTTATAGCTCCTGGCGTGTGTGAAAATTTTGGCACAACTCCTGGCACCTTAATTTTTCCTAAGCGGGGATGCTCAACTTCTACGATATTTTCTCTTTCCTTATACTGTGGATCATTAAAGATATCTTCAATACTGTAAATGGGGCTAACAGGTACACCAAATGAGTCTAATTTTGCTTGTAGTTCCTCTTGTGTAAAAAGACGAATCCAACTTGAGACAATTTCCTGAACTTCATGATCGTGTTTTAAACGTTCCGAATTTGTGTAGTAATGAGGATGTTCTAACATATCGGTTCTTTCCATAGCTTCTGCTAGGCGATTGAACGTTGAGTCTGTACTGCATACAAGTACAACAAATTTTCCATCCCTTGTTTCATACGTACCTGCAGGACTCGAATGACCAGCAAGTCCAGGACTTCTTCCTCTAACTTTTCCATTTTGGTCATATTCAGCAATTAAGAACTCCATCATGCGGAAGATAGATTCATATAAACCCATTTCCACAACTTGACCTTCAGGTTGATTTTGTACGTCTCTATGGTAGATAGCGCTTACACAAGCGAACGCTGTATAAATGCCTGTCACATAATCAAGTAAAGAGTAGGAAGGGCTAACTGGCGGTCTGTCTGGATAACCTTGCAAGAAAGTATGTCCACTAAATGCTGTACCAGGAGTACCAAATCCGGCTTTTTCTCGGTAAGGACCTGTTTGTCCATAACCAGATACACGCATCATAACGAGTTTAGGATTCACTTTTTTCAGTTCCTCATAGCCTAATCCCCATTTCTCCAATGTGCCTGGGCGGAAATTCTCTATCAAAATATCTGACTGACTTATTAATTTTTTAAAAATATCTTTACCATCATCAGAGCGAATGTCTAAAGTGACAGACTTTTTATTACGAGCAAGTCCTGGCCATCTTAAAGGTTCTGTGCCTTTCCAGGGACCGACTGTTCTTAGTGTATCCCCTTTGTTAGGTAGCTCAATCTTTGTTACTTCCGCCCCTAAGTCCGCTAGCAAAGTAGCGCCAAAGGGAGCGGCAATCATGGTGGAAATATCTAAAATCTTTACTCCTGTTAAAGGTCCATAATTAGTTGTTAGCATAGGAAGCATTCCTCCGTTATGTTGGGTAGTTTTTAAGAACATTTTCTTTAATATTTTGAAGGTGAAGACAAGTAGCTTTTATAGCTTCTTTGCCATCTCTATTTTTTACAGCCTTCAGAATAGCTCGGTGTTCTTCTAAAGATAGAAGGTACCTTTCTTCTGAACTTAGTGTTTGTTTACGAACTTGCCGGCTCATACTTAAATTTGCTTTCATCATTGAAACAAATACAAAATTTTGAGTTGCTTCAGCAATAGCGAGATGGAAGCTGCTATCAATCTCTACATTTTCATCTGGATGTTTTAATTGCTCCTCCATCTTAAGAAGAACAGCTTCCATTTTTTTTATATCTTCAGATGTTGCTCTTTGGCTTGCTAGCTCAGCTATTTTAGGCTCAATTGCTTCTCTTGCTTCTAAAAAATAGAGGACAGCCGATTTCTCAAGCATATCAATAGGATCAAGAGAGAAGAGGGAATCTGTATTTAATTCTACATGTTGAACAAACCTGCCTCCTCCAGGTTTTGAAATAATAAGTCCTTCTGCCTCTAGTACTCGACATGCTTCTCTTAATGAAGTGCGACTGCATCCCAATGTTTGAGAAAGGACACGTTCACCTGGTAAGCGATCACCAGGTTTTAATTTTCCATCGGCTATTAATTGTCTTAGTTGTACAACAATTTTTTCATACATCCTTTCATTACGTACGCTTGAAAATAATTCATTACTCATGAGTAAACCTCCTTGATTGGATTATAAACCGGGCCACTGGTTAGTCCAATTAATTCAGATTATATTCAGAAAATTTAAAACTGTCAACACAATTATGTTTTAAGATATATTAAATTTATCTTCCTTGTTTCAAAGATGGTTTTTAAAAAATAAAATTCCCTTTGCATATTATTAAATTTTCTGATAATATCAAAAGTAATCAAACTGGACTAACCAGTAGCCCATTTTAAAGTTTGATGAATGGGCGAACAGTAGAAAATAGTCTAACTCGTTCTCTGATTCTCTTGTATACTAGTATTTGATTAAGCATATTGGATATTTGGGGTGATAAAAGATGACATTATTTAAGATTTCTCATCAACGAAAAACGCTAGGAGACAGCATATATGCTCATCTTCGCAACGAAATTATTTCGCTTCGATTGAAGCCAGGTGAAATGATCTATGAAAATGAAGTAGCTTCTGATTTCGGAGTTAGTCGTACTCCAGTGAGGGAAGCCTTCCGATTACTTGCTAATGAAGAGTTTATTGAAATCTTGCCTCAAAAAGGGGCTCGTATTTCTTATATTTCAACCAAAAAAGTAAAGGAGGCATGGTTTGTAAGAGAGAGTCTTGAAATAAGCGCTTTTAAGAAAGTGGCAATAGATTGGAATAATGAAGAAGATCGATTTCAGAAAATGTATAAAAGTATTGTAGAAAATTTAGAAGAACAAAGACAAGCATCACGTAAGCAAGATTACGTTGAATTTTTCCGATTGGACGAAGTTTATCATAAGATTGTAATGGATGAAGTAGACAATGCAACACTTCTTTCTTTCATAAACCGACTTCGTGGGCATGTAAATAGATTAAGATATCTAGAATTCTATGATCGAAAGGATACTAACAGGATTACGGACGATCATCAAGCGATATTTGATGCTCTTATAAATAAAGATCCTGTTAAAGTAGAAGACCTCTTAACTAAACATCTTAGACAATCTCCTAATTATTTGCAAAAAGTGATTGATAAATATCCTGATTATTTTCAATTAGACTAAGAGAGGCTTAAATCCATAACATGTCAAAAATTATGGATTTAAGCTCGCTCTTCAATCTCCAAATTTAATAAAATAAGCATGTTTAATCATCTTGTATACTAGTATAAAGTTAAAATGTAAGCGTTTGATAATAGACTTTTAATAAAAGGTACTTTGAAGGAGGTGAGGACAAACATACTTAATATGAGGTTTGCCTTGCGAAAGATTGGTTATTTTATGAAGCAGTCTGCGCACTAAGAGATACTGTTGAAAGCGATAGTAGCATAGAAAATGTTTAGTTCCTTTCATAATCATGATAAAAGAGCTAAAAACACATTGGCTACAACGAAATAAAGGCAGTATTAAAGGGTGAAAAGAAAAAATATTCAGAAAGATGGGTGGTTTATATGTTAAAAACAAACTTTAGAAAATCTCAGCCTTATATTCAGGGAGAGTGGATTTCAGGAGAACGTGAAACGGTTACTATTACAAGTCCATACACAAATGAGGTAATAGGAGAGCAACTATTATCAACTGAAGAAGACGTGGAAAAAGCATTAGTCTCTGTTTATGAAGCGAAAAAAGAGATAGCAGCTATCCCTTCTCATAAGAGAGCTAAAATTTTGAAGAGAGTAGCTTATTTATTAGAGGAGAGAAAAGAGGAGTTCGCCAAACTTATCTCTCTTGAGTTAGGAAAGCCTCTAAAAAATACACTAGATGAAGTGAGTCGTTCTATTGAAACATTTGAATTATCAGGTGAGGAAGCTAAAAGGTTAATGGGAGAAACGTTGCCAGGTGATGCTTCTGAACGAGGGACAAAAGCTATTGCTTCCACTTTTCGAGTGCCTGTAGGAGTTGTAGCAGCAATCACTCCATTTAATGCTCCTTTAAATCTTGTTTGTCATAAAATTGGACCAGCTTTTGCTGCAGGAAATACCGTCATTTTAAAGCCTTCTTCTCAAACAACTTTAGTTGCTACAGAACTTATTAAGTTGCTACTTGAAGCAGGTTTTCCAAAAAATGCGATTAGTATGGTACTTGGCAGAAGAGAAGTTGTTCAACAAATTGTAAAAGATGACCGTGTGAACGTTATATCCTTTACAGGCGGGACAGTAGCAAGCAGAAACATATGTAAACTAGCTGGAATGAAAAAAGTTTTACTTGAGCTTGGCGGAAATGCGGCTACTATTATTCACGATGATTCAGATATTACACGAGCAGCTAAAATGTGCGCTAAAACTGGTTTTAGTAACTCTGGGCAAAGTTGTATTTCTGTTCAACGAATTTATGTTCATCAATCAGTCGTAGACAAGTTTACAAATCTGTTAAAAGAAGAGGTACTCAAGCTTAAAATAGGTGACCCACTTTTACCTGATACAGATGTTGGATGTGTTGTTGATCAAAATGCAGCGATGCGTGTGAAAGAGTGGATTGAAGAAGCAGTCGAATTAGGAGCAAAAGTCATTTGTGGAGGAAATCGATCTGGAGCAACGGTAGAGCCTACTATACTACTGAATCCTCCTAAAAAAAGTAAGGTTATTTGTGAAGAAGTGTTTGGTCCAATTGTGAGTATTATTCCATACGAAACGATTGAGGAAGCAATTGAAGAAGCAAACGATTCTTCATTTGGTCTACAAGCGGGAATTTTTACGAATCAAATTGATTTAGCTTACAAAGTAGCAAGCAAGCTAGACATGGGGGGAGTTGTGATTAACGGCACATCAAATTTCAGACTTGATCATTGGCCATATGGGGGAGTCAAGGACAGTGGAATTGGACGTGAAGGTCCTCGATATGCGATAGAGGATATGACAGAAACAAAAATGATCGTGTTGCAGCTTTCTGATAATGATTAAAAATAGATGAGCAATTAGCTTATGCTTAATTATCTCTAAAGAAGGAGTAGACATATGAAAAAATTAATTTCTCATCAGCTAGTAGAGTATCTTGAGAACCGTGGCATAGAGCATATTTTTGGACTTTGCGGACATACGAATATTGCCGTTTTAACAGCTTTGGAAGAAAGTAATATTAAATTTATTAACGTTAGACATGAGCAAATTTCAGCACATGCAGCAGATGGATATGCTCGAGTTACAAGAAAAGCTTCTGTTGTTTTGAGTCACTTAGGCCCAGGATTGACAAATGCAGCTACAGGAGTAGCGAATGCTGCCCTTGATTCAGTTCCAATGGTTGTTATTGCTGGAGACGTTCCAACTCATTATTATGGAAAACATCCACATCAAGAAGTGAACTTACATGCGGATGCTTCCCAATATGAAATTTATCGTCCATTTGTAAAAAGAGCGTGGAGAGTAGACAGCCCCGAGTTATTTCCAGAAATTATTGAAAAGGCTTTCGCTATAGCTGAAAATGGAAACCCTGGTCCTGTCCTTGTATCCGTTCCAATGGATATTTTTTCCGAGAAAATAGATGTTTCTCTATTCCAGCGCTTAAAACACAATACGAAAAACTTTCAGAAACCTTCTATTGATGACATAACCGCTAAAAAAATTATTGAAACGCTTATTAATGCTAAAAACCCGCTTCTTTACGTGGGAGGTGGCATTATGTTAGCACATGCAGCAGAAGAATTGAAAGAACTTGTCGATCATTTAAGTATTCCAGTAGCTCATTCTTTAATGGGGAAATCCGCTTTACCTGATGACCATGCTTTAACATTAGGAATGACGGGTTTTTGGGGTACAGAGTTTATCAATAATAAATGTAAAGAGGCTGATTACATTTTAGCCCTTGGAACACGTTTTGCAGAAGCTGATTCTAGCTCTTGGGAATCAGAATATACATTTAATTTCCCACCAACAAAACTCATTCAAATTGATATCGATCCAACAGAGATTGGTCGAAACTATCCTGTTGAAATGGGGGTTGTTGCTGACCTAAAACAAGCTTTAACGGTGTTAAATAGGGTGGCAAAAGAACTTGTACCACAAGGGATAATTAATAAAGAATTAGAGAAAGAAATCTCAGAATATCGCAAAGAGTTTAAAGAGAATAATATGAAATTTATTCAAGATAATGTCTTTCCAATGCAGCCTCAGCGAATTTTAGAAGAAGTACGTCAAGTACTCCCAAGAGATGCTTACATTACAACAGACGTAGGTTGGAATAAGAATGGGGTTGGCCAACAGTTTCCAATCTATGAACCTGGCAGTATTTTAACACCTGGAGGATTTGCAACAATGGGATTTGGAGCTCCTGCTGCTCTCGGTGCTAAAATTGCTTTACAAGATAAAGTTGTTGTTTCCCTTGTGGGTGATGGGGGATTTGGGCAAAATCCAGCCGTACTTGCTACGGCAGCTGAAGAAAATATTCCGGTTATATGGATTATTATGAATAACTATGCGTTTGGTACAATTGCTGGTTTGCAAAAGGCACATTTCGGTACAACGCTCGGTACAGTGTTTAAAAAAGATGGTGAAGACTATTCACCAGATTATGCAGCAATTGCTAAAGCTTATGGAGTAGAAGGAGTGAAAATTCAATCTGCAGAAGAATTTAAGCCAACTCTAGAAAAAGCTATTGCAGCTAATAAACCATTTGTTATTGATGTAGCTATGTTAAACAATCCAGTCCCGACAGCAGGCCATTGGAATATTATGGATATATATTCACCGAACAAAACCATTCACCATGTCTCGGTCTAAAAAGCAGGGGGGAGGAGGAAACAGAGAAAAGGAAAAGACAACTTTCTTTAGCTCATCTTACTGTATTAGAGTGTTCACTGCCCTAAATGTGATACAGCATGTTTCCAAATAAATAATAGATGTTGAAAGGAAGAAATCACATATAGAGTAGAGGAAATTTTTTATATGAAACAATCTGTTTTGCTCTAGAAAGTAAGGTAGACTCATCTCTTTCTTGCTTTCTAGTATCTTTGATTTAAAGGGGTTATGATTAGAAGTCTCGCTTTTATAAGAAAGGGAGATTAGGGTGTGAAGAAGACATAAAGATAAAGAAATTAAAACGGCATGTATCATTCACCAATTTGCGCTAACATACCTTCTTTTCTTAACAGACTTATTTAAAGGAGGAATATTGATGAGCTATCAATTGGAGACACAAAAGGAGAGGCCCATTCAACAAGTTAAAAGAAAAAAACGATCTCGAGCACGTTTTACAATTCTTGCTCTCCTATTTGTAGGAACAGCTATTAACTATTTAGATCGTACAAACATGGCTGTCGCTGCTTCTAGTATCCAAGATGATTTAGGGTTAAATGCTGCAACAATGGGACTCATTCTTTCAGCATTCGGATGGACCTATGCTTTTATGCAAATTCCAGGGGGATGGTTTATAGATCGATTTGGTCCTCGACTCATCTATGGATTATCTCTCATCTTATTTTCTTGTTTCACTCTTGCTCAAGGATTTGCTAAAAACTTTGGTACGCTTTTTGGTCTCCGGCTTGGACTAGGTTTATCAGAATCACCTGCTTTTCCCGCCAATAGTCGTGTTGTTGCGTCATGGTTTCCTCAGCGGGAAAGAGCGTTGGCAACAGGAGTCTATACGGCTGGTGAATATGTAGGGTTAGCCTTAGCTACGCCATTTTTGTTTTGGCTTTTGTCATCTTTTGGGTGGCACTCCATTTTTATTGTAACAGGAGTTATTGGACTATTATTTGCGATTGTTTGGTTTAAGGTTTATCGTGAGCCAACGCAAAGCAAGCATATTAATGAAGAAGAGTTGAAGTATATAGAAGAGGGAGGGGCACTTGTTAAAATAGAAAAGGACAAACAGAGTCATAAAATGAAATGGTCAGATATACAGCATCTGTTCAAATATCGCCAGTTTATTGGGATGTATCTTGGACAGTTCTCAATTGCCTCCACTCTTTATTTCTTTTTAACATGGTTTCCAACCTATCTCACTCAAGAAAAAGGAATGACATTTTTAAAAGCTGGATTTATGGGATCATTCCCATATATTGCAGCAGGAATTGGAGTGCTTTTAGGGGGATACTGGTCAGATAAAATGGTGAAACGTGGTTTGTCTTTAAATATTGCCAGGAAAACACCTGTTATTATTGGGCTTTTAGGTTCTTGTTCAATTGTATTAGCGAACTATACAGAATCCATAGGCTTAGTTATTACGATTATGTCCATTGCTTTTTTTGCTCAAGGCATGTCCAATATTACATGGACACTTGTTTCAGATATGGCGCCAAAGGAGCTGGTTGGACTGGCAGGCGGAGTATTCAACCTTGCAGCGAACTTAGCCGCTATTGTTACTCCTATTGTTATCGGAGTGATTGTAAGCAGGACAGCTTCTTTTAATGGAGCATTAATTTTTGTTAGTGCAGTTGCTTTAGTTGGAGCATTATCCTACATATTCGTTATAGGAGATGTAAAACGAGTTGAAATAGTTGATAATAAAAAGTGAAATATAATGAAAGATTTAGAAGGTGCAACTCATAAAGTAATCGCAAAAAGCATCATTAAATGGAAGGGCTTACAAAGGGCGGGGAATTCTATAGTCTAGGAAAGTATAGGATTAAATGAATAAATTAAAATTAATGAGCCTTATTTAAGAAGTGTAAAAAGGTACTATTGTTAGCCCAGAAGAGTTAAAAATAGAGATAATCTACAAATGGTGTGTATATATGAAAAAGAAAGTATTGCTTATGAATAACTTAGGAAGAATAAATAGGAAAACGAAATTGGTAGGGATTTTAGCAACTTTAAACACTTATATGTTTAAATAGGAAGATAAAAACGAGGGGAGAATATTCTTTCCTCGTTTTTATTTCAAAATATGTGAGTTTTCTTTTAGCTAATATTTTGTACCTTTTTCGTGTGAACAGCTAATGATTCTTGCCTTACCCTCTGAAAAATTCCTCTCTCAACAAAGGGAAGAAGATCTTCAGCAATATTCCATGCATTTTCTTCGATCTTATATAAATAATAAGCATCACCTGTTTCCTCTAGCTTCTTACTCAGAAAAGAAAGCGCTGGATCAAGCGCATGTCCTAATTCATGTCCGAAAACAATCCACCGATAGGAGTCTAAATGTTCAAGTGAGCCAAACATCTGGCGACACTGAATTTCAATATCATGTTCAAATAGAAAAATTGAATTTGTAGAAGGAACATATTTTCCACCTACACATCTTTTGTCCGGAAATTCGTACTCAATGACAAGTTTTATTGTTTCATCATTTTGATTTATTAACGTCTCAAAATTCATTTCAACACTCGTTTCTTTCATATAATAATAAAATGAAGATCTTAATTAATCCCTAACAATATATATCATATTGACTTCAAGCTCGCAATGTCTCTATTCAAATAAAATAGCTTGTTCTCTACACTATATGGCTCAAAAGGAGAGGTTATACAGGGCATTAGAAATTTATAAAAAAAGTTAAGAAAAGATGCTTTTCTCCTTTATCGGTTTTCTAAGTTGTTTCTATATGAGGTAGTACGATATGATAAGAATTAAAACAATTTTTAAAGGAGTTTTTGTATGGAAAAAGTTGCAGATTACCTTAAAGAAGATCTTGATATTTTGTTTGTAGGTTTTAATCCTAGCATTCGTTCAGGGCACATCGGTCACCATTTTGCACATCCGAGCAATCGATTTTGGACTATTTTAGAAAAGGCTAAATTAACGCCAAGGAAACTTCACCCTACAGAGGATTATAAGCTTTTGGATTTTAACTATGGACTTACAAATATTGTTTCCCGTCCAACAAAAGGGGCAGAAGATATTGCAAAAGAAGAATATAAAGAAGGAAGGGAAGAATTAAGAAGAAAGATTAACAAATTCAAACCAAAGATTGCATGCTTCGTAGGAAAAGGCGTATATCAGGAATACCGGAATGAACGTAAAATACCTTGGGGAATTCAAGGAAAGGGAGTTGTTGAAGGAACGATCGATTTTGTTGCTCCTTCTTCAAGTGGTCTTGTAAGAATGAGCCTTGAAGATATCGTAGCAATATATAGAGAACTAAATCATATTTTAAAACATCTGCACTCGTGAACAATATCACAAATATTGAAAGTAAAGTTTGCAAAAGTCTAATTTTTGCAAACTTTTGTCGCTTTCATTCGGTCTATTTTCTTTAGTTAATATCTCATATAGTAAAAGCATAGGGGATAGCGGTAAAACAAAATGCATCAAGATAAAAGGAGTGGATTGCTATGTCCTTAGATCAACGAAGCTCAGCCATTCTGAGAGCGCTAACAAAAACAAGCTCTTGTATCTCTGTAGAAGAATTAATGAAGTTTGCCCACGTATCTAAGAGAACGATTTACTATGATGTTAAAAAAATCAACAGCTGGCTGCAAGAAACTGGGCTTTATCCTCTGCAATATGTAAGAGGAGCAGGATACTTTCTTGATGAAGAAACAAAGCGAAGTGTTGAAAAGGAGGAGATTATAAGCAGTTACGACTACTCCCCAAGAGAGAGAGTGGCTTGGACAGCTATTATTATCTTTATTAGAGAAAAAGAAATATATCTTCACGATTTAATGATGTATTTAAAAGTTAGTCGAAACACAATGCTTGACGATGTGAAAAAACTTAAAAAAATACTTTCGGCGTTTCAATTAGAGCTACGGGCTTCAAAGACGACAGGTTATATCATACGTGGGGAAGAAGAACAGAAGCGAAAATCTCTTTCTTGTTTTTTGCAAGAAATTATTGTGAAAGAGGGAAGAGAAGGATTTGAAGAAAAGTTAGCACACTATGCGCCATCTTTCTTAGAAGAGCTTACAACTATGTTCGCTCTTTTTATAGAAAGTGAACAAGAGCTCTCCTTAAAATTCACTGATGATGTTCTTTATATGCTTAGTGTTAACACGTTGCTTTTTTTAAAAAGAATGAAGAGAGGAAAATGGATAAAAATAGACTCTGTTGAGAAAAACGTGCTGAAAGAAACAAAGGAATTTCAAAGCGCAAAGACTATTGCTGAAAAACTGAGCAAAAAGTGGAGCATTCTTTTTCAAGAAGATGAAGTATATTACTTAACAACACACTTGCTTGGTTCAAAAGTTAATGATTTCACAACTCATAATTTAGAACAAAAAGATTTTTCTTTCTTTAGAACGATTGTAAGAAGTATGGTAACAGATTTTCAAAAATATGCATGTGTAATGTTTCGAAATGAAAAGGAAGTAGAACATAACTTACTCATTCATCTTCGTCCAGCTTTTTATAGGGTGAAATACGGGCTTCCTGTAGATAACCCGCTTTCACATACGATTCAATCTACCTATAAAGATGTTTATAATATTACGAAAAAAGTTGTCCATCATGTTGAAAAAGCAGCTCACAATAAAATGAGTGAAGATGAAATCGCTTATATTGCCATTCATTTCGGAGGATGGATGAGAAAAGAGGGAACAGTACCAGCCAAAAGAAAAAAAGCGCTCATTGTTTGTGCAAGTGGTGTTGGGACATCGAGGATGCTAGAAACACAGCTTTATAGTCTTTTTTCAACTGTAGATTTTCAAACAACGGTTTCTCTTAGGGAGTATGAAACAATGCCACTCCATGTAGATTTTGTTGTTTCAACTGTCTCCATTCCGAATCGAGGTTGTCCAGTGTTTCTCGTTAATCCGATTTTAACGGAAGGAGAAAAAGCAAGCTTACTAAAGAAAGTGAGTACAATCATTGAAGATGGGCATGTTCTATCTCATTCTGTTGAAGGAATTATGGATCTTATCCGTGAACACGCTAAAATTCAAGATGAGAAGCTTTTGTATCAAAAGTTAAAAGAACATCTATATCAACCTATTCTACATGGAAAAGGAGAAAGGAGTAAGCCTGTGCTTAGTGACTTATTAATCAAAGAAAATATCAATCTAAAAGAATCTCCGTTAAGTTGGCAAGAAGCAATTCGTTATGCTGCTATTCCACTGCTAGAAAACGGAGATATACAAGAAGAGTATATAAAAGCAATGATAAAAAATGTGGAAGAGTTAGGACCGTATATTGTAATCACAACAGATGTAGCTATTCCACATGCAAGGCCTGAGCAAGGCGTCAACAAGCTGAGCATGAGCTTGATGACGTTATCAAAATCCGTTTCTTTCTCAAATAAAGACAGACATCGGGTTCAGCTTGTAATTGTTTTAGCAGCAATCGATAATGAAACCCATCTCAAAGCATTATCACAGCTCACAACATTACTTAGCGAGCGAGAGAATGTAGAAAAAATGATTAATACAGATTCAAAGGAAGAAGTCATCGATCTAATTACTAAATATTCAAAATAAAGGGAGCGATAAAAATGAAAAAAGTATTAGTTGTATGTGGAAACGGATTAGGAAGCAGCTTTATTGTAGAAATGAATGTCAAAAAAGCGTTAGAAGAACTTGGGCTACAAGCGGAAGTTTCTCATACCGATTTAGCATCAAGTAAAAGTGAAGAAGCAGATCTTTACCTTGGAGCTCAAGATATCGTTGAAAACTTAGAAGATGGAAACCGAAATGTTGTAGGTTTAGTTAATTTACTTGATCAAGAAGCCATTAAAAAGGCTCTTTCTGAAAACCTTTAATATTTAAAGAGGTAATGGAAGAAAGGAGTGGAGGGAAGCAGCATGGTTGATTTTATTATGAAAGACATTTTAGGAACCCCATCAATTTTAATTGGTTTGTTTGCTCTAATTGGTTTGCTTTTGCAGAAGAAAAGTGCTGCAGACACGGTTTCGGGAACATTAAAAACGGTAATGGGTTTTGTCATACTAGGAGCGGGTGCGGCCGTTATCGAAGGTTCCCTTGGCGTTTTCAGAGAAATGTTTGAAAAAGCGTTTGCGATAGCGGGAGTTGTGCCAAACACAGATGCAATGGCTGCCATTGCTCAAAAGTCATTCGGAACAGAGACAGCTCTTATTATGGTATTTGGAATGCTTGCTAACATTTTGATTGCAAAATTTACACCTTTTAAATATATTTTCTTAACAGGTCATCATACTCTCTACATGGCTGCAATGCTTGCTGTTGTCTTAGTAACAGGGGGCGTAACAGGTGTTCCGCTTGTTATTATTGGATCTCTTTTATTAGGAGCCATGATGGTTTTTTCACCAGCGATCTTACAGCGTTATACAAGGAAAATTACAGGAAGTGATGACTTCGCTCTTGGTCATTTCGGTTCATTTGGATACTTCATGGCTGGATTTATTGGAAAGCTTGTTGGAGATAAGACAAAAACAACCGAAGATATTAAAGTACCAAAGTCGCTCGGCTTTTTACGCGATACTTCTGTGGCAATCTCTTTAACAATGGCTATTTTGTTTTTAGTTGTAGCACCTTTTGCAGGCCCGTCTTTTATTGAAAGCGAGCTTAGTGGAGGAACGAATTTTATCGTCTTTATCTTCATTCAAGCCGTTACTTTCGCAGCAGGAGTGTACATCGTATTAGCTGGTGTACGAATGGCGATTGGAGAAATTGTTCCTGCCTTCAAAGGAATCGCAGAAAAAGTCGTTAAAGGGGCGAAGCCTGCTCTTGATTGTCCCACGGTGTTTCCATTTGCTCCAAATGCGGTTATCATTGGATTCTTAAGCAGTTTTGCGGGTGGAATTCTTTCCGTTTTTCTTCTTCCACTTGTCGGTTTAACTGTTATTGTTCCTGGCCTTGTTCCTCACTTTTTTTGCGGAGCAACAGCTGGGGTATTCGGAAACGCTACTGGAGGAAGAAGAGGAGCGATTATTGGGTCCTTTGTAAACGGTATCATTATTTCGTTTTTGCCAGCCCTTCTTCTCCCAGTCCTTGGATCACTTGGGTTAGAAGGAACAACATTTGGAGATACGGACTTTGGCATTATTGGTATTCTACTAGGCAAACTTCTTAGCTTCTTCGGATAAACGTGAAAGAAAGGATGAGAAAAGTGGCATACAAATTTTCTCCATCACTAATGTGTATGGACTTAACAAAATTTAAAGAGCAAATTCAGTGCCTAAACAAGAGAGCAGATTTTTATCATGTGGATATTATGGATGGTCATTACGTGAAAAATATCACGCTTTCTCCGTTTTTTATTGAACAATTAAAGAAACTTAGTACAATTCCTATTGATGCTCATCTTATGGTAGAAAATCCAGCAGATTTTGTTGAACCAACAATTGATGCAGGAGCAGATTATATTAGTCTTCATGCTGAAATCATTACTAGGAATGCTTTTAGACTTATCTATCATATTAAAGATAGAGGAGCAAAATTTGGAGTTGTTCTAAACCCTGCGACTCCGCTTAGTAGCATAAATGAATATATTCATCTTGTAGATAAACTAACGATTATGACAGTTGACCCAGGGTTTGCAGGGCAAAAGTTCATTGCTGAAATGAAAGAAAAGATTAAGCTCGCTAAAGAGTTGAAAGAAACGAGAGGATATAACTATTTAATTGAAGTTGATGGATCTTGTAATGAACGGACGTTTAAGGAGCTTGCACAAGCAGGAAATGAAGTGTTTATTATTGGAACGTCGGGACTTTTTAGCCTAGATGAACAAATAGACAAAGCATGGGATAAGATGTTGGACATTTTTCATCAGGAAACCGCATGTGTAAACAGTAAAGGATAAAGAGGAAAAAATAGTATAAGAACACGCTTTTTTCACATACTAACAATAAAGTCGTTTGAAAGGAGCGTGTTTTATGCGTAAATATTTGTTTATTTTTACTCTCTGTTCTTTCCTATTCGGATTTCTGACTCCTATCACAACATTTGGAGCTCCTGAAAATACGAATAATGAAGTAAAGTTGACAGAAGAACAGCAAAAAGAGATTTCAGTGCTACAAAAAGAGCTTTTCACAAAGAAAAAAGAAATCATTACGAAATATATGGAATATGGAGTGATTTCAGAGAAACAAGGAAAAGAGATGCTTGCTCATATTGAGCGTCATTATGAAAAGAAAAAAGAGCATAATTTCATGCCGCCCAAACATAGAAAACATTGTGAGCATGATAAAAAAGGAAGCTAACCGCTTCCTTTTTTAAATATGTTGTCCTTTATACATATCATCTAACTGTTTTTCAAATTCTTCCGTAATCGGCTCATTTGAGTTATACTCTGGACCGCTCTTGATTTTGTCTTTTGAAAGGTTTATATACACTTTTTGGGTGTCCCAATCCACTTTTGTAATCCAGTTAGGGGAAATAAGAATTTTTTTGCCAAACCAAAAGCTTTTTGTATTAACAACAATATAACGAATTCTCCACGTATCTTCTTCCAAAATAAAGTCTTCTACATATCCAAATTCGCTGTCTGTTGCTTGGATGGAATAACCAATGACTTCTACCGCACTGCGAAGGTGAGCTTCCTCATTAGCAGCAGGAGTTTCAATTTCTTCAGTCTCGTTTTCTCTTTTTGAAATATCTTTCGGATACGATCCTTCTCCCCATAAACCTGTCATCCCCCAATAAGGAACAAATCCATAATAAGTAAGAAGCTCTCTTTCATGCTGACGGGAAATCGGCTTATGGGCATCAATATCAGGGCTGTCTTTTACTTGTTGCTTTGTTAAATTTACGCCAAAATATTTGTCATCCATGTTAATAGCGTTCAGCGCAGCGGGAGGAATAAGTACGCTTTTACCTGGTAGCCATTTTTTTGTATTTGCTACAAGATAGCGTAGCGTCCATTTTTCATCATCAAAATAAATATCTTCTACTCTACCAAGTTCATCGTCTTGAGCTGAAAGGGTAAACCCGTGAATATGATCTGTGCTGTATAACATCCATATCACTCTCCTTAGTTATCACTACCCTTAATATAAAAAATTAAACAAGTTGTAGAGAAAATTTGGAGGATAATCGTTATAAATGTACAAAAAATGTGCCCTTCTTATTTTGGTTTTATTATGGATAAATTCACACTTAGTAGTGGCTGATGAATATCCTATTTTTGGAGGTGGATTTATGGGCTTTCGTTGTAACAACTGCGGAAGAAGAAGGGAATTTTGCTGTTGTCATTATAGATTTAGAGACTGGGGAGTGCTTGATTGTGGCTGCGATTATGATGATGGAGAGAAGTGTGGAACTCCAACGGTTAGAGGCCCTCAAGGACCTCCAGGCCCCCAAGGTCCACGAGGTCCACAAGGAATAGGTCTACAAGATGTTGTTCCTTTTAATCCAAATGAAGCTCCTAACTATCCTGAAGGTCAGCTTATTACTTACATGGGAAGTCTTTATATTACAAACACAGCTTCTCCAAATGGGTTACCAAGTACATCGTCAGATTATACATTAATTGCTTCAGCAGGGGTGCGTGGAGCAACAGGTGCGACAGGGGCAACAGGGGCAACAGGGATTGGCTTAGAGGGTGTTGTTCCATTTAGTGCAGCAGCTGCATCAGGTTATCCAGCAGGTCAGGTTGTCACTTATAATGGAAGTTTGTATATAGCAGATATAGCTTCTCCAAGAGGTATACCGAGAAGTTCGCCAGATTATACATTGTTGGCATCAAGGGGGGCGACAGGACTAGCAGGACCAACAGGAGTTTCAGGAGCGCCTGGTCCAACAGGTCCTCAAGGCTCGACAGGTATAGGATTAGAAGGAGTAGTACCATTTAGCGCAGCAAGCGCGCCGAGTTATCCAGCAGGTCAGGTTGTCACCTATAATGGAAGTTTATATATAGCAGATATAGCTTCCCCAAGAGGACTGCCAGGAAATTCGCCAGATTATACACTTTTGGCAGCTGCTGGTTCAACAGGTCCAACAGGTGCTCAAGGAGTAACGGGAGCAACAGGGGTCGGATTTGATGAGGGAGTAGTGACATTTAATGCAGCAAGTGCTCCATTTTATCGTGCAGGAGAACTTGTTGCATTTGATGGGAGTCTGTATGTAGCAAACGTGGACTCTCCAAGTGGCATACCGGGAAGTTCAGAGGATTATACACTTATTGCTTCTGGTGGAGCAACGGGAGCCATAGGAGAGACCGGTGCAACCGGAGTCACCGGAACAACCGGAGCCACGGGAGAGACCGGATCAACCGGAGTTACAGGAGTAACGGGAGTCACAGGAACAACCGGAGTCACCGGAGCGACCGGGGTTACAGGAGTAACCGGAGTCACGGGAGCCACGGGAATCACGGGAACAACCGGAGCTACAGGATCAACGGGAGTCACCGGAACGACCGGAGCCACGGGAGAGACCGGAGCCACGGGAATCACCGGAACCACCGGAGCAACCGGAGCAACCGGAGTAACGGGAATCACCGGAGCAACCGGAGTAACGGGAGCCACGGGAGAGACCGGAGCCACGGGAATCACCGGAACCACCGGAGCAACCGGAGCAACCGGAGTAACGGGAATCACCGGAGCAACCGGAGT